>NZ_JAYWFT010000106.1:0-4308 GCF_043778725.1 Flavobacterium sp. | reverse complement strand
CATTAACGGAATATTTCAATGCTATTTGTTAGAAGATAAAATTAGAGAAGTGAAAATTGCATCGCAAACTGCCATTCCAAAAGGAATTTTTATTTTTTCTTTTGAAATGATAATTCTTCGCTTCCAATTAAAAATAACATTTGGCGAAAAAAATTTTATAGGTCGAGCGTAGCGAGGCACACCTGCATTTCAAGAGAAAATCCGCGAAAAATTCAAAATCTAATCAATTTTTAAAGCCGAAAGTTATGCAGAATTTTATCATTAAAACCCACCAGAAAGGCACGATTTACTCGAAGCCCCATTTATTCCTACTTAACAAAGGGATGAACAGCGGAAAGCCACAAAAAGAGCCATTTACTAATAGTTTTGTAGTCATTTTTGATTTAGAACAAGACTGCGAAAACCTTTATTTTATCGCTTATAGTTTGTGGAAAACAAAATTTTGGCATCAACATTTAGTAGGTTCCGTAATTCCATTTTTACGTTTGAATGATTTCAAAAAAGAGTTTTTTGTAAGGTCTAAAATTATGATGGAAGAACACGAGCAACACGTTAAACACATTGCAGCTTTAAAACTTCTGGAGCAAAAGGAAAAACAATTTCACGAAAATATCAACCTCATAAACGATATGCGTAGAGTAATTTTATACCGCTATTGCAGAAAATAAAACAATCCTGGTCCAACTGGACTAGGATTGTTTGCACCTCATTTACAAGCAAACTGATACATAAGTGCAATATGATTGCACCACTTAAATAAATCGAAGAAAAGCAAAGCAATTGCCATTTATTGACTGCTATAAACAAAAAAAGCTCCACAAAATGGAGCTTCTAAAGTCTTTTTTAAGGATTTTTATTCCTTTGGTTCTGGTTGCTCTTCCGCTTTTACCGCCGTTTGTGAAACTACCGAAATGATGCTTCCACCAAGAACCAAATATCCAGCTGCTGAAACTAATCCGACAGGCAACGCAACAGGTGAAGCGATGATAACACCACCAACAGAAGCCAAAGCAATTCCTACTGTGCGAAGAATTTTAAACCATTTTGGAGTAGGAGCGAGTGCTCTATCTACTACATTCATATTTTTATTTTTCATAATCTTGATTTTTTAAGATTGTTAATTCAATTGTTTTTACTCGTTTTTCTAAATATTCTACTTTCTGGTTCAATAAGTCGTTACCACTTTTGAACTCGGTTTTAATGATTAAAGCCATTGTTTTTACTTCAACCAAATCTTTTTCCATACTCTTAAAATCAGTATGTAATTGCTTGATGAAATAAGCTACAATCGAAAGTAATAAAGTGATTAGAGTTCCAAAAAGGGTAGCGATGATGTTGATATTTTCCATTTTTTGGACTTTTTAAAACTGAAAATTATTTTCAATTACTATTTTGTTGTTCGGTTCTGTCGTCAGTGCAACCAACTTGGGATAAATCATTTTGTAAGCTGCAACACTTTGAGAAACTTGGTAATTGCCATCAACAAATTGAAATCCAAAACCGCAAAGCGGACAACCGGCAGTATCTTTGATGGTGTTTCCGGTGTGGATATACACAAAACTGAAATTTGGTAAACCAGTAATTTCTATCATTCCTTGATGCAACTTTCCAAAAGCTTTTTTATAATCCACATTTTTAGCTCCGTAAGTGTTCAACTTCAAACTAAAAACACCTTTTGGAATGGCAGTTTGTGAAGCGATTTTAACTTCTCTGATTTTATCCTCCAACAAGTAACATTGAAAAATTCCGTTGATGTATAACTGGCTGAGTGTACTTTCTTTACCTTGTGCAACTCTTATTATTTTGCTTTCCATAGTTTTAATAGACTTGAGATTAAACAAAAAATCCCTCACTTTTGATGAGGGATTTGTAATGACTTTTTTTAAAAAGCATCCTCAACTTTCAAGCAGTTGCCACTTGCAAACAAGTAGTAATTTCCACCCACTTGTTGGTAGAACTCAATTCCGATACATTGCAAAACAGTAACATTTACCGTTGGAAGAACTGCACCAGGTAAAGTTGCTGTAATTGTGGTTGCAGGAACTGGAGCGTACAAGTCCAAGAAGGCACTGTATTGAATATCGTTTGTCTCATTCAAATCAGCATCCATAGGATCATAACTGTTTGTGGTAGCGTTGTATTCAAAATCACTCACTACGGAAAGCGAAGTAATCAAACGGAAATGGGTTGCACCAGATGGAGCATTAACCAAATTCGCTGGATTAAAAGCATCCACTACAAAATCGCCAGTTTCTCTATCAACTCCGTGAGTTAATGAGTAAGGAGCGTTGAAAATCCCATTGAAAGAAGTGTTTTTGTCAAACTCAAATCCTTTCAAATAACTACGTTGTGTAGTGATTTCGATTTTTCTGTAACCTCTGGCTTCGGTTTGGTCTTCCAAGTTGATTTTCTTCATAATTGAAGTTAATCTTCCTGTTACTTGACTATCCGCCATTTGCTTCATTACTTGTGATAAACCAGTACGAACCGATTTACCAGCTTTGGCACAAGCGCCAAACTCGTTCATATTCTCACGAGTTCTTTCGAACTCTGGAGCGGATAGAACTTGGTCACCAGTTGGACCACCAACCATTCCGGCAAAGTAGCCTTCTTGACCTTTAATTTTAAAATGTCGGATATCTCCAAGAGTTCCAACATACTTGATAACACCTTTCTGTCTTGCCATTTTTTTACGTTTTAATGGATTAATAATTAGATAAAATTCATAAGACAAATTTCAATCATTATCTTTGATTATCAATAACTTAAAATACTGAAAATCAATGCAATACAACGCAAAAGCACCGTACATAGTGGAAACCCATTGGCAAATTGAAGAAGTCCTTGATGGGGATAGCATCATCATTTGCAATCGCTTCACTCATTTGAAAAAAGAAATCCGACTTTATGGCTTAGATGCACCAGAAGTAAAACTAAACAGGAAGATGAAAGAGGACGAAGAGAAAAGCAGTTTACCTGCCGAATTACTGCTGCAATTTGGTTTGCAATCCTTGCACTTCGTTTTGTCGGTTGCACCGCCTAAAACGGCTGTAACGATTATTACAGAACAGGAGAACTATTATGACTACTGGAACAGGCAATTGGGATATGTAATATTACCAGGTGGCGAATGTTTGAATGATTTGATTTTGATCAATGGGTATGCAAAAGCAACCCATAACTATTACTGCGGCAAGCTCGCAGAATATCAATTGATGAACCGCCAAGCGCAGCTTAATCGATTGGGTATTTATAGTTCAGTTAAAAGTTTTTGATTTGTTGTACTTATGTTGTACTAAAGGGATTTTATTTTTTGTGAGTACCAATAAAATATATACTTCACAAGCGTATTAAGACTAAACGGCTGTTACCTGCAGTTTTTATTTTCAAAACCTACTCTTAACGTATTTTCAGTTCTCGCTATGTTTCCCTTATATTTCCCTGGATTCCAATTGTTATATTCCATTTTTAATTTCTCTAAAGCTTTTGATATTAGTTCTTTTTTATACTTTTTGTCCAATCCGCCGCTTACCCAATTACTAACACTCAGATTGCTAATAGTTCCATTTTTTTCAACTATAAAAGTTATATCGACAAATAGATTTTGATAAGGTTGTAATTTAACTGGAAAATCCACTGCTACAGTTGTGTAGTAATCGCTTTCAATGTAGATATTTGGAGTTTTTATTTTCGGTTTTTCGTTATCTTCTAAATCATAAACACTAACTATTTTATCGTTGTCGTTAATGTTTTTAATAAATTTTTTTTCAGCTTCTTTTTCCAATTCCGCAAAATAGTTTTCACCATACATTTTCTTCATCTCAGATTCTATAGTTGCTCTATAACATCCTTGTGTTTGTCCTTCATAAACTACACATCCAATATCTTGTATTACTTGTTTAATTTTTTTTGCCTTTAATACTTCTTCCAATTCAGTTTCGAATGGTTTATCATCACAGCCAAAGCAAATAGTTTTTACATACAGTTTAGAATATTTTTCAACGTCACGGTTAGCTTTCTCAATATCTTTGATACACATTGTGTCAGTTTTGGGCGGATTTGCTAAGTATTTTTCGTCTAAACAGTTTGGTATTTTTACAATTTTAGGTTCGTCGACAATATTTGGTTTCTCTTCTTGTTTTTTACATCCAAAAAGAAAAAAAAGAAAGGTTAAATATGTAAGATAAACGTGTTTCATAAAATTGCAGGTAACGTCAGACTGTGAAAAAACTTCACCATCCAACAAACAAATATACCGAAATTGTTGTAAGAAAAATAGAGATTTCTTATTTTTAAACATGAAACACA
>NZ_JAYWFT010000105.1:0-30861 GCF_043778725.1 Flavobacterium sp. | reverse complement strand
AATCAATGTAAATATTGCATCGTTACCTAATATGCCTAAAGCACCAACAGCTCCAAGTGGCTCACCAATAACAAACAAAAAAGAATGGGACAAATTTGAGAAAAAAATGAATGAATTTGAAGTAAAAATGAAAGAAATTGAACCAGAAATGGAAGCTTACGCAGAAAAAATGGCTAACATTGATGAACAAATGAAACCATTTGAAAAGGAAATGGAAGTTTTTGAAAAAAAGATGGAAGTATTCGAAAAAGAAATGGAAGTTTATCAAGAAAAATTGGAAGTTATAAGAGAAAAAAATGAAACAAAAAATAGAAATTAAACTTCAAAAGTTAAAATATTATACAATTAAACATGAAAGACCACTCTAATTGAGCGGTCTTTTTTACTTTTGCAAAAATAATAATACTATGTATAAAATTTTAGCAAAAATAAACAAACTCATTTTACCAAGTTTAACCAAGCAACGACTGGATATTTCAAAAGCATCAAAATTACAAATGGCATTAATTGGTTATCGTTATTATGTAACTAAAAGATCTTTAAATAATTAAAAAAATTAATTAAAATATTTTAGTTTTTTCTTGCAAAATCAATAGTAATACTTATATTTGCACCCACAAAAAAGGCCTCGTGGCGCAACTGAATAGCGCACTTGATTACGGCTCAAGAGGTTACTGGTTTGAATCCAGTCGAGGTCACAAAATAAGCCTATTTTAGGCACTTAACAAAGGTTTTAGTCAACAAAAATTGCGAAAATGAAGATTAAAACCTTTTTAATTTCATCAAAATAATCTCCATTGTTACATACAGTTGAAATTTAAATTAGGTACTTTTTTCTATTAAAATTTTATTTGAATCTCTTAATTTTGACATAATATTAATTCGTTGTGTATAATCAAATTGTTTGATTTTATTATTGGGGATCTATCAAAAATGAATATATTAATATATTGAACCAATGATAATGCTATATTTTTGCTAATTTTAAACCTTCATAAGTTTTAGCATAATTGTTTCTAATTCTGAACTGTTCAAATTGTTGTGAAAATAATGTTTCACTTCTTTTTCTTGATTTCCTAAAGATTGTATTGTACTTAGTTCAAAAAAATTACTATTAAATTAATATGTTTAAATAATGTTTTATATATATTTGATATAATAAAACTATTCTTATATCGTTTAACAAAAGCCAAGTGCACATGGCTAAAAAAATTAACGAGTAAGATTAAAAAAACAAATCATTTATTAACCATTAATTATTATTTTTTACAGCATTAGCGCTTGTAGCGTTTAATGGAATTTCAATGGCAAATACAATTGCTATGGAAGAAGAAAATGCTAAGAGTTCTGATGCCGTTACACAAGTATGTTGTAGACGAGGTGCTAGTGATCCAGAAACAGGACAGACTGCTTCTATTAGAGCTTGTGTTGATAGTACAGGAGATGCTGTTATTGATTTGGGAGCTGCCTGTAGCAAAGCTCAAACTGCAGCTAATGCAGCTTTAAAAGTTCTTTTAGCACCATAGAAAAATTATAAATTAATCCTTTCTTCTTTCTATTTAGAAATAAGAAAGGATATTAACATATTAAAAAATGAAAAATTGCTTAATGTTTTTATTGTTATTTTTAACAAAAATTTGTTTTTCACAAAACGATAAAATAGTCGTAACCTACAAATCACTAACCTTAGATGATAAAGATGAAAATGGTTGTATTCTATACGATAAAGGTGAATTAGTAACAAATAATAAGGAAAGTTTATATACTGAAACCCCACTAGATACTATTGTGGATATGGTAAATTTAGGAACTATTTCAACAATTGATTATAAATATAAATTTACATATTATAAAGATTTAAAAAATAAAACTATTCTTCAAGACAGAAGTTATGGTATGAAACAAATAATTAAAGACGATAATTATAAAATCAACTGGACAATAACTAAAAATACTAAATATGTATTATCATATATTTGTCAAGAAGCTGTTGGAAGTTTTAGGGGTAGAGAATATAAAGCTTATTTTTTAAAAGATATTCCAATATCTAATGGACCCTTTAAATTTGATGGTTTACCAGGTTTAATATTGGAAGTTCAATCTACGGACGGAGCTGTATCAATTGTCGCAACTGAACTTTTATATGACGAAGGTGATATTGTAAATCCTTTCATAAATATAGACAATAAAAAATGGACAGATTTTATTTCTTTTTATAAAAAATATTTTGAAAAAGTTTCTAATCATACTTTAGAAGATGGTTTGTCAATTAGTGTTCCAAATAGATATATTGAATCTTTTACTAAAGAATGAGATTTAAAATTTATATTGTAACTTTTTTTTTATTTCACATATTAGTTTCCTTCTCACAACAAACAATAACGGGTAAAGTAACTGAAAACAATCAACCAGTTCCTTATGCTAATGTTTTAATAAAAAAAATCAATTCAGATTTAATTATTCAATATACTAATACCAATGAAGAAGGGAACTATTCCCTTTTTTTTAATGTTGATGTTGATAGTATTGTTGTTGAAGCTAATTCATTTAATTATGAATCATCTCAAAAAATCATTTACATTGGTAAAGAAAAAAAAATCACATCATTAGATTTTGAACTATCACCAAAGACAACATTATTGAAAGAAGTTTTAATTAGAGATAAATTAAAGCACGCAAGTGTAAAAAAAGATACCATTGTTTTTGACCCAAATAAATATAAAGATGGAACAGAAAGAGTAGTTGAGGATTTGCTAAAAAAACTGCCCGGAGTAAAAGTTGAAGATAATGGTGAGATTAAATTCAGAGGAAAAAGTATAAAAAAATTGTTATTGGATGGTGATGATTTATTTGATTATCAATATTCGATTGGTTCAAAGAATATAAATGTAGAAATATTAGACAAAGTTGAAGTCATAGAAGATTACAATGAAAACTCATTGTTAAAAGGTATTAAACAGAGTGATGATGTGGCTTTAAATTTAAAGTTAAAAAAAGGAAAGACTGATTACTCGGGCAATTCGACAATTGGTTACGGTATTGAGAATCGATACGAAACTAAGGTTACGGGACTATTAATAAATAATAAAACTAAAGCTTTTGGAATTTCTAGTTATAACAACATTGGAATTAACAATTCTCCGTATGATTTTCAATCTGAAATTTTATTAGTAGAATCTATTAATGAAAGTGACTTATTAGCAAAAGAACTTATTAAACAAGGAAGTTTCTTTTCAAATCTTGATAATAAATTTCACAGAATAAATAACAACTTTTTTTCAAGCATAAACACTTTATTTAAAATCAATAAAAAACTAATATTGAAATCAAATTTTTCATTTTATAATGATAAATTAATTAGACAAAATAATAGTTCAACAGATTTTTTGGCAAATAATGAGTCTTTTTCATATACAACAAGTGAAAGTTTAACAAAGTCTCCGAAAATCTTTAATGGAGGATTTCAATTATTAAGTAACAAAAACAAAAATCTTAACTGGGAATATGTTGGAAAAATAAATATTCAAAATATTGAATATAGTAGCAATTCCATAAATAATAATATACTTCAAAACAATCAAGTTTCAACTAACTCTTTTTTTACCAAACACAGCTTTAATCTAACAAAAAAAATTGATGATAGTAAAGCATTAATATCTTCTGTTTTATTTTCAAAAAGTCAAGCCCCGCAAAATTACAATTTGACTCCGGGTATTTCTATTGATCCTGCAGAAAACATAATATCAAATTTACAAAGAAGCAGGTTTGATAAATCAAATTTATATTTTAAAGTAGAACTAATAGGTAAAATAAATAAATTGAAATATAATCTAAAATTAGGATATTCTTCTATTAATAATAATTATAATTCAGATTTAACTTATGTAAATGAAAATGGTGTTATTGTCAATAATTCAGACTTTAAAAACAATACTAATTACAAATATTATTTTCCTTTTGCCGAATCTACTTTGGTTTATTCAATGGAAAAAATTAGTTTTAAATTTGGGTTAGGTTCTCAATATTTCAATTTACAATTGGATGATAAAATCAGAAATAAAAATACCAATAGTAATAACTTAGTTCTTACTCCATTAATAAAGGTTTTATATAAGTTTTCTAATAAATCAAACATACTAACTAGCTATACCTACAATAAAATTCTACCCGATGAAGATAATTTATTTGAAGGAATAGTTTTAAATGGTTATAGAAACTTTCAAAACAATGAAGTTACATTAGATTTTGTTAAAACTCACAGCTTTTCTATTAACTATAGTTATAATGATTTTATTAATTTGAATAATTTTTCAGTTGCTTTTTTTTACAACAAAAAAGAAAATAACTACTTTTCAAATACTCTAATAAATACATACAGTTCAATAACTAGCAAATTTCTTGCTAATATTGGGAATCAAGATTTATCACTTAATTTTTCAGGTGAAAAATATTTAGATTTTATTAAAACTACTTTTCATATGGATACAAATTTTAGTTTATCATTTGATAAAGATATAATCAATAATTCAGAAGTTAGGGATGTTGAAAGCAGAAATTTATATTTTGAATTAATTGCAAGAAAAAAACTTATGAAAAAAGTATTTTTAGAAAATATTCTTACCTATAATAATTCGACCTATTTAACAGAAACAGATAAAAATAGTTTCAACAGCTTTAAAGAAAGTTTTAAAAGTGTATATAAATTGGATGATAATGTAAAAGCATCATTCACTTTGCACTGCATAATTCCAGATTTATCTATTAAAAACAGCTATACTTTTATTGATACCGAAATAACTTTTACATCAAAAAACAAAAAAATAGATTACTCTATAGTAGGAAGGAATTTAACTAACAATAAAACTTTTGAGACAACATTTATTACAGATTTTTCCAAAACAGTTTCTTCTCATAACTTGATTAATAGATATATTCTTGCAAGTGTGAGTTTTAAATTTTAACTAACTGAAAATATTGACAATAATTGCAATGGTTGCAATAGTATTGCAATGGTTGTAATGGTATTGCAATGGTTGTTAGATATTAGTATACCCTTATTTTACAGGGATTGTGTAGCATTGCAATGGAATTGCAATGATTTATTTAGACAATTGCAATTGAATTGCAATTGTTTATTGAAAAAGAAATTATTAAATAATGGTTGAATTTTTAAATGTTTCAATTAATTTTAAGATTCGAGATTTAATGAAACAAAATAAACATCTGCTAAATCAGTTCCGTTTTCATAACACGAATTTTCAAGCCAATTATTTACTTATATTTTAAAACCAAATCCGTTTAACTCGGTCGTTTTATTTAGCCACCCTTTGTATTTCTCACTTATCAGGAAAAGCAACGATTTTAAATTGCTTTATAGGCAGGAGCACATCGTATTTAAAAAGGCCTTTCCCTCCTGTTGACAGCCTTCGCTTTTACTTTGAAGTAAATATTTTATCTTAGACATTATATTTTGATACTTGTTTAATCAAAACAAATATACTTAATTAGTCAACATTTAGTCAACGAAATGCGAATTTAACCGAATTTCAATAAACTTGGATGAACTAAAAAAATTGTTAAGCACTATAAATAAAAGGATTTTATATTTTTACATTGTATGCAGATACATAAGTTGTGCTCCAGTCGAGGTCACAGAAAACAAAAGCTCTGATACAAATCTGAGCTTTTTTTATGTCTTTTATTTTAAACTTATTTTTAAAATGAAAACAAAATTTAGTAAGTAAATCTTTCTTTAACATGTAGTTAATTAAGAATTTATATATTTGTACAAATTTTTAATTATTATGAAAAAAGTTTTTTTAGCACTTTTAATGCTTGCGTCTTGGAGCTTCTATTCTCAATCTACTGACTTAGACCCACTTGAAGTAAATTACTCTTATGTACAACTTCCTACAAAGCCAATTTTAGAAAATAAAAACAGAAACTATTCGTTTTTAATTTCCTTTGATCGTTCACTTTTATACAATAAATCAAAGTATTTTATTGAAAATCAAGTAACTATATCAGGTTTAGAAAAGAGAGAGAAAAATGGCTACATGAATGTTGAAGTTATGTTGCAAAACCCAGTTGTAACTAAAAAAGAGGTGGTTACTAGAACGGTTAATAGCAAAGATAGAAACGGTATTAGTACAACGAAATATTACTATACTCCTATGGTTTCTTACAGCCAACAAGGAAATGCGAAAGTGGTAAGTGGTGATGGGAAAATTAATAAAATCATAAGTTTTATTGGTTCTAATACAATTAAGGGAACCGAAACTGAAGTGTATTCGCAAGCACAAAACAGCCAGTATTCGCTTCAAAGTTCTATCATCAACAATTACTTAAATGAAGTAGTTAACAGACTTAACAACGAATTGAATAATGAATTTGGATATCCAGTAAAATCTGGTAAAGATCAATTTTGGATATTAGCCAACAAGAAACATCCAGAGCAAGCAGCAGAAAATAATGCTTATTTACAAGCAAAAACTGTTTTTGATAAAATGAACTTTGCTGAGCCATTTGATACTTTTGAAAAAGAATTAGAAGAACCAATCAATTATTTCAAATCTTTGCCTAATAAATACACAACCGATTCTAAAGCAGATAGAAAAATACGTTACAGTGCTTACTATAATTTAGCCAAAATATATTATTATTTAGATCAACCTGCAAAATCTAATGAATGGGCTAACATTTTAATCACTAATGATTACGATCCTGGTGATGGAAAAACTATGGTTAAAGAAAATGATAATAATTTAGCTTTATTAAACATTAATAAAATAAAAACGAGACATTTTCCTGTAGATACCAAAAACTTTATCTTTGAAGAAGCTGTGCCTCAACAACAGGTTTATAATTCTAATACTTCCTACTCACAATCTGCTCCTTATAGTATTGAAACAGATCCAAACTATACTTTAGCATATATATTGACGATTAAAAAAGATACCGTTACAGGTTATATGCCCAAAAGTAGAGGATTAAATTTAAGCGATGCAGTAATGGTTACTGTTAAAGATTTTCAAGGAAAATTCTCTGAAAGAAGTTTCAAAGCAAATGAAGTTAATAAATTAATTTTGAGTAATGGAGAGGAATTTGCAACGGTAGCTTTTAAAGTATCAACAGAAAATGGTGGTGTTACTCTTTCTGGAGCAAGCAAAAAATTTGTTAAAGAAATGTATACAGGTAAAAAAATGGCTGTTTATCAATATTTTAATGGAGAAATTATTATAAAAGCCAGCAACGAATCTGAAGGTAAATCTAACGCATCTGCATCTTGGATGTTAGGTCCCAAAAAACGATTTGCAGAACTTGCTGAAGGTTGTCAACCACTTCTTGATCGTGTAGAGAAAAAAGAATTTAAAAATAATCTAGAAAGCATTTTGTCTTTTGCTCAAGCACTAGACGAATGTAAATAGTTTTAAAAAAAACATTAATAAAGGGTAATTCTTGCTAAGAATTACCCTTTTTTTTATTACTCTAAATCGCTATTAATTAAAATTTTAAATGATTTAATAATGAAATTATCTTCTATTAATTTCTGTGATTATTTCCATTCCAATCTTTAAACTTTTCAATTTATCAACATGATTGTAAATTGGGCTTGTAATCATTAATTCATCAATTTTAGTAAAACTAATGAATTTTTCAAGTTTATTTACCAAAAGTTCTTTATTACCAATAAACGAACAAGCTGTCATTTGATTGACATGAAAACGTTCAGCTTCATTCATAAGACCATCTAAAGTGGCAACTGGAGGTTGCAAAGGCTGTCTATTATTCTGGATCAAATTCAAAAACATTCGATACAAACTCGTAGATAAAACTTCAGCTTCTTGATTAGTATCGGCAGCAATAAGATTGACGCAAGCCATAGTTTTGGGTTCTGAAAGATATTCTGAAGGTTCAAAATTCTCTCTGTAAAATTCAAAAGCTTCCACCATTACTTTAGGTGCAAAATGTCCTGCAAAAGCATAAGGCAAACCATAAGCTGCAGCCAACGCAGCACTATCCATACTTGAACCTAAAATCCAAATCGGCACCTTTAATCCTTCTGCAGGAAAAGCTCTAACTGCCGCTGTACTATTTTCTTCAGAAAAATAGGTTTGAAGTGCCGAAACATTTTTAGGAAACTGTTGCGATTCTTCATAAAAATCTTTTCTAATGGCTTGTGCTGTTAATCCATCAGTTCCTGGCGCTCTTCCTAAACCTAAATCAATTCGATTGGGATAAAGTGTTTCTAGTGTACCAAATTGTTCTGCGATTATTAATGGCGAATGATTGGGTAACATAATTCCACCCGAACCAACACGTATATTTTTGGTCTGACTAGCAATAAATCCTATTAAAACTACCGTTGCTGTACTAGCAACATGCGCCATATTGTGATGTTCGGCAAGCCAGAAGCGATTGTAACCCAAATCGTCTGCTGCTTTGGCAATTTCTTTAGTTTTTTGGAGCGTTTCACTAGCATCACTTCCTTTAGAAATGATAGCCAATTCTAATATTGAGATAGGAATATTTTTTGACATTTTGTATTTTGAATCTTTATGTAAAATTAAATCATTACTACGAATTGCAATTTTAAAAGCACTAACTTTAACAGAACAATAAGGTTATACTAGTTAAAAATTGTCTTTATAACTGCAACTCCATCGAATTGTCAATCCATCGTTTATTGTACTCTTTTTTGTAAATGTGCTTCCAACGCTTGTGACTCCATAAATAATTTTCTGGATTACTTTTAATGGCATTCTCTAGTTTTTTAGTAAAAATATTGGTTATGCTACCAATATTATATTCCTCAGAAAAATCAAATATTGGAGTCAAAACAAATTTATAATGTCCTCTTTTTTCTCTGATGATTTTGGCAAAAAGAGTTGGCGTTTTGTGCGAAGCTGTGTACAATTCTGAACCGCTAATGAAAGCTGTAGGCTGTGATAAAAAAGACGTCCAAAAACTTCTTTTAGGCACATTCGGATTTTGATCGGCAACTAATATTAAAACATGTTGTTGGTTGGAAAAGACTTCCATTTCTTTTTTCATGTTCTTAGACGAAACCATTTTAGAACCAAAACGACTTCTAATTTTAAGCATAAAATCATTGAAAGACTTACTGCTCAATGGCTTATAAGCAACGGCTATATTAGAGTTTTTAAAAGTTGATCCAATGTGTGCATTTGCCCATTCCCAATTGAATTGATGACCTAGATAAATATGACAATTTTGATTTTCTGAAAGTATTTTTTCTAGTTCAGAATAATCGGCTGTAATATGCGATTGCAAGTTTTTTTCAGACATTGACAATAATTTTAAAGTTTCTATAAAATTATCGCAGAAGTTATTGTAAAATTGTTTTTCAATTTTAATTCTTTCATTTTCATTAAGATAACTAAAAGATTTAGCAATGTTTTCTTTCACAACAATGCGTCTGTATTTAAAAACATGATACAACATGTAAGCACACAAATCTGAAAAAAGATATAAAATCCGTAACGGAATTAAGGATATAGGATAAAGTAAAAAGGTAATCATTTTTTGTGAGTTTTTAGTTTTATAACATCAATTTGCAAAGACTTTATCAATATCAATTAATTGAAAATTTAATTTGTATTTTAAATCAACTTCCATTTCTTGATTTGAAATTATTTCTTTTTGAGCCTCTTCTGAAACTTCATTTTTAAAAAGGTCATTGGTAGTACATTTTCTTTTTCCAAAAAAGGAAAAGTTGTTAGGACAGTTTTCATTTTTCATTTTTATTTTTATTTAATTACTTGGTTTTTTTATGACACATAGAAACATAGATTTTAAAATTTATGATAGGCTTTTCTATATTTCTATGTGTTTAATTTTATTTATAAATCACTCCCATCCGCCACCTAAAGCGCGGTACAATTCTACATTAGCAATTAGTCGATCTTTTTTTATAGACGCCAATTCCAACTCGGCTTGTAAAAGATAACTTTGTGCAATTATTACTTCTAGATATGTTGCCATACCGTTTTTGAAAAGCATGTTGGCGTTTACAATGGATTTTTTCAAAGTTTCAACACGCTGGTTTGCAATGGTAAATTCTTTCTCTTGCTTATCGATTTTTACCAATGCATTGGAAACTTCTCCAACAGCAACTAGCACCGTTTGCTTGAAGCGTAAAACCGATTGATCTCTTCCTATTTTCGCAATTTCATAACGAGTTTTTAGTTTTTTACTGTTTAAAAGTGGCGCAACCAATCCTCCTGTAACCGACCCAAATAAGGATGCTGGAATATTGAACCAATTGTTAAATTCAAACGAATTCACGCCAGTTACAGCCGTAATATTTAACGATGGATACAAACTCGCTTTGGCAATTCCGACTTGTGCATTGGCGATTTTTAATTCTAATTCAGCACTTTTTACATCTGGACGTTTACTAAGTAATTGCGACGGAATTCCAGCAGAAAGATTGTCTTTCACCACCAAATTGTTAAGCAAACTTTGACGCTTTTGCACTTCGGGAAAAGTTCCAGTTAAAACACTCAAAGCGTTTTCCTGAATTTGAATATTCTTCTCTAATTCCGGAATAAGTTGTGCCGCAATTAATCGTTGTGCTTCGGTTTGTTGCTTCGCCAATAAATTTACTTGTCCAGCATCGTATTGAAGATTTACTACAAACAACGTGCTGTCGTTTAAAACCAATGTTTTCTTAGCAATTTCTAGTTGAGCATCCAGCATCAGCAAATCATAAAATCCGTTAGAAACAGTAGCAACAACAGAAGTTTGCAATGCTTTTTTCGCTTCAGTAGTTTGCATGTAAGCAGCTAAAGCACTTTTCTTTTGGTTCTTAATTTTACCCCAAATATCAGCTTCCCAAGAAAAGTTTAATCCTGCAGAAAAATCTTCAAGGTGGTTTTTTCCGAGAAACTGACTCGTACTTAATCCGTTAAGGCTATTTTCAGAAAGTCTTGTTGTAGTCGCATTTGCATAAGCATTTATTTGCGGAACATTTCCCCATTTGGCTTGTTTGTATTGCAAATTGGCTATCGTGATGTTCTTTTCAGCAATTTGCAAATCGTTATTTTTTGCCAAAGCAATGTCAATTAATTCAACCAAATCAGCTTCTGAGAAAAACGATTTCCATTTGATATCGGCTATATTCATTGTATCTTTTGCAACTGAATTTCTGAAACTTTCTGGAAGTTCTATTTTAGAATTCTGTTGAGAAAATACTGTAAATCCTGTTATCAGTAAGAGAAAAGCAATTGGCTTCTTTATGTATTTATTAGTGTATTTCATTTTTGATGATTTTAATTTTTAATTACTCTGTCGGGATTTTGAACCCTGACAGAGTTCTAGCTTTATTTCTAAGTTACTCTTTAGAATGCTTTTCGTTATTCAAAACTGCCAACGGTTTTCCAGTTACTTTTTCTTGTAAATATTGGAATACAATAAACAATACCGGAATGATAAATATTCCCAAAAGAACTCCAGAAATCATTCCGCCTGCCGCACCAATACTAATAGAATGGTTTCCTAAAGCCGATGGACCAGTAGCACGCATCATCGGAATTAATCCAACAACAAAGGCAAATGAAGTCATTATAATTGGTCGCAAACGCAACTTTGCAGCTTCTAATGCTGATGCTAAAAGAGATTTACCAGCACGTCGTCTCTGAATGGCATATTCTACAATAAGAATAGCATTTTTGGCGAGTAATCCGATGAGCATAATTAAAGCAACTTGTACATAAATATTGTTTTCAATTCCTGCCAAACCAATGGCAACAAATACTCCGAATATTCCTGTTGGAATCGATAATATCACCGCTGCCGGAAGAATATAACTTTCATATTGTGCTGCTAATAAGAAGAATACAAACAACAAACTCAATCCGAAGATTACTGCTGATTGTCCCGAGGAAGTAATTTCTTCTTTAGTTAAACCAGAAAATTCTATGGTATATCCTTTTGGTAATTGCGTTTCGGCAACTTCTTGCACGGCTTTAATTGCAGCACCAGAACTAAATCCGGGTTTGGCAATAGCATTGACACTAATCGAGTTAAAAAGGTTGTATCTCGAAGCGGTTTCTGATCCTAAAATGGGTTTTAATTTTACCAAAGTTGATACTGGAACCATTTCGCCTTGACGGTTTTTTACAAACACACCATTCAGTGATTCGGGTTTGTTTCTTGCATCGGCTTCGGCCTGAACCACAACTCTGTAATACTTTCCAAATCGGTTAAAATCTGATGCTTGAGAACTACCAAAATACGCTTGCATTGTTTGAAGAATATCCCTAACATTTACGCCCAATTGTTCGGCTTTTACATCATCAACTTCCATTTCCAACTGTGGATAATCGGCCTTGAAACTTGTAAAAGCTACAGCAATTTCGGGACGTTTCATCAATTCTCCAATAAATTGTGTGCTGATACCACTAAACTTGCTAATGCTTCCTCCTGTTTTATCTTTTAGAACAATATCCAAACCATCAACATTATTAAATCCGGGAACGGTTGGAAAAGTGAACACGAAGAAATTAGCGCCTTTAATGTTACCCAATCTTCCTCTCACATCGTTCATAATGTCATTGATATCTTTCAATTCACCACGTTCTTTGGCAGGTTTTAGCAATATAAAGATTACTCCAGCCGATGGACTGCTTGATTGTGTAAGCAAATTAAATCCTGAAAGTACATTCAATGTTTTTTGCGAAGGCAATGTGCCTAATGTTTTTTCAACTTCGGTCATTGCAGTTTTAGTTCGTTCTAAAGATGCTCCTGCTGGCATCGACATTGAGATTGCAATAAAACCTTGATCTTCTGATGGAATAAAACCTGTTGGTGTGGTTTTCACCAAATAAAAAGTCGCTAAAACTACTACTGCCAGTCCACCAAGACTTACCCATTTATTTTTGATTAAAAACTGAAGACTTTTTACATATTTAGTCGTTAATTTATCAAATCCTGTGTTGAAACCAACAAAGAATTTTTCTTTAAAATTCTTCGGTTTTTCTGGTTCTCCATGAGCATCATGCGGTACATCTTTTAAGAATAAAGCCGCCAATGCTGGACTCAATGTTAAGGCATTTACAGCAGAAATTACGATAGCAATTGCTAATGTAAAAGCAAATTGTCTATAAAAAACACCTGTCGAACCTTCCATAAATCCAACTGGAAGAAATACTGCCGACATTACTAAAGTTATCGAGATAATCGCGCCAGTAATTTCGCTCATGGCAGATGTTGTAGCCGCTTTGGCAGACAACTTTTTACTATGCATTTTCTCATGAACTGCCTCGACGACGACAATGGCATCATCGACTACAATTCCGATAGCAAGCACTAATGCGAATAATGTTAGAAGATTAATAGAAAATCCAAATACTTGCATGAAAAAGAACGTTCCTAAAATAGAAACTGGAACCGCAATGGCCGGAATTAATGTCGCTCTAAAATCTTGAAGGAATAGGAAAACTACAATAAATACCAAGATAAAAGCTTCAATCAACGTAGATTTTACTTGCGCAATAGACAAGTCTAATGAATCTTTGGTATTGTAAAGAATTAAATGTTTTACATCTTTTGGAAAATCTTTCGATGCTTTGTTCATCATTTCTTTAATTGCAATTTGAACATCACTAGAATTGGAACCTGGTAACTGATATATTGCAATATTCAAACCTGCTTTTCCATCAATTCTTGTGCTACTAGAATACCTGTATGAACCCAATTCGATTCGAGCAACATCTTTTAATCGCAACACAGAACCATCCGAATTGGAATGAATTACAATGTTTTCATATTCTTCTGGTTTGTTTAATTTTCCTTTATATTTTAGTACATATTCAAACGCTTCGTTGCTACTTTCACCAAATCTTCCGGGCGCAGCTTCTAAGTTTTTATCTTGTATGGCACCCATAACTTCTTTTGGAGTTAAGTTGTAACTTGCCATTTTTGCAGGATTCAACCACACACGAAGTGAATAATCTTTACTTCCTCCAAAAATTAAAGCTTGACCAACTCCGGGAATTCTTTTCAAATCGGGAATTAAATTGATTTGAGCATAATTAGCAAGAAACGTTTGATCGTATTGCTTTTCGTTTTCCGATAATAAATCGACTACCATCAGCAAACTATTTTGCTGTTTCGTAGTAGAAATTCCGGCTTGAACAACTTCTTGTGGTAATTGACTTGTGGCTTGAGAAACTCTATTCTGAACATTAACCGCAGCTTGATCAGGATTGGTACCCAATTTAAAGTTGACTGTAATCACCAAAGAACCGTCGTTACTGGCAGTAGAACTCATGTAACTCATGTTTTCTACACCATTAATTGCTTCTTCTAATGATGGTGCTACCGAACGTAAAACGGTTTCTGCATTAGCGCCTGGATAAAGTGCCACCACTTGAACTGCTGGTGGCGCAATATCTGGAAATTGTTGTAAAGGAAGTGATGTTAAACCTATAACTCCTAGGATAACTATAAGTATAGCGATGACTGTTGACAGAACTGGCCTGTCAATAAATTTTTGTAACATATTGATTGTTTGTTAGTTATTGAATTATAATTTGGCTACTACTTTCTTAGTAGTATCTGGAATTATAGTTGCGCCATCAGGTAGGTTTTCAAAACCTTTTAGTACAATTCGGTCACCTGTTTTGATACCTTCTTTTACTAAATAATTGGTGCCGCTTTTTCCTGAAACTTGAATGGGTTGTCTTGCAATGTTGTTCTTTTTATCTACAAGAACTACATACAACTTGTCTTGAATTTCTATAGTTGCTTCTTGCGGAATTACAATAGAATTATCGTGCTGAATACTAATTTTAACCTTGCCTGTATTTCCCGATCGTAACAATCCGTTAGCATTTGGAAACTTCGCTCTCAAGGTAATTGCTCCAGTAGTTTTGTCAAATTGACCGTCTACCATATCAACTTTTCCTGTTTGTGAATAGATTGAATTATCTGATAAAACTAATGAAACTGGAGGCAAGTTCTTTAACTTATCGTTGATTGTTGCTCCTTGATAATTGGATTTGAAGTTGATAAAATCGTTTTCACCTAAAGAGAAGTAAGCATAGATTTCTTTAGTATCTGAAAGTCTTGTCAACGCTTCTGGATCGTTTTGACTTATTAAACTTCCTTGTTTTTTTGGTAATCTTCCAATGTAACCGCTTACTGGCGCTTTTATTAGAGTGTAGTTTACATTGATTTGTGCTGCTTCTACTGTTGCTCTATTTTGAGCAACATTGGCTTTAGCAATACTAAAATTGGCTTTAGCAGTTTTCAATTGATAGTCAGAAACTACTTTGTTCAGTACCAAAGGTGTTAGCTTTTCTACTTCAAGTTGGGCATTGATTAGTGATGCTTCGGCAGCGTTCAAACTAGCGGTAGCGTTGTTCAATTGTTGACGGTAAGGATTGTCGTTGATTTTGAATAAAGGCTGACCTTGGTTTACATAAGCACCTTCATCGACATAAATCTTGTCTAAAGTTCCGTTTACTTGCGGACGAATTTCTACATCATTTTTACCTTGAATGGCTACTGGAAATTCTGTTTCGGTTACCGCCGATTGGTAAGCGATGTTTAAAACTGGTAATGTTGCAGGTGCATTGGCAGGCGCACCTTCGTTTTTATTAGCACAACTTACTAAAAGTAAAGCGATTATGCTTAAAGAGAAAATTGTTTTCATGTTAGGAATGGATTTAAATTAATGTTAAGTTTTGGTTATTATTCTGAAACAATCATTCCAGAATTATGCGTGTTTTATTGAATTTTTGTGTGATTATTATATATTTAATTCTGAAACAATCGTTTCAGATAACAATGTGATTATGAATAAAATAGGTAATTATTTTTATAGTTCATTCTGAAATAAACGTTCCAGAATTAATTTTAAAAAAAAGCTAACGTGTAATTTGTTTAATAAGGTAATCTGCCATTTTTTTAATCCGAATTGGATTTCTATCTAATATATAAGATTGTTTCCAACCAGTAAACGATGTCATGATGTATTCTGCCATAAGTGTTGCATCTTCAGAGCCATCCAATTCTTTATCATCAATGGCTTTTTGAACAACACCTGCCAAGAATTGAAGAAAGATTTCATTGTTTTGGCTCATGACTCTTCTCACTTCATTGTCTTCGGGCGCAATTTCAAAAACGGTTTTTATTCCTAAACAACCTTTTTCGCAATCTACAATCCAAGTAGCCTTATCGTTTATGATATTGATAAGTGCTTGTTTAGAAGAGGTTTGTTTAGCAACTTTTTCTTTTATTTCTAGCATTGCGTTATCGAAATAACTGCTGATGCATTTCATAAATAATTGATGTTTATCACCAATGGTATTGTACAAACTACTTCTATTAATTTGCATGGCATCAACTAGATCTTGCATAGAAGTTGCCTGATAGCCTTTTTCCCAAAAGACGTTCATTGCTTTTTCTATGATTTCACATTCGTTAAATTCGACAGTACGTGCCATTGCATTTATAAATTATGGGGCAAAGATAAAAAACATTTTGAAACAGTCGTTCCAGAATTAACAATTATTTTTAAACTATTTTTAAAATCCCAGTAAAATCAAATAGTAAGGATCTTTTATAAAGTTAACAAAATACTTATTTTAATTGTTTAAAAGCCATTTTGCTAATCCTAATTCCTACATTTGTAACGTTCACTATCTGAAAAAAAATTACTTACTAATGATAAAATATTCATTTGAACCGATATCAAATAAGGAAGCAACTATTTTAATTTTAGGTACTATACCTGGCGAACAATCTATTTTGTTAAATCAATATTATGGACATGTGCGCAACAATTTCTGGAAGTTATTGTTCACTATTTTTGAAACACCATTTTCAGATGATTATGAAAATAAAAAAATATTATTATTACAAAACAAGATTGCTTTGTGGGATGTTTTGCAAGTCTGTGAAAGAAAAGGAAGCCTTGATAGCGCTATAAAAAATGAGGTCGCCAATGATTTCGAAGATTTTCTAAAAAATCATTCCAAAATCAATCACATTTTCTTTAACGGACAAAAAGCGTCTAGTTTCTTTAAAAAATATGTAGTCCTTGAAAAACAGTATCAAACTACAATATTACCATCTACAAGTCCGGCAAATGCAAGTAAAACATTTGAAAAAAAGCTTTCGGAATGGAAGGCTATTCTTTTAGAATAGAACCAAGAAATAGTAAATAATTTGCAAACAAAAGTTTCGATACTCTTTAGATATAGATGAAAAAAAATCTAGTATTGAAACAATAAATTCACACTAAAATCACTAAAAATTATTTAGTAAAAGTCCATAAAAATTAAATCTTAAAAGCTGTTGTATTTTTAACTTCACCAATCATAAAAGTGCTGTGAGTGCTGCCAATGTGTTGCAGCGTTGTTAGTTTTGTAACTAAGAATTCACGGTATTCATCCATATCTTTTAGGCAAATTTTCAAGATGTAATCATAATCGCCACTAACGTGAAAACATTCTAGAACTTCGTCAAGTTTTATAACCTCTTTCTCAAATTGATTGATGAATTCCTTAGTGTGTTGCAACAACTTTAAATGACAGAAAACTACAAATCCTTTATTGATTTTGTTCCTGTTTAAAAGCGCAACATATTTATCTACAATTCCTTCGCGTTCTAATTTTTTTATGCGTTCGTAAACTGCTGTGACTGATAAATTTAGTTTTAAAGACAACTCTTTGGTTGTTTTTTTAGAATCCGTTTGGAGTAATTCAAGTAATTTTTTATCTATTGCGTCCATATTTTTTTGTTTATTAGTTAAGGCACTTCGACTGCGCTCAGTGAGACAGAATGTAGATTTAATTAAAAATCTATTAAACTAAATAATTTATTTCAAAAATAGTTATATTTTCTTTATATTAAACATTTAATAGTTTTTTATTCTATATTTTAAATTATATATTGTTTTTAGTTCTTAGAATTTGTTTTTTTGATGATTGTTATTAATTAACGTAAAACCCTAGCCCAGATAGAAGTGAAAATCCTTTTTTTAATTGCCTTGGGTTCAAACCCAAGGCAATTGAAAAAAGATTGCAACGGATAGCTGGAAAAAGCTCCTAAAAAAACTTAAAATGAAAAACTTTAATCCTGCGGATAAAATTCAAGATTTACAATATTTTGGCGAATTTGGTGGTGTAAATCCATCCATTTCAGATAGTTCTACTTATACTTTTCTTTCGGCTAAAACGATGTTTGACACGTTTGAGGGCAATGCCGAAGGTTGTTATTTATATTCTAGACATTCGTCGCCGAGTAATTTATATTTAGATCAGGCGTTGGCTGCGATGGAAGGTACGGAAACTGCGAATGTTTCGGCATCTGGAATGGGCGCAATTACTCCTACTCTATTGCAATTGTGTAGTAATGGCGATCACATTGTTTCGAGTAGGACGATTTATGGCGGAACGTATGCTTTTTTGAAGAATTTCACACCGAGATTTGGTATTAAAACATCGTTTGTTGACATCACAAAACTGGACGTTGTGGAAGCTGCAATTACTGATAAAACGAAAGTTATTTATTGTGAAACGGTGAGTAATCCTTTATTGGAAGTGGCTGATATTACTGGTTTGGCAAGGATTGCAAAGAAACATAATTTGAAATTGGTAGTTGACAATACGTTTTCGCCTTTGAGTGTTGCTCCGATAAAATTGGGTGCCGATATTGTACTTCACAGTCTGACGAAATACATTAACGGAAGTAGTGATACGGTTGGTGGCGTAACTTGTGCATCGAGAGAATTTATCAATAGCTTGAAAGATGTGAACAGTGGCGCAAGTATGTTACTTGGCCCAACGATGGATAGTTTACGCAGTGCAAGTGTTATGAAAAACCTACGAACTTTGCACATTAGAATGAAACAACACAGTTACAATGCAATGTATTTAGCTCAGAAATTTGAAAATGACGGATTGAAAGTGGTTTATCCTGGTTTGGCGAGTCATCCGAGTCATGAATTGTATGCCGGAATGATTAATAAGGAATACGGTTTTGGTGGAATGATGACGGTTGATGTGGGATCGATTGAAAAAGCCAACGAGTTGATGGAATTAATGCAAGAAATAAATTTAGGTTACTTGGCAGTGAGTTTAGGATTTTACAAAACGTTATTTTCAGCGCCTGGAACTTCTACATCTAGTGAAATTCCTTTGGAAGAACAACTGGAAATGGGCTTGACTGATGGCTTGATTCGTTTTTCTATTGGTTTGGATAATGATATTGAACGCACATATCAAATGATGAAAGGTTGTATGGTTGAGTTGGGTGTTTTGGAGAATGTGATAAGCTAGATTTAAAATATTTTTATATTTGAAATCCGTTTGAGAAATT
The DNA here is from genome assembly GCF_043778725.1 of Flavobacterium sp. Taxonomy (GTDB): domain Bacteria; phylum Bacteroidota; class Bacteroidia; order Flavobacteriales; family Flavobacteriaceae; genus Flavobacterium. The sequence goes on along the minus strand of NZ_JAYWFT010000105.1, from coordinate 11,508 downwards.
TCTCAAACGGATTTTTTTTATTTAAAACTGAAACCTGTTACGCTTTCAAATTCAACTTACTATTTTTATACCCATAAATAAAGTAAAATATTAATCCGATCACTAGCCAAACTCCGAACCACATCCAGTTGGAAACCGCCATTCCAGTAAGTAAATAACAGCAAGAAACCAATCCTAATAAAGGAATTAACGATAAGTTTTTGGTGAACGATAAAAAAGTCATTACTAGGCAAACTACAAAAAACATCCAAAAAGGTAAATTTGTAAAGAACAATTTAACTCCTGAATTATACTTATGGTCTTCAATTATTGGCAAACTATCAATTAGTTTTTTATATTCTATTTTATCATTTTTAAGTTTTAAATTTAAAAAATCTATAATTTTATTTGAATCTTCAATTTCATTTAGTTTTAAAAAAGTAAAAACTTTTTTCTTCTCATTTACACTAATATTTTCTAAAATTTTTGACGGATTATAAACTTGTTTTTGGTTTGTAACAAAGTCTACAGTTTCTTTATTAAATTTTATGATCGCAATTAGTAATGATATAAATATTATCGCAGGAAAAATAAATTTCGAATTTACATACGGAATTCTGAATTTTCCTTTGGTAGCGCGTTCGGCAAGTTCGGCTTCACTTTGTGGAGAAAGCATTAAAACACCACCACAAACCAATACAAACGCAAATAAAGTTCCGATACTGGTGAAGTCTAATACAAAATTTTCATCAGTAAAGAATATCGGAATTCCCACAACCAAACCTGTTACAATAGTAGCAAATCCTGGCGTTTTATATTTAGGATGAATTTCAGAGAATTTCTTTGGCATCAATCCATCACGAGACATTGTCATCCAAATTCTAGGTTGTCCCATTTGGAACACCAATAATACACTTGTCATGGCAACCACAGCAGCAATTGATACAATAAATAACATCCATTTTACACCTTTTAAAGCAAAAATTTCTGCTAATGGATCGCTTACACCAAGTAATTCATAAGAAACCATTCCGGTAATAACCAAGGCTAAAACTATAAAAACTACGGTGCAAATTACCAACGAATAAATCATTCCTTTAGGTAAATCGCGTTGGGGATTTTTACTTTCTTCTGCCAAAGTCGATACGGCATCGAAACCAATATAAGCAAAGAAAACAGCTGAAACTCCGCCCATAACTCCACTAAAACCATTTGGCATAAATGGTGTCCAATTGTCAATATCTATATAAAAAGCTCCGACAATAATTACTAAAGCAATAATAGCCAACTTAATGTAAACCATTATATTACTAAAGTTTTTAGATTCTTTTGTTCCTCTATAAACCAAATACGTAATTAATAAATTGATGACCACAGCAGGCAAATCGAAAATAATTTTTAATCCTCCAATAACTGGTGCGTTTTTCCAAGCCATCAATCCTTCAGTGCCTTTATTTGCTACTACAGCATCAACTGCCGATTTGTAATTTATAGTCAGCCATTCGGGCAAATGAATATGAAAAGTTTCTAATAAATTGGTGAAATAGCCACTCCAAGAAAATGCGATATAAATGTTACCTATAGAATATTCCATAATCAATGCCCAACCGATAATCCAAGCGAAAATTTCTCCAAAAGATACGTAGGCATAGGTGTATGCACTTCCAGAAACTGGTACACGTGAAGCGAATTCGGCATAGCACATTGCTGTAAATCCGCATGCTATGGCACACATAATGTATAAAATAACAACTGCTGGTCCACCAGAAAAACAAGCGTTTCCTATGGCACTAAATGTTCCGCCACCAATAATTGCAGCTATTCCGAAAAAAGTTAAATCTTTAACTGTTAACACTTTATTTAATCCAGAATGTTCGCCATCGCCTCCTTCTTGAATGATTACTTTAGTTGATTTTTTTCGAAATAAATTAGAAAAATTCATATAGTTTGGTTTGATAATAGTATAATTTAAAATTAACGCTTTGCTAACTTTTGGTGAAAACAAATATATAAAACTTAGTGAATAAAATAATTAATAATTTAATAACAACTTTAGGTCAATAAAAAAAGGCAATCCATTACAGACTACCTTTCGTTTTGTATAATTATTTTAAGCAATTTAAACCAAATCAAATCGGTCTGCATTCATAACTTTATTCCATGCATAAATAAAATCGTGAACGAATTGCTCTTTTGCATCATTACTTGCATACACTTCTGCAATTGCTCTTAACTCGGTATTTGAACCAAAAATTAAGTCAACACGAGTTCCAATCCATTTGATATCGCCAGTTTTTCTATCACTTCCTATAAAAGTTTCGCTAGATTCGGTAACGGATTTCCATGTTGTTCCTAGATCGAGTAAATTTACAAAGAAATCGTTGGTCAAAGTTTCTGGTTGGTGAGTGAAAACTCCAGTTTTAGATTGATCAAAATTGGTGTTTAAAACTCTCATTCCGGCAACTAACAAGGCCATTTCTGGCGCTGTAAGATTTAATAATTGTGCTTTGTCTATTAACAACTCTTCTGCCGAAACTGTAAACTCAGTTTTAGAATAATTTCTGAAACCATCAGTTTGAGGTTCTAAAACATTAAAAGAATCAACGTCTGTTTGTTCTTGAGAAGCATCAGCTCTTCCAGGAGTAAAAGGAACTTTTACATCGTATCCACCATTTTTAGCTGCTTTTTCAATTCCTACAGAACCAGCTAAAATAATTAAGTCTGCAATAGAAACTTGTTTATTACCTAATTGTGATTGATTAAAGTCGTTTTGAATTTTTTCAAAAACAGACAACACTTTAGACAATTGTGTCGGATTATTAACTTTCCAATCTCTTTGTGGTAACAATCTTAGGCGACCACCATTTGCACCACCACGTTTGTCTGAACCTCTAAAAGTTGATGCTGATGCCCAAGCTGTAGAAACCAATTCGGATATAGACAATCCTGACGCATCAATGGCAGCTTTTAAACTATTGATATCATCTTCATTAATTATCTGATAGTTTACTTGTGGAATTGGATCTTGCCAAAGCAAATCTTCTGCTGGAACTTCTGCTCCTAAATATAATGATTTTGGTCCCATATCTCTGTGGGTTAACTTGAACCAAGCTCTTGCAAATGCATCATTAAATTCATCTGGATTTGCAAGGAAATGTCTTGATATTTTTTCGTATGCTGGATCAACTCGCAAGGCTATATCTGTTGTTAGCATAAACGGCTGATGTGTTCTTGAGGCATCATGAGCATCTGGAACCGTTCCTGCGCCACCATTATCTTTAGGTTTCCATTGGTGTGCTCCAGCCGGACTTTTAGTTAATTCCCATTCAAATCCGAATAAATTTTCAAAATAATTATGGCTCCATTTACTTGGAGTTGTAGTCCATGCACCTTCTAATCCGCTGGTAATTGTATCGCCTCCATGACCTGTTCCATAATTATTTTTCCAACCTAAGCTTTGCAATTCAATTCCTGCAGCTGCTGGTTCTAATTCGATATATTTACTTGGATCGGCTGCACCATGTGTCTTTCCTAAAGTGTGTCCACCAGCAATTAGCGCAACAGTTTCTTCATCATTCATTGCCATCCTTGCAAATGTTTCTCTAATATCGTGAGCCGATTTTAATGGATCAGGATTTCCGTTTGGTCCTTCTGGATTTACATAAATTAACCCCATTTGTACTGCTGCCAATGGATATTCTAAATCTCTTTCGCCAGAATATCTGTTATCTGCAAGCCATTCTCTTTCTGAACCCCAATAAATATCTTCTTGTGGTTCCCAAGTATCAACTCTTCCTCCAGCAAAACCAAATGTTTTAAATCCGGCAACTTCTAAAGCGCAATTTCCAGCTAAAATCATTAAATCTGCCCAAGAAATTTTCTTGCCATATTTTTGTTTTATTGTCCAAAGTAATAATCGTGCTTTATCAAGATTAGCATTATCAGGCCAACTGTTTAATGGTGCAAAACGCTGACTTCCAGCTCCAGATCCACCTCTTCCATCAGCTGTACGATAAGTTCCTGCGCTGTGCCAAGCCATACGTATAAAAAATCCAGAGTAAGTTCCATAATCTGCTGGCCACCAATCTTGTGATGTAGTAATAACATCATTAATATCCTTTTTTAATTCTGCTAAATCCAACGATTTAAATGCTGCTGCATAATTAAAATCTTTATTCATCGGATTTGATAATGATGAATGCTGACGAAGAATATTTAAACGCAATTGATTTGGCCACCAATCTCTATTAATTGGTCCTTTGCTGTTCATCTGTTTGATTTTAGCATTTTCCATATTAATTGGTCCTCCAGCTGCGCTATCGCCACCAAAAGGACATTTGCCTTCACCATTTACATTGTAAGATCCTTTGTTGTCGTTCGGGTTATTTTCCATAGTATTGTTGATTTTATATTGTTCTTGAAAGCAAATTTACCAAATAAAATCCTTACCTGAATTAATTTTTAATAGATAAAAACTATAGTAGATTCTGAAATATTTTTATAGAAAAAATTATTTAAATATAAATGTTAGGATAATTTCAAATTCCTAAAACACCAAAAATCACAAAGTTTTTAACTAAGCTATGTTATAAATTAAAATTATCATTATATAATAAAATATAATCAAAAACTATTTTAAAAGTTAGGTATTGTAATTACTTTTGCACCGAATTTAAAATAACATTTAAACCATATACATTATGTCATTAGTAGGAAAAAAATTCCCAAACATTACAGTAGATGCTATCTCTTTTATGGGAGATAATTTAAGAATCAATATTCTTGATGAAGCGCTAGACAACAAGAAAAAAGTAATTTTATTTTGGTATCCTAAAGATTTTACTTTTGTTTGTCCAACAGAGTTGCACGCTTTTCAGGCTGCATTACAAGAATTTGAAAAAAGAAATACTACAGTTATTGGTGCTTCATGCGACACTAACGAAGTTCACTTTGCTTGGTTAAATACAGCAAAAGATAACGGAGGAATTGAAGGTGTAACGTATCCATTATTGGCAGATACAACTAGAAATTTAGCATCAGCGTTGGAAATTCTTGATGCCGAGTGGGTTTATAATGAAGACTTAAATGATGAAATTCTTGAAGGTTCAAATGTAACTTTTAGAGCGACTTATTTAATTGATGAAGACGGAAAAATTTTCCACGAAAGTGTAAACGATATGCCATTGGGTAGAAATGTAAACGAATATTTACGTTTAATTGATGCTTACACACATGTTCAAACTAAAGGTGAAGTTTGTCCTGCAAACTGGGAAGAAGGTAAAGACGCCATGAGTGCTGACAGAAATTCTACAGCTGCCTATTTAGCTTCTCATTAATAATATGTCAATTAGATAATGTGTCAATTAGTCAATTTATCTGCACATTATCTAATTTTCTAATTAAAAAATTACAAAAAATGTTTTCAGAAATAGAACAAGATAATTTAGCCGAAATTGTGGCTTCAAATGATGTAGTTGTGGTTCAATATGCTGCATCTTGGTGCGGAAATTGCAGAATCATGAAACCTAAATTCAAAATGTTGGCTTCACAAAACGAAGGAGCTCATTTTTTAATTGTTGATGCTGAGAAATTTCCGGAGTCTAGAAAAATGGCCAAAGTTGATAACTTGCCAACTTTTGCAACTTTTAAAAATGGTGTATTTGTAAACCAAAGTCAAACTACCAAAGTTGAAATTTTAACCGAATTAGTTAACGAAGTAGTTTAATATGAAATTACCAGTTATAAAACATTTGAACCAATTTATAGAAGAAAACGATCAAGATTATTTGGTAGAAACTATTGAAGTTCTTGAAAACCTTTGCGAACTTTCTTCCTTGAAAGACGAAGAATTGGAAGTTATTGGTGAGTTGATTTCTAATATGTATGGCGCACTCGAAGTGCACAAAATGATTAAAGATGGAAAAGATAAAAAAGAAGCGTTAAACGATTTTATGAAACGCGTTTTGGGTGCTATTGATAAATAGTTTCTGTCTTTTACTACTTAAAAAACTAAATGCTTTTCTTAATTGGAGAGCATTTTTTTCTTTTATTTGCTTTATTAAAATTTAATTTATGCAAAAGAAGATTATTTTTTCGGTGCTTTTTGGGCTTTCGTTTTGGTTTTTCTACAGAGGAATTCCGTTAGATTTTTTTCATGAATATTCAACTACAGTAGTTTTAATTGGAGGAATAATTACAACCTTTTTGTTTGCTTTGGCCTTATTTAATCTTGTGCCTGTTTATACAGCCAATAAAACGATTGATAAAAGTCATGATAATCTGGGCTGTGTTTTAATAGTATTTGTGGTGCTTTTCTTCTTCGGATTTTCAATTTATTTGATATATGATGAAATTGAACGTACAAGTAATGAAATAGAAAAAAATGGTATTTATACAACCGGAATAATAGTTGACGGAAGTTCTTATGCCACAAGAAAAGCCGATTTTAGTAATGTTACTATAAAATTTACAACCAAAGACGGAAAAGAACAAACTACCAAACAAGACATTTCTGCCAGTGAATTTTCTAGATTTTCTCAATATCAGGAAATTCCAATTGTATATTCAAGTCGTTATCCATCAATTTTAGAGATTTTAAGAACTGATGCTTCTATTGCTAAATATTCTAAAACTAAGATTAGAGAATTAACTTTGAAAGATTTTATCGCTATCCTGGATATGGAAACTCCCAACGAAATTAATTTATTTTTAAATGGAGTAAATCAAAAATGGGAATATGATAATGGTGGCGGTATGAATACTACTATTTACGAAAATAAATTTAAAAATATTGCATTGAAAATAACCAATAAAAAAGAATTAATTTATATACTCAATGGTGTAAACCAACAGTTTTTTGATAGAGAAATAAAAGAACTCGGATTTACTAAAACGGAAATATCAGGCGGAAAAGGAATACTGTATTCCAATGAAAACTATATTCTAAATGTTAGAATTGAAAAAATTGACACCAACGATGAAAATGATATTTTAGGTTTCAAACAAGTTAGTATTATTGATCTCTTAAAAGTAAAATGAAAAATTGCTCTTGTAATTGAGAGCATTTTTTTATTCTTTAAAAAGGGTTTTATAATTTTTCCAATTGCTGCGAACTAAAAATACATTACCAAGAAAAAGCAAAACTGCATTTAGAAATTGCTCTAGAACTATAAAGGAATTAATCAATTGAATGTTTAATCTAACAGGAAAAATTATAATATTGACAAGAGTTGGATATTTACCTGTTTTAAAGGTGATTACACAAATTAGTTCTACGAATTTTTCGTAACCAAAAAAGCAATATTTATCAATTTAATTAGAGTTGGAACTTCTACAAAAAGATCAATAACTGTGATAAAAGACTTTAAATTAGGTATTGAAAGGATGTAAACATAACAGCCTAAACCAACAACCAAATTAAATTTATTAAACAAAATTTTGGATCAAAACCCCAAATAAGTTGCAGAATAATCACCGAAGAAGTAATAAAAATAGGCTTTTTGTATTTTATAAAAAAATCTTTATTCATCATACTTTATTATTTAATTTTAGAAAACACAAAATACATTTCAGAAGCAATTTGCAAACTTCTTTCGGCGTATTTTTGGTTCATTAAATCAGTTCCATCAAAAGCTTTTGGGTCGTCATATTTTATTGGAAATCTCGCTTCAGCACCAAAAACCATCGGACAACCTTCATCGGCATTATTGCAAGTCATAATGGCACCAAAATTACTTTTCGGATTAAAATCATCAAAATAAGTTTTGGAAAAACCAATTAGTGCCAGCTGATTTTCATCAAATTTTATAGCGTAAATTGGATTAATTTCTGAGCTCAATTTCTGAATCTTAAACCCTTGATTTTCCAATGTTTCAACTACTTTTGGAAACACAGCCGTTGCTTCTGTTCCGCCAGAATAACAGAAAACATTTTTAATATTGAAATGAAAAGCCATTGTTTGAGCCCAAATTTGAGACAAATGACTTCTTCGCGAATTGTGTGTGCAAATGAAATTTAACCTAACTTGGTGATTATCTAAAACTTTCTTTTGAATATAATCGATTAAGGGTAGTAAAACTTCTTTTCTGTCTTCAGAAACCGAAATTTTAGCAATTAATTGAATGGTATTTTGTAGTTCTAAAAACATATTATTTCTTTTTGTAGGTACAAAAAATAAAATTCTGAATGGTATCAAAAGGTGTGTTGTGATTTTCTAAAAAGCAATTTATTTTATCAAATTCGCTTCCAAAAATAGTTTCAAATTTAGCTTCAGAATATTGGGTAATTTCCAATCCGCTGCATTTTAATGGTCCGTTTTCTGAAAATGTTCCTATAAATAAAAAACCACTTGTAGCAATAGCATTTACAATTAAATTTTTATAAATAACAATATCATTATCGGAAGTTAAGAAATGAAAACTTGCTCTATCGTGCCAAACATCAAACGTAATTTCTGGCTTAAAATCTAAAATATCTGAAACTATAAAAGTTACATTTTTAGACTTTTCTCCTAATCGATTTTTAATTCGTTCAATTGCATTTGCTGAAATATCCAAAAGGAATAAATTGACATATCCTAATTCTAACAAACTATCAATTAAATAACTATCGCCACCGCCAATGTCAATAATTTTGGCGTTTTTAGAAATGTTATTTTCTTTAAAAAAATTAAGTGATGTTTCAGGTTTGTGTTGGTACCAACTCACTTCAATTTCTTGCTTGGTTGCAAAAACTTTTTCCCAATGTTCTTTTTTAGAATTTCCCATGATTAACAACAACCCGAATTTGGTTCGCAAGAATTCGCTTTTGGCTTCCAATCGCCTATTTTTACTTTCATTTTTTCTGGTGGAATGCCGCAATTATCTTTGGCCAAACAATCGGTTAATTTAGATTTTAATTGAAAATTTATTCCGTCAAAATCAAGACTAAATTTTCCGATTGTTTCTTTCATTTGATATTCTACTTCAATTTCTAGATCGGGAATTTGTAGTTTATCTTGAGACAATTCAATAATATAAACCAATTTTTCTGGATGCAATCGGTGATCATAATCGTTGGCTTCCCAAAGTTGAAAATTTGCAACTTCCTCATTACGGACAACGCCACCACAATCGATAAAATTTTTAGTTATTTTACCAACTTCGGTCACGTGAAAATGATTGGGAACCAAATCGCCGTTGGGTAATTGAAAAGCAATTTGCGATAGATTTTTTAATGCTGATTTAATTTCTGATAATTTCATTTTTTTTATTTTTTTAGGTTCTGAGATTCTGAGGCTCTTAGTTTCTTAACAACTTAGTATCTTCTTTTCTAACAACATTTATTTTTAAGTTGATGTATAATTCCACCAAAATATTTTTCAATTTTCGCCATCGTATCTGGATTTAGACAATAACAAATGGCTGTTCCTTCGATGGTTCCTTTAATGATGTTGGCGTTTTTTAATTCTTTTAGATGTTGCGAAATTGTGGGTTGTGCCAATGGTAATTCGTTTACAATGTCACCACAAATACAACTATCAACCGACAATAAATAATCTACAATTGCTATCCTTGCTGGATGTGACAAAGCTTTAAACAAGCTCGCTATTTCGTTGTGTTCTACAGAAAAAGAATCAGATTTGGATGCGCCCATATTTTGTATAATTATTTTATTGCAATATTACGATAAAACAATGTTTTAATCAAATAAAAATTCCCTATTTTTTTAATTTATTTTATATGCCAAAAATTCCCAATTCCATATTCTTAATTCCTAATTATTTTCACTACTTTTGAAATCTTAAAATCATATCAAAAATGGCATCAATTACATTAGGAGGAAATCCGATAAACACCAATGGTGAATTACCAAAAGTAGGTTCAATAGCACCACAATTTCAATTAATAAAAACTGATTTATCTGTAGCAACTTTAGCTGACTTTGCAGGAAGTAAATTGGTATTAAATATTTTTCCAAGTGTTGATACAGGAACATGTGCCGCATCTGTAAGACATTTTAACGAAAGTGCAAGTAAATTAGAAAACACAAAAGTTTTATGTATTTCTAGAGATTTACCGTTTGCTCAAAAACGCTTTTGTGGCGCAGAAGGTATTGAAAATGTGGTTAATTTATCAGATTTTAACTCAGGTAGTTTTGGAAAAGATTATGGATTAGAAATGACCGACGGACCATTGTCTGGATTACATTCTAGAGTTGTAGTAGTTTTGGATGAAAACGGAACGGTAAAATATGCAGAACAAGTTTCAGAAATTGCAGATGAGCCTAATTATGACGCAGCTTTAAACGCACTTTAAGTACATGGAAGAATTTCAAAGAGATAAAACATTTTTTTCTGGAAGGTTTAAAAGTATGGGATTTGCATTGAAAGGTGCTATAAAACTTATTACTACTGAACACAGTGTAATGGTTCAAACTTCTATTGGAATCTTAATGATAATTGCTGGTTTTTACTACAATATTTCTAGAGAAGAATGGATGATTCAAACGCTTGCTATTGGGTTAGTTTTGGGAGTTGAAGGCTTGAATACCGCAGTAGAAAAAGTAGCCGATTTTATTCATCCAGAGTTTCATGAACGCATTGGTTTTATTAAGGATATTGCTGCTGGAGCAGTATTTTTTGCAGCAATGACAGCCATTGCAATAGGATGTTTGATATACATACCAAAAATATAAACGTTTCTAATATAAATTTCTACTTTTAGAGCATCTATTTAATTTCGAATGGCAAAACAGGTAAAAAAAGAAAATACAAAAACAGCTGAACCAGGAGAAAAACTTCCTTGGAAAATGAAAAGGCAATACAAAGTAGTTTTGGGTTGCCTTTTGGTACTTTTGTCAGTGGGATTGTTAGTAGCTTTCATCTCGTTCTTTATGCACGGTCAAGAAGACCAAAGTGTGGTAACGGCTTTATCGGATAGAACCAAGCAAGCTAACAATTGGCTGGGTAAAGTTGGAGCTTATTTAGCCAACTTTTTTATCTACAGAGGGTTTGGCGCAGCTTCTTTCTTATTTGTAAAATTATTTTTTATAACTGGTGCTTTCCTAGTTTTAGATTTACCTCTAAAAAAATTAAAATCAACATGGTTTTGGGATTTATTTGTTATCATTATACTTTCTATTTTATTCGGTTTTTTTGCTAATTCTATTCCTGAACTTGGTGGTACTATTGGCTATGAAATGAATTTGTTTTTTCAAGATTACATTGGAAAAGTAGGTACATTGTTGGTGTTGGTTTTTGGATTAATCATCTATTTATTATTTAAAATCAAAATTTCTCCAGACAGCATCAAATCTTTTTTTGAGAAAAAGCATAAAGAAATAAGTGATGATATTGCCAAAATGAAAACGCCTATTTCTGATACTGACAATGCTTACAATCTTGAAGAATATGCTATTGAAGAATCTAAAGATGAATTGGGCAAAGTTTTTGAAGAACCTTATATTAAACCAACATCACAATTTGAAGTAAATAAAGAAGCACTTAAACCTACAATATCAAGCTATTCTGAAATTGAATTGGAACCAAGT
>NZ_JAYWFT010000104.1:0-10845 GCF_043778725.1 Flavobacterium sp. | reverse complement strand
CGTTTTTAATAGTGTTAAAATGGATATTCAAGCCGAATTAAAAGGTTTTGATGTAGATGTTCATTTTAAAGACACTACCGAAATGGATCAATCGCTTTTTAATATTTTGGCAACAGGAATTGCGCAATACAGGCTTCCTGAAACTACTTGGACAACTACACCAAGAACTGAAAATCTATTGAATTATAAATCAATGGAACAACTTTTAGAACAAAATAAAGTTGATCTTGATTTATTTAATTTGTATCACTCTTATATTCCACATTAAATTGATGATACATAAGTTTGATAAACTAATTTTATTAGATTTTGATGGTACTATTTTAGATTCCACTACCGCTTGGTCTAATGTGTACCTTAATTACTGCAATCTCTATAATCTAGATGTTTCAGAAAGTATAAGATTAAATACAAATTCTCTTCCTTTTTTTGAATGGATTGATGCAATAAAAACCACACATATAATTAAAGAAGAAAGCCAATTTGTTTTTGAAAAACTAAACGAATTAGCATTGGAAGTTTACAAAACTATTGCTCCAAAAAAAGGTTTTATTGAGTTCGTCACACAACAGATTATTTTAAAAAATAATATTATTATTATTTCTAGAGAAGAACCAAATTTAATAAGCCAGTATTTAAAACATTATGAAATTGCAAGTATTTCAAAAGTCTTGCAAGACAAATTTAGAAATAGAGCAACAACTAATTTTTATTATGATATTGCATCAAATTATGAATGTACAATAAAAGATATTACATTGATAGATGATTCATTGTCTCATTGTGTAAGCGCAAAACAAGCAGGTTTATATGTTGTAGGATTAAATGATAATCATTCTGAAGAGAGACAAGATCAAATGAAGGCGATTTGTGATTTATATATAAATGATTTTACACCGTTATTACAATTATGAACAAATTAAAATTTGCTTTTACAATTGATATAGATTGGGCAAGCGATGCGGTATTAATCTATGCGCTAGATCCAATACTAAAACGAAATATTCCTCTTACGATATTTTCAACCCATAATTCGAAATGGTTACTTGATAAGTCTATAAATAACAACAATATTGAACTGGAAATCCATCCCAATTTTTGTTTGAATAGTTCTCATGGCACTACTTATGAAGAGGTTTTTGATTATTGCAGTCAACTCAAAACTGAGAAAATAGGTTTTAGAAGTCATAAATATTTTGATGTAAATGAAATAAACGAACATTATAAGTCAGTCGGATATAAATATTCTTCCAATATCTGCACTGATTTGCAATACGTTCAACCATTTATCAATAGAGTAGGCTTGTTGTCAATTCCATTGTTTATGGAAGATGGAGGTTTCTTATTGCAAAAACATAATTTATGTTTAAAAACTATTCTCGATAAACTGCCAAATAAAGGCACAGTAGTTTTTCTATTTCATCCAATGCATTTAGCTTTTAATAGTAGTGACTTTGATACTATGAAAACACTTAAAAACACTATAACTATTGAGGAATATCAAAATATTTCAGTAGATACTATTGAAAAAAATACTAACAAATCATTTGGTGTAGGCAATTTATTATGGGAACTTATAGAATGGAGTGCAAAAAATGGAATTGAAAATGTGCTGTTAAAGTCTTTGATTAATGAATAATAATCCACAAAATATATATGTTTTTGATGTTGGTAATACATTGATAGAGAAACCTAGTAATATAATGGTTTCCACTTTGGCTGAGGATTTAGTAGCATTACAGAAAAACGGAAATAATATTGGCATTGCAACTATGCGAAATTTAACAATGCTAAAAGAACTAATAAATCAAGTGAAATTTGATTTTGTCATTGCTTTAAATGGTGCTTATGTTCAATGTGGAAATGAAGTTATTGTTGATAAACCTATTGAAAGTAAAGATTTCATTCAAATAAAAAAAGCTCTTGATTATAAACAAGTTCAGTATAAACTTTATACTAAGAATGACATTCTTAGCCAAGAAGAATCTAATGAGAAAATTTATGGAATTGAGCTAAAAGAATGTTACGATTTTGTAGATGAATTGAAAGCCAGTTTTCCATCATTTGTTTATCATATTTGGGAAAAAGGAAAGAGTTGTGATATACATAGTATAGATGTTTCAAAAGCTAAAGCTATAGAAAAGGTTTGTAATTACTTTGGTATTCCAATTCAAAAAAGCATTGCCTTTGGAGATGGTTTCAATGATATTGAAATGTTTAAAGTTTGTGGAAAGTCAATCGCCATGGAAACAGCACCAGACCAATTAAAACAAGTAGCCACTTTTGTGACAAAATCAGTAAAAGATAATGGTGTAAGTTGGGCTTTAAAAGAATTTCAATTATGAAGATTATATTATTTGCAGATAAATTACCTCCAGAAATAGGAGGAATGGAAATTCATGCGCACTATTTTGTTCAACATTTTTCAAAAGGAAATGATCTTATAATTATTTCAAAGAGAAATGGCTTTGATGTTGTTGTTAATTATGATTACAAAATTATAAAAGAGATTGTTCTACTTGATTTTTTAAAGTCATTTGAAAATGAAAAATGTACAGTATTTTACAATAGTGGATTTTGGATTGAAAATTTTATTGATATAAAAAAGCTGTTAAAAAAAGCCGTTTTTCTATATAGAACAGGTGGAAACGAAATAAATAAAGCTCAATTGTCAATTCCGATTGCTCTTCATTCAGATCGACAGAAGTATTGGGTAAATGCGATTAACAATAGTATAGATTTTTTAATTGCAAACAGTCAGTTTACTAATAAACGATTGATTGATTTAGGTGTACGAAACGAAATTATAAAGATTATTTCAGGTGGTGTTGATAGTATTAACATACAAAATGCAATTAATCAAAAATTGCAAACAAGAAAACTATTAAATTGCAATGAAACATATAAACTAATTGTTTGTTGTTGTCGCTTTGTTCCTTATAAGAGAGTTGATTATTTGCTTAGCGCATTTCAATATTTACCAAAACAGTACAAAATTATTTTAGTTGGCGATGGAAACTTGCTTGATAATGCTAGAATAACGGCAAACAATATGAATTTGAATGTTAATTTTTTAGGTAGATTGTCCCATGAAGAAACGCTGAGAATTATTGCTGCAGCCAATATTTATTGTCAAGCAAGTACTGATTTAGTTGTAAAAGTAGAAAACGGAAGCTATGTGCATACCGAAGGAATGGGAAGAAGTTTAATAGAATCCATTTGTTGTGGAAATAGAGTTGTAGTAACAAATTGTGGTGCATTAGATGAATTTATAAACTTTGATAACGGCGTTTTAGTAGATGAGGATGAAACTGAATTTGCACGACAAATTGAGCTTATACTTTCTCTACCTTCAATAAATGAAATAAATCGACAAACCTATTGTGATAAGTATAATTTTGAAAGAATATTTAATAAATATGAAGACCTTTGGAATTAAAAAAGTCATAATAATTACTGGTAAATTTCCTAATATAACTACCGATACTGACGGTGGAAGTATTATGGTTAACCATTTAATCGATGCTTTACATGACAAATGCATTTTAGATGTGGTTTTTACTCGAACTTATAATGACAATTTCAGAACTATTGAAGGTGTTAGAGAAGTAATTTTCCACACAAATAAAATTCGAAATCATGATAAATTCCTTCGTAGATTAGACAATATTGAGTGGAACAGTGCTATGCTATCTCAAATTATACCGCAATATGACAAAGTGATTATTATTCATTGCAGTAAGGCATTTGGTTTAGAAAATTTATCACAGGAATTATTGAATAAGATTATTTTATTTCCAATGTTTATGTCTTCCTCTTACTTGCGTTCAAACGAATTTGTACCTTCAAAATATACTGAAGCAGAGCAAAAAATTGTATCTAAAATATCTAAAATTATTACCCCAAGTCAATCCGAAAAAGAGGATATAATCAAAGATTATGCAGTTTCAGAAAATAAAATAATTATAATACCAAGAGCAGTAAACGCATTCATTAATAGTAAGTTGAGGTTGCGTTCTAAACGTAATAAATTGATTTACATTGGAGCTATAAAAAAGCAGAAAAGAAATGATGAAGCTATAATTTTACTTTCTGAAATCAAAAAAATGGGATTAAAATCTCATTTGTATTTGGTTGGATCAATACAAGATAATCAGCTATATACCCATTGTTTAGATTTAATAAAAAATTTAGACTTAGAAAATGACATTACTTTTTGTGGTGTTTTATCTCAAAATGAAATTGCAATAATACTAAACGATATGGATATTAATATTTCAGTATCTCGTTGGGAAACTTTTGGAAGAGGAATTTTTGAAGGTTTGTCTGCCGGATTACCAACTGTTGTTTATGACAACATTGATTGTTTGGCAGAATATGCAACTATAAATAATGGAATTTCATATGTAGAAAACTTAAATGATTTTGTAGGTAAAGTGTATGAATTATGTACAAATTCAAATTTTTATAAGATTCAATCTAATGAAGCATTAGAAAATAGTTCTCAATTTTCGATAGAAAAACAAAAAAAACTATTGTTAAAAGAAATATTATATTAGTTTTCGTCGGTTTATTTCAATAGCTGTTTTAAACCAATCTACTTCCCAATACAAAAATTAGCAAATATATTTCCCAACAATTCATCATTAGTAACTTCGCCAGTAATTTCGCCAAAGTAGTATAGTGCTTGACGAATATCAATCGCCATTAAATCAGACGGAAGATTAGAACTTAATCCAAATTTTACTTTCTGTATTTCTTCTAACGCTTTTAGTAACGAATCGTAGTGTCTTGTATTTGTTATAATTGTTTCGTTATTTCTTAGTGCTCCAGTGTTTACAAAAGAGAGTAAGGTGTTTTTTAAATCGTCAATTCCAAGTTTTTCTTTGGCAGAAATGGTTTCAAGTTTCAGGTTTAAAGTTTCAAGTTTTTGACGAATAGTTTCCACCTCATTTATAGATAATAAATCAACTTTATTAATAATTACGATTAGTGGTTTTTGAGGAAATTTATTTTTGATTTTTTCTATTTCAACCTGAAACTTTAAACCTGAAACTTGTAACTCTTTTGCGTCAAGCAAAAGGATTACAACTTGCGCTTGCTCTATTTTTTCAAATGTTTTTTTAATTCCGATACTTTCTACAACATCAATTGTTTCACGTATTCCGGCTGTATCAATGAATCTGAATCCAATTCCACCAATTACCAATTCGTCTTCAATGGTGTCGCGAGTAGTTCCTGCGATTTCCGAAACTATGGCGCGTTCTTCATTTAATAATGCATTTAATAATGTAGATTTTCCAACATTTGGTTCACCTACAATTGCAACTGGTATTCCGTTTTTAATTACGTTTCCAACTGCAAATGAATCGATTAATCGTTTTAAAACAAATTCAATTCGATTCAATAAATCATGAAATTGTGTTCTATCGGCAAATTCTACATCTTCTTCGGCAAAGTCTAATTCCAGTTCGATTAACGACGCAAAATTCAATAATTCTTCACGCAATTTCGAAATTTCACTGCTAAAACCACCACGCATTTGCTGCATCGCAATTTGATGTGAAGCTTCATTATCTGACGAAATCAAATCGGCAACTGCTTCTGCTTGTGATAAATCTAATTTTCCGTTCAAGAAGGCACGAAGCGTAAATTCGCCAGCTTGTGCCATTCGACAACCTTTTCGAAGTAATAACTGAATAATTTGTTGTTGGATAAAAGTCGAACCGTGGCACGAAATTTCAATCACATCTTCTCCAGTGTAAGAATTAGGATTTTTGAAAATCGAAACCAAAACTTGATCATACACTTTTGCTCCATCAACAATGGTTCCTAAGTGAATGGTATGCGTTTTTTGCTTAGTAATGTCTTTTCCAGAAACAGATTCAAAGACTTCTTTTGCAATCGTAATCGATTCTTTTCCAGACATTCTAATAATTGCAACTGCACCAGCACCAGAAGGAGTAGCAAGTGCAACAATAGTTTCTTGATTTATCATAGTGCAAAAGTAAAGAAAACTTTGAAAATGAAACGCCCGATTGTGTCATTATAACTTATATTTGTTGCAAACCTTTTGTAATGGAAATTTATAGCAGCAGAAAAATACACTTCGAGCAAGAACTCAACGAGTTAAAGAAAAAATACAATTTACTAAGTACCATTCGTCTCGTTTGTGGAATTTTGATTTTTATATCAGGTTATTATTTTCTAAAAACTTATGATTCATTATATCTAACAACGGTTTTTGTTTTGGTGGTAGTTTTTGTTTTTTTGATGAAAAAGCATGATAAAATTAGTAACCAAAGAAAGTTAAAAGAGGCTATTGTTGCTATAAATACGGATGAATTAAACTATTTGAATTTCAATAAATTACCTTTTGAAAACGGAATTGAATTCAATGATTTTTCGCATCCTTATTGTTATGATTTGGATATTTTTGGAAATCATTCTTTGTTTCAAAATCTGAATCGGACAAGTACTTTCATTGGAAAAATCACACTTGCAAGTCGATTAATGAAATCACTTTCTAATGAAGAAATTTTAAAAAATCAAGAAGCGGTAAAAGAACTATCGAATAAAATTGATTGGAGACAAAATTTTAGTGCTATTGCAAAAGTTGGGAAAGATTCTAAATTGGTTTATCAAAAAATAATCAATTGGAGTCTTCTGAAAGTGAAGAATTTACATTGAAAGATACTATTTTATCTTTTGTAACTCCAGTTGTGATAACCGTTTCATTTTTAGCTTATTTAGTAACTTCAAATGATTTATTTATTAAAATTATAGGTTATTTATTTGCCATAAATTTGGGAATTATAGGAGGTTTTTACAAAAGAATCAAAAATGAAATCAATCATACGACAGAGATAGATGCAATTGTGAAACAGTATGGATTACTTATTGAAAGCATTGAAAATGAAGAGTTTTTATCTGATAAATTAAATAATTTAAAAGAAAAATTAAAATCTGAAAACAGTAAAGCAAGTAATGAACTCAAACAGTTATCCGAATTATTTTCAAGAATGGATACTATAAATAATTTATTTGTTTCTCTTGTTTTCAATGGTTTATTTCTGTTTCACGTGCATACTTTAAAATCGCTTTTGAATTGGAAAAAGAATAACGCACCATCATTAAAAAATTGGTTGGATGTAATTGGTGAATTCGAAATGCTGAATAGTTTGGCTAATTTTTCATATAATAATTCCGATTTTGTCTTTCCTGAAATCAATTCTGAATATGAAATTTCATTTACCGATTTAAGTCATCCATTATTGAATACTAAAACTCGAATTGGAAATGATGTAACTTTTCAACCGCAATCATTCATGATTCTGACAGGTTCGAATATGTCTGGGAAAAGTACTTTTTTGAGAAGTTTAGGTATCAATATGGTCTTAGCTGGAATTGGTACGCCAGTTTGTGCTACTAAAGCCAATGTGCATCCAATGCCAATTTTGGTTTCAATGCGATTATCCGATTCGTTATCAGATAGTGAATCTTACTTCTTTGCAGAAATTAAACGTCTTAAATTGATAATGGATAATTTAGAAGGCAATCGTGCTTTTGTATTATTGGATGAAATTTTAAGAGGAACAAATTCTGATGATAAACGCAACGGAACTATTGAAGTAGTTAAAAAGATGATTTCTAAAAAAGCCATCGGAGCAATTGCAACTCATGATATTGAGGTTTGTTTGACTACAAATGAATTTCCAAATGACTTGACTAATAAATGTTTTGAAGTTGAAATTGTCAATAATGAGTTGGATTTTGATTATAAACTTCGTGATGGAATTTGTAAAAATAAAAGCGCTACTTTTTTGATGAAGAAAATGGGTGTGATTTAAAGTTAAATTATTGTGAATATGACGTTTATCATATTTTAATAGCTTGTTTTGGTTGTAACTTTATAGTATATAACCAATACTTGTTTTAAGATGAAAAAGATTTTAGTTCCCACAGATTTCTCTGATATTGCCAACAATGCTTTTGTGCACGCATTAGGTTTGGCTAAATTGGTTCATGGTGAGTTGATTTTGCTTCACACTTATGAATTACCGATTGTTGATAATCAATTTGCGCCTCAAAATTATAAAGTACTTTTTGATTCTTTAGAACTTTCAAATTTCGAAAAATTTAAAGATGAAGTTCCAAAGCTTCATAAACTAGCGGAAGAAAATGGCTTTGAACATATCAAAATGAGCCACATGCTAATGGATGGTGATTTGATTTATAATATCAAAGAAATCATTAAAAACGATTCTATTGACTTTGTTGTAATGGGAACTTCAGGCGCAACAGGTTGGAAAGAAATGTTTATCGGAACTAATACTGGTGAAGCAATTGCAAATTTGAGTGTTCCAGTTTTAAGCGTTCCAGAAACTGCTAAATTTACTAAAATTGAAACTATCGGATTCACAACAAGATTTCGAGAAAAAGACAAAGAAGCATTATCAAATGTAATTAAAATCGCAAAATCTGCCGGAGCTGTTGTAAAATGTCTTTATGTTCAAACGAGAGAAACTGATAACACACAAGCTACTTACGACGATTGGTCAGAATATTTTAAACACGAACCGGTTCAATTTTTTATTATTCCGAACGATGAAGTTAATCAAACGATAGAAGAGTTTATTGACCATCAAAATATTGATGTTTTAGCTATGCTAACTTATAAAAGAAATTTTTTTCAATGGTTGTTTACAACGAGTTTTACTGAAAAGATGTCTTATCATTGTACGATTCCAATTTTGGCTCTGCACGAATAAATTCATACAAATTAAAAACCGTCAAGAAATAAATCATGACGGTTTTCGTTGGTTGGGTTAGTTAATTTATTTTTAGTTGTTAAGCATCACAGGCATAACAAGCATTGTAACAGTTTCACCTTCGTCAAGACCATCAACAGGAGTTAGAATTCCGGCTCTATTTGGCATTGACATTTCCAATTGAATTTCGTCCGATTGTAAATTGCTCAACATTTCCAATAAGAAGCGAGAGTTAAAACCAATTTGCATATCATCACCTTGGTAATCACAAGTCAATCTTTCTTCTGCTTTGTTTGAGTAATCGATATCTTCGGCAGAAATATTTAATTCTGCACCAGCTATTTTCAAACGAATTTGGTGTGTAGTTTTGTTAGAAAAAATCGCAACACGACGAACAGAACTAAAAAATTGTGATCTATCAATCAATAATTTATTTGGATTTTCTTTTGGGATAACCGCTTCATAATTAGGATATTTTCCGTCAATTAATCTGCAAGTTAGGATGTAATTTTCAAATGAGAACGTTGCATTTGCGTCGTTATAATCAATTTTCACTTCAGCATCAGATGAACCTAAAATACTTTTCAAGATATTTAAAGGTTTTTTGGGCATAATAAAATCGGCTACTTGTGATGCTTTTACATCGGTACGAGCATATTTTACTAATTTGTGAGCGTCAGTTGCAACAAATATCAAACCTTCTGGAGAAAATTGGAAGAATACACCAGACATAACTGGACGTAAATCATCGTTTCCAGCAGCGAAAATAGTTTTACTAATTGCAGTCGCTAAAACTTCCGCAGGAACTAAAGTTGATGATGGATCTTCTAGTTGTACTGATTTTGGAAATTCTTCACCTGGAGCATAAGCAATAGCATATTTTCCTGAGTTAGAACTAATTTCAATAGTACTATTTTCTTCAACTGTGAATGTTAAGGGTTGTTCTGGAAATGTTTTTAGAATGTCTAACAACAATTTTGCAGGAACGGCAACGCTTCCTTTATCGGTTGATTCAATTTCTAAAGTAGCCGACATAGTCGTTTCTAAATCAGAAGAAGAAACAGTTAACGCTTTTTTATCTAATTCAAATAAAAAGTTATCTAAAATTGGTAAGGTATTACTACTGTTGATAACGCTACCTAAAACTTGTAGTTGTTTTAATAAGTACGAACTTGATACTATAAATTTCATTTCTATGATTTTTAACTAACTATTTCTCGTTTTTTTAAAATAGTTTATATTCTACAAATATATCTTAAAGAAATAGATTTCTAAAAGATTTTTATTAACATTACTTACTATACTTCCTTTTTCTTAGGAAAGTGAACACTAATCCGAATACCAATAAAATTACAATTGGAACTCCGACAGTTATGATTTGTGAAAAGGTATAATTTTCTTGCACTTTATTAGAATCCAAAATTGGCAGGTCAACTTCTTTGCTTCTTATGTTAATAAGTCCGTTATCGTCAAGCAAATAATTCACACAATTCATCATGAATTCCTTATTGGCGTATAGATTATTTGTCCATTTGTCAAATCCTAATTCTAATGGTTGAAAGTTTTTATCCAATTGATTTTTGATGACATCACCATCCGAAATTACAATCATTTTATTTTCTTTTCCAGTAGGAGCGAAGGTGTTATCTTTAAAAGGTAATACTCTATTTTGATAAACAGAATGAAATTTTCCTTCTAGTAAAACGGCAACTGGTAAATCTCCTTTTCCTGAAAATTCTTTTTGGTCTGGTCGTTCTTCAACCATATTTAGATTTACTTGTGTTGGCGTTCCAACGGCTTTAGAATAAGGCGAACTTTGAAGTAAAACGGTTTTTTTAATATCGTTTTTTAGTACTTCTATCGGATTTGTAAATTCAAATTTAATTCCGTCTAGATTACTAACTATAGGACTAATTTTAGATTTATCTTTATTATCTGTTGGATAAATCATTGGAGAAAATAACCAAGCAAATTTAGTATATTGTGTTGCACTTCCTTGTTGTCCTGTGGCTAAAGAAATTGGAGTTGCCATTACATCTTTAACTAAATCTGGTGTATTCTTCCAATTTTCTCC
>NZ_JAYWFT010000103.1:0-31817 GCF_043778725.1 Flavobacterium sp. | reverse complement strand
TTACAGTGATTAAGTGCTCATCAAAATCAATTATTTCGTAGGTGTCAAAATCGACTTCTTCTTGCGAATCTTCCGTAAAAAAAGCGATTACTTCTTCATTTTGGAAAATTGCTTGCTGTGGTTTTAGATTTTGAATAACAACAACTAGATTTTCAGATGGACAAAAAGAAGCACAAATCATGATGTTTTGTTCCAATTCAACCATCGGATGTTTTTCTAAAAGATATTCTTCGGTTAACGTTGTAGTTGTCGATTGTAAAAAATGCTCCCATTTTTCGCGAATTGTTAAAATTCCGATCCGGATGTCGGCAACGGGTCGAGTGAAAGTAAAAGGCAAAAGTGCGTTTCGTGATGGTCCGTCAAAAAGTATGTAGTTCATTTAGATTTAGGATTTGAAATTTCAGATTTAAGACTAAAAAAATTTGAAATATTTGAAATATTTAAAAGTATCCAAAGTTACAAAGTTTTTTACATTATTTAATGCAAAAAACCACTCACTTTCGTGAATGGTTTTGAGATATTTCGAACACAATAAAAATTATTTAGCGTGTTTAGCGTATTTAGTTTTAAATTTATCAATACGTCCTGCAGTATCGATAAGTTTAGATTTACCTGTATAAAATGGGTGCGATGTTCTAGAAATCTCCATTTTAAAAACTGGATATTCAACTCCTTCGTGTGTAATGGTTTCTTTAGTTTCTACTGTTGATTTAGAAATAAAAACATCTTCGTTAGACATGTCTTTAAAAGCAACTAATCTGTAATTTTCTGGGTGAATTCCTTGTTTCATTGTATAAATCTTTTTATTTGTTATGGAGTAGTTTGTTGTGAAGCTTTCATTATAAAAGGTATCAACTGGCTACAACTTTTAATTATTATTTTTTTATTTGAGAGTGCAAAAATACAATTATTTTTTAATAATCAAACCATTAAACCACTTTTTTTAATTGTATTATATATTCTGCAATAATAATGGAATTACTATATTTGTGGATTAATTTTTAACAATAATAAAGATGGAAAATACTACTTCACCAGCAAAATCTGGATTACTTTATGGTTTGCTATTTGGTGTTATAATGATTTTAGAATTTGTAATTGGTTATGTTATGAACATTGACCCACAAACAAATCAAGGTTACGGAATCACTATTAACGTACTGAATTTCTTTGTATTACCATCAACTTTCATTTATTTGGGATGTAATAATTATAAAATGAAATTAAATTCGGGTTTTATTTCATTTGGTGAATGTTTAAGAATAGGTGTTACAATATGTATTATTGCTGGTTTAATTTCTGCTTTATTTTCATCAGTTTTCGGAATGATATTTCCAGAATATTTTGAAGAAATGTATAGAAAAGTGAGCAAGATGATGATGGAAAAAAATCCACAAATGACATCGGAACAATTGGATATGGCAGTTTCTATGATGAAAAAGTTTTCTAATCCTGTAATTGCTATTCCTGCTTCTATAGCAATTTATGCTTTTATTGGTTTGATTTATTCGTTAATTATTGGCGCAATTTTAAAAAAAGACGCTAATCAAAGTTATTAATCTTAATGAATTTATCTATAATTATTCCGTTATTGAACGAGCAAGAGTCGTTGCCTGAATTGCATTCGTGGATTCAGAAAGTTATGTTAGTCAACAATTATTCTTATGAAGTTATCTTTATTGATGATGGAAGTACTGATAATTCATGGCAAACAATAGAAAATCTTTCTAGAGAAAACCCATGTGTTAAAGGTATTCGTTTTCTGAGAAACTTCGGAAAATCGCAGGCATTACATGCTGGTTTTGCTAAAGCACAAGGCGATGTCATTATCACTATGGATGCCGACTTGCAGGACAGTCCAGATGAAATTCCAGGATTGTTTACCATGATAACTGAAGAAAAATTTGACTTGGTTTCTGGTTGGAAAAAGAAACGTTACGATAATGCAGTTACTAAGAATTTACCTTCTAAATTATTCAATTGGGCAGCTAGAAAAACATCTGGAGTTTATTTGAATGATTTTAATTGTGGATTGAAAGCTTACAAAAATGTTGTTATTAAAAACATTGAAGTTTCTGGTGAAATGCACCGTTACATTCCTGTTCTAGCTAAAAATGCTGGATTTGGAAAAATTGGCGAAAAAGTAGTTATTCATCAAGCTCGAAAATATGGCGAATCTAAATTTGGAATGAACCGTTTCATTAATGGATTTCTAGATTTAATTACAATTTGGTTTATTTCGCGTTATGGAAAAAGACCAATGCACCTTTTCGGATTACTTGGTGTAATCATGTTTCTAATTGGATTTATTTCAACCTTTTTTATCATTGGTGTAAAGTTATTCAAACTATTTGCGTTGCACAAACAAACTATTTTAGTAGCTCAAAACCCATTATTTTATATTGCTTTAACTGCTATGATTATTGGCTCACAATTATTTCTTGCTGGATTTTTGGGAGAAATTATACTTAGAACAAAAAATAATGAAGAGCGTTATAAAATTGCCGCTGAAGTAAATTTATAAATTAAAACAAACTACACGCCATGAAAAAAACATAAATTATTACACAAAAAAACCATGAAATTAGAAATCAAAAAATGATGTTAGATTATGATTTAGCAGAACTTTATGAAATTGAAACAAAAGTTTTAAAACAGGCAGTTAGAAGAAATATAGAAAGGTTTCCTGATGACTTTATGTTTGAACTTACAAAAGAAGAATTCGACAACTTGAGGTCACAATTTGCGACCTCAAGTTATGGAGGAATTAGATATATGCCTTTTGCCTTTACAGAACAAGGGGTTGCAATGTTATAAAGCGTTTTAAAAAGTTGAAAAGCGATAGAAATAAATATCTCAATAATGAGGACGTTTATGACAATAAGACAATTTACATTGAACTAAACAGAATTACAAAAAAGAATAAACGAAATAGAAGGTCAGTTTCCAGAAATACATAATGTATTGAATTATTTGGTTGAAAAAGACAGCAACTAAGTAATTACTGAAAGAATAAAAATTGGATATAAAAAATAATTTTAATCGTTAGTACTTGTTTTAGCCCTGATAGTAATGGAAAGCTTTTTTAATTAATGACTATTTTTTGCTAAATAAAAAAAGCGACCCAAGAAGCTCTTTTTCATTTTTTGCAAAAAAAGGAATTGATTAAAAAACTTGAAATGGATAGCAGGAAATAGCTTCTGAAAAAAATTAAAGTTAATTTCAAAAAAAAGTCGAGATTGCTATATGCCTCGCAATAAAAAATTATGAATATAGAACAAACCATTTTAGACAAAGTAAATGAGTGGTTAACGCCAACATTTGACGAGGAAACTCACGATGCAATTAAATTAATGATGACAACGTCTCCTAAAGATTTGGAGGAGAGTTTTTATAAAAATCTTGAATTTGGAACTGGCGGAATGCGCGGTGTAATGGGCGTTGGAACCAATAGAATTAACAAATATACGTTAGGTAAAAATACGCAAGGATTGTCTGATTATATGATAAAATCGTTTCCTGGCGAGCAACTTAAAGTAGTTATTGCTTATGATTGTCGACACAATAGTAACACTTTGGCTAAAGTCGTTGCTGATGTTTTTTCGGCTAATGGAATTCATGTTTATTTATTTTCTGATATGCGTCCTACACCGGAATTATCGTTTGCATTGAAATATTTAAAATGTCATGCCGGAATTGTTTTGACTGCTTCACACAATCCACCAGAATATAACGGATACAAAGTATATTGGCAAGATGGCGGACAATTAGTACCACCACAAGATGAGGAAATTATTGAAGGAATTGAAGCCTTAAATTATAGTGAAATAAAATTTGAAGCTAATGAAAATCTAATTGAATATATTGATGTAGCTGTTGACGAAGCTTTCGCAAAATCTACTGTAGAAAATTGCAGTTTTGATACTCCAACAGCTGCAAAAGAGGATTTAAAAATAGTTTATACTTCTCTTCACGGAACTTCTATAAAAGCGATTCCTGGAGTTTTAGCTAAAGCTGGCTATACTGATGTGAATATTGTTGCTGAGCAAGAAGTGCCAGATGGTGATTTTCCTACTGTGAAATCTCCAAATCCTGAAGAACCAGAAGCTTTGGCAATGGCTACTGCATTATCTAATAAAATTGATGGTGATATTGTAATTGGTACCGATCCAGATTCTGATAGACTTGGTGTTGCTGTTCGTGATACTGATGGTAAAATGATTTTATTAAATGGCAATCAAACCATGATAATAATGACGGCTTTTTTACTAGAACAATGGAAACGAGCTGGAAAAATTGACGGAAAACAATTTATTGGTTCTACAATAGTCTCTACACCTATGATGCTGGAATTGGCATCGGCTTATAATGTGAAATGTAAAGTTGGATTGACTGGTTTTAAATGGATTGCCAAATTCATAAAAGATTTTCCGGAGTTGAAATTTATTGGTGGTGGCGAAGAAAGTTTTGGCTACATGGTTGGTGATGCAGTTCGCGATAAAGATGCTGTTGGTGCTTGTTTATTGGTTTGCGAAATTGCAGCTCAGGCCAAAGCAGCCGGAAGTTCGTTGTATAAAGAGTTATTAAATTTATATGTAGATTTTGGATTTTATAAAGAACATTTGATTTCATTAACCAAAAAAGGAATTTCAGGAATGCAAGAAATTAATCAAATGATGGTTGATTTACGTGAAAATCCGATGAGTGAAATTGATGGTCAACGAGTTGTTTGTATAGAAGATTACGAAAATTCTACTTCTAAAAATATGTTTACACAAGAAATTGAGTCAATTTCAATTCCGAAATCGAATGTGTTGATTTATTACCTAGAAGATGGTTCGAAAATTTGTGCAAGACCAAGCGGAACAGAACCAAAAATTAAGTTCTACTTCAGCGTTAATGCACCTTTAGATAAAGTTGAAAATGCTAAAGAAGTTGAAAAACAATTAGATGAAAAAATTAAAAACATAATTACTGCAATGCAGTTGAACTAATGGACGATAATTTAAAAAAAATATTTCCTTTTGTAAAACCTTATAAATTTCATGTTATTTGGAACGTGATTTATAATATTTTGTATGCTTTGTTTAGTACAATTTCAATGTTAACGCTTTTTCCAATGCTTGAAGTGTTATTTAAAAAAGCAAAAGTAATATCAAAATATCCAATTTATACTGGGTTTGCAGACATTGGTTCGTATGTGAAACAACTTTTATTTTATTATATTTCTGATTTAACTAAAGTTAATGGACCACAATATGCATTATTACTTGCTGTAGCATTAGTGATTTTTACTTTCTTATTTAAAAACTTATTTAATTATTTGGCTTCATACCATCTAATGCATTTAAAAAATGGAGTTTTAGCCGACTTAAGAATTAAAATGTTTGATAAAATCATAGACCTTCCGATACCATTCTATTCTGAAAAAAGAAAAGGAGATGTAATGGCGAGAATGTTAGGAGATATTAATGAAGTTCAAAATTCTTTTTTTTCTATATTAGAACTTGTAGTTAAAGAGCCTTTAACAATAGTTTTTGCAATTATTGCAATGTTTAATATAAGTATAAAACTTACACTGTTCGTCTTTATTTTTATTCCTATATCAGGTTATATTATTTCAAAAATAGGTAAAAATTTAAAAGCTAAATCAATTAACCTTCAATATGAAAGTGGTTTTTTAATTTCATTAGTTGATGAAAGTTTAGGTGGTCTAAAAGTAGTTAAAAGTTACAATGCAGAAAGAAGTTTTAAAAATCGTTTTAATGATTCTGTTAGTAGATTACTAAAATTAAGCAATAGCATTGGAAATAAAAACAACCTTGCATCTCCAATGAGTGAATTCATGGGAATAGTTACAATTGCTGTTCTATTATGGTATGGTGGTAATTTGGTTTTAGTAGAAAAAACCTTAGACGGTTCATTATTTTTAGTATATATGCTTTTGGCCTACAACATTCTAACCCCTGCAAAATCAATTTCAAAAGCAAGCTATGCCGTAAAAAGTGGTATGGCTGCAGCACAACGTGTTTTTGAAGTTTTGGAAGTTGAAAATGAAATCACTGATAAACCTGATGCTATTGTAAAAGAATCATTTGAAAAAAATATCACTATTGAAAACATCAATTTTAGATATGAAGAAGAGAATGTTTTAAAGAATTTTTCAATTGAAGTTCCAAAAGGAAAAACTGTTGCGCTTGTAGGACAATCAGGAAGCGGAAAAAGTACCATTGCCAACTTGTTAACTCGTTTTTATGACGTTCAAGAAGGCAGCATAAAAATTGACGGAATCGATATTAAAGACATGACTATGAATTCGTTACGCCATTTAATGGGATTAGTAACGCAAGATTCTATTTTATTTAACGATACCATCAAAAACAATCTTCTAATAGGAAAAATTGGCGCTACAGATGAAGAAATTATTGATGCTTTAAAAGTTGCAAACGCCTACGAATTTGTTAAAGATTTACCCAAAGGGATCAATACTAATATTGGTGATGCTGGTGGAAAATTATCTGGCGGACAAAAGCAACGTCTATCTATTGCAAGAGCCGTTTTGAAAAATCCACCTATAATGATTTTGGATGAAGCTACGTCTGCATTGGATACCGAAAGCGAAAAACTAGTACAAGTTGCTCTTGAAAACATGATGCAAAATAGAACTTCAATTGTTATTGCACACCGACTTTCGACCATTCAAAAAGCAGATAAGATTGTGGTGATGAAAAAAGGCGAAATTGTAGAACAAGGAACTCATGCTGAATTGTTAGCATTGAATGGAACTTATTCTAATTTGGTGACTTTACAGAGTTTTGAACAATAATTTAATCTTATGAAAAGAGAATATTTTGGGATATTATTCATTGTAGTATCTGGCGGAATACTATTTATTTTAGAAAATTTTGTTGGAGAAAACTATGTAAAAGATAATTGCTTTAGATTTCTTGTAATTTGGTTACTAATTGCGTTTTATTTAGGTCAATATTCAATGCGATTTCCAAAAATAAAACATTAAAATGTATCAGAACAATCCAAATATTACGCTTCCAAAAAATCCAGATACGATTGTATGGAAATACTTGGATTTATCTAAATTTTTGGATTTACTGATTTCGAGAAAACTCTTCATGTCACGATCCGATAAATTTGAAGATCAATATGAAGTTACGTTCAGCGAGCCAACATTTGAAGAAATCAAAAAATTAGCGGCTAATAATCCCGAATTTTTAAGTAATTATAAATCACATCGTGAAAAAGTAGTAGTTAGTAGTTGGCACATCAACGAATATGAATCGTTTGCAATGTGGCAAATTTTCACCCAAAATAGTGAAGGCTTGGCAATTCAATCTACAATTGGAAGATTGCAAAAAGCATTGGAAGTTGAAAAAGATTTCAAACAATATATTGGCGAAGTGAATTATATCGATTACAAAAAAGAATACATTCCGTTTGACGATATGTTTTTTCCTTTTCTATTTAAACGAAAAAGTTTTCAGTACGAACGCGAAGTAAGAATTCTAGCTGATTTATTGGAACAAGAAATAAAAATTAACGACGGATTAAAAATTGATGTCGATATAAATCAATTAATTGAAAAGATTTACATTCATCCAAAATCAGAAAACTGGTATAAAAAACTGGTAATAGAATTGGTTGACAAACTCGGATTTGACTTTGAAATTGAAAAATCTGATTTAGAAAGTGATATTTTAATTTAACATACATTTCGGTAAGTTTTCTCTTAGTTGTATTGTCAAATTTTCTATATTTACTTTTTAATTCTATTGATTTGAACATTAAATTCTACAAACCAAAAAGTGAAATTCTTCAACACTATATTGAAGGATATTATTTCTTGACCAATAAAAAATCGGATGCAATTGTAGAATATTTTACTTTTCCTAACAACTTTAGTATCATTTCAATCATTGAAAATGCCGAAATAATTTACTCTGAAAACAAAGGAATTATTAAAGAAAAACAAGGTATTGCATTTTCATCTGATTTGATTTGTCACTATAAAAAACCAATAAAACTTTCTTACGAAGGAAACATTAATGAAATCACTTTTTATTTCAAACCACTCGGACTTAATGCTTTTTTAGAAAAATCTTTGTGTCATTACACCAATGATTTCTTTTCTAATTTCATTCCCTTTAACGACTATAAAGAAATTTTTAGTGGCATTTTAAACGAAACTGATGTAGAAAAAAAAATAGACCAAATAGAAAATTATTGGTTGTCCAAACTAAAAGAATTTCAACATCCTTTTTTGAATCAAGTTATTGAAGATTTAAAAGACAATAAAAAAGAATATTCAATTTCAGATTTAGCGAATAAATACAATACTTCACGTCAAAATCTAACCAAACATTTTGAAGCTAATTTATGTAAATCGCCTTCTGATTTTAAAAAAATTCAGCGGTTTAGAAATACATTAAAAAACAATATTACAAAAACTTCCAAAGATAATTTGACGACCTTGAGTTATGATTCTCTTTTTTACGATCAATCGCATTTGATAAAAGATTTTAAATCATTGACAGGTTTGACTCCGAAAAAATTCTTCAAAACCATTTCTTCTAAAGAAGATAGCGAAGTTAATTGGTTATTTGTATAAGTTACATTTTTACAATTTTTATATTTCAAGAAAATTTATTTTTACAAGGTTAAACAAAATCTTAATCAAAAAAAACGAAAGTTTATTTATTTCGTTTCAAAAGGATTTTCGCAAACTTGAATTATTATTTTAAACAATTCGTTAATGGATTTTTAAAATGAAAAACAAAAATCTCATCAATTTAAAGTATCTTTTTTTGAGTTAGAAAAAAAAACAGATCTTGTTGCACTAAATTCAGGCGAAAATCCTTTTATCTATTTATAATACACTATTTTACACAAATGAAAGAAACTATACTAGTACTAATGTTGTTAATTTTAAATTTATCAGCACATTCACAACACAAAATTGACACAATTCCTTTTAGTTTATCTTCTAAGTTATTGACTTTTAAAGCTAAAATAAATGGTGTAGAAACACAATTTGCATTTGATACAGGCGCAGGTATTGGCGTTCTTACCAAGCAACAAAGTGTAGCATCAAGGGTTTCAATAACTGGTAAAAAAAATATTGAAGATAGCAACCAAAATGTTTCTGGCATGTCTGAAGCAATGATTGACGAGATAACTATTGGGAGTTTTTCTATAAAAAATAGTAAAAGTGTCGTTTATGACATGCCTTTTTTATCCTGCAATAATTATTATCTCTTGGGAGGAAATGTAATAAACCAGCTTAACTGGAAGTTCGACTTTAAACAAAAATTACTATTTGTATCTAAAGAAGCTTTTGAACCTACTAGTGAAATGGTGAAAATACCTGTAAAATATAAGAAAAACCGTCATTTTTTTGATTTTTATATTAATGACAAATTGTATACTAATTGCTTGATAGATTTTGGTTATTCTAGTTTTTTTGAAGTTTCAGATGATGATAAATACTTTAAAAAACTAAAAAAAGAGAAAGAAGAAAAAGGAGAAATTATAAACGGAAAAAGATTTTCTCAAGGACTTACAAGTAGAAGTACAACTGACTATTCGGCATTTTTATTTGATGGTTTAAAACTAGAAAATACATTAATAAATAATATTAAAGTTGAAATAAAAGAAAATACAGAAAATAAAATTGGAATTAAATTCTTTACATCAACATGCAATTCACTAATAATCAATACTATAAAATCTGAATATTATGTAGAATTATTAAATAAACCAGTAATAAACTACTTGAGTTATGCCGCAGATTGTTATTATAAAGATGAAAAACTCATAATTGTTGGTAAAATAACAGCTAAAAATGCAAAACCTGTAGATCTAGAAATTGGTGAAGAAATAAAATCAATTAATAAAAAAACAGCATTAGACTTTAAGGATGAATGCGAATTTATAAAATGGCAATTAGAAAATTCAACATTATCTCAAAATGAAATTGAAAAAAAAGACGGAAAAATTATCCTGGTTGAGATGCAAAAATTAGAGTAAAAACTATGATTATTTTATGTATTTTAAAGTTAATTGTGAAAATCCAATTGTCATGATAATACGATTAAATTATAAATTCATAATTTGTTTTTTCACATTAACCTTTGTAATGCACGAACTTCACGAGATTGTACCTACAGCAAGTAGGAACGGATTATATGTGGCGCTTTGGGCAAAAGAGATTTCAATACTTGGGAACTTTGTGAGGGTTGCAACACCAACTCATATGCTTGGCCATCAACTCTAGGTCGTCCATTTTTTACTTTTATAATGATATGGATTGGTGCCAATTTATTAAATAAAACGGCAGTTGAACAAAAATCACTTGGATTTGCATTGTTCTTTAGCACTATGCCTTTTGCAAGAATTTTAAATCCAATTTTGAGATGTGAAGATGAAGCAAATTTAGTTCAAATGCTCATTCCCGATTTAAATAATTCAAGCAATCTTACACTACTTTTAATTTTACTAATAACTGGCTATCCTCTTTATTTAGCCTATAAAACAATTGGCAATAAAAATAAAATTGGCTGGTTTATATTGTTTTTTTTAGCACCAGTAGTACTAGATTTATTGATGGTTTTAGGAGTAATGAACACACTATTAGCCAAAGAAATAGTGTCTAATTATGGAATCTTAGGTTCACCAATTATGGTAAACATGTGGAGTTTATCCGTTTTATTAGTTTTTGTTTTAACGCGAAAAAATATTTATACCCTATTTAATAGCAAATAGATTACATTTTTACAATTTTGTTAAAACCCAATGTAGTACTTTTACTTGCAATAAGTCTTAAACTTGAAAAACATAGAAATTATGGTAACATTATTGGTTAAATTAATTACAATATTTGTTTCAGTCCTTATAGACATTTTAAACATGTTATTGTAAATGAAAAAATAATTATACTTTTTTTTACCATCTCATTTTCATAAATAAATACAAACGATGAAAAAAATTATATTTTTTCTTTTTCTACATTCGTTTTCTTATTCGCAAAAAATAAAAGATCCCGATTATTTTTTAATACCAAATAAAGAAACTTTGCCTCAACTGTTTTTGGTAGGGACTTTTCATTTTGAGTATTATAACAATGATGCCAATAAAGTTGATAAAGAGAAACAAGTTGACATCTTATCTAAAAAAAAACAGAAAGAACTAAAAGAATTGCTAGACTACATTGCTAAATTCAAACCTACAAAAATTTGTATTGAAGCACCAGAAAATTGGAATACAATGGAAAAGTATACTTCCTACAAATCTGGGAAAACAAAATTAGGAAAAGATGAAATTCAGCAAATTGTATTTAGATTAATGGATAAATTTAAACTTGATACCGTATATAATGTTGACGCCAAAACCATTTATGAAGATTTGACAGAAAGTAAAGACTCGACAACTTTCAATCCGTATTTTGAGAAAATTTTTAAAGATTATACCTTTAAATCAAATCTAGACTATAAAAAATGGATAGAATATGAAACCGAAATGAATCTTAAAACACCGTTGTTAGATTATTTTAAATATTTCAATTCTCAAAAAAGATTTCTTAGAGATTACGGATTTTACTTAACTGGAGATTTTAAAAATGGAAAATACGATGGTGCAGATGCTTTGGCAATTTACTGGTATGATAGAAATTTAAGGATTTTTAGAAACATACAACGAGTGACAACTTCACCTAATGATAGAATTTTAGTATTATTTGGAGCCGGTCATATTTCCATTCTAGACCAATTATTCAAATGCTCTACAGAGTATAATTACATAAAATTTAATGATTTAAAATAAAATAAGATGAAAAAAATTATACTATTTCTATTAATTTCAATTTCAACATTTGCGCAAACCAAAAACGAAAAAATTAAAATCATCCTAATGGGAACTTTTCATTATGGCGCAACAGGCGATAGGAATTCTACAAATTTTAAAGATTTATTTTCTAAAAAAAGACAAAATGAGTTGGAATTTATTATTTCAAAATTAAATGCATTTGGAGTAAAAAAAATATTTGTAGAAACTGATTTTCGTGATCAAAAAAAATCGGATAGTTTGTACAACGCCTATAAAAATGGGATGTTAAAAGATTCTGTTTTATTGAAACGTGAAGAAACTCAAGTAGCATTTAGATTGGGTAAAATTAATAATCTTCCAATTATAGCTTCAGATAACCGTCAGAATTTAGATTACAATCCAATTAATGAATACGAACAAAAACATAAAGAGGATAAGACCAATCCCGATTCGTTTTTTGAAATTCCATATCCGTTTACAGAGAAATTAAAAAAACTTTCAGAAACTCCTTTACCTGAATATTATATTCAACTTAATTCGCCTTATTCGCGCCAAGCCAATCAATACGACTATTTACATTATGCCATGGCGTATGGAGAAAAAGATGATTTTACTGGTGAGCAATTTACATTATCGTTTTATGACAGAAATTTGAAAATTTACAATAACATTCTAAGAAATATTGATTTGAAAAATGACAAAGTTGTTTTAGTTTTATTTGGTGCATCACATACTAACATAATGCGTCAATTTTTTGAAAACCATCCTTATTTTGAGATTGTTGAACTTGAAACTGTTTTTAAATAAAGATGATTTGTAACAACTGTAAAACACCATTTGAAAGAAATTTTTGTTCTAATTGTGGACAAAAATCAAGCGTTGGTGAACTAAAAATGCACGACTTATTTCATGAATTATGGCATTCAATTACACATACCG
Organism: Flavobacterium sp.; assembly: GCF_043778725.1. Lineage (GTDB taxonomy): Bacteria > Bacteroidota > Bacteroidia > Flavobacteriales > Flavobacteriaceae > Flavobacterium. The sequence continues at coordinate 19,043 of NZ_JAYWFT010000103.1, read as the reverse complement.
ACAAAGGGATTTTAAAACTTATTAAAGATTTATTCGCACATCCCAAAAAAGTATATTTTGGCTATTTTTCTGGTAAGCGAAAAACCTATTTTAGTCCAGTAACTTTTTTCCTAATTACTGCAACTGTATTACTTTTAATAGGAAACAAAATTTATGATTATGAAGATTATGTGCGACTCGCCAATAATCCAAATGGTTATAATGAAATGGGACGCTATGTGTTTGATATGACTAAATTCAAAACACTAATTCTATTGCCATTTCATGTTTTAATTCTTTGGTCATTTTATCATAAAAGATTTAATTTGGCTAAAATAATTGTGTTCTTTTTATACTTTCATGGATTGATTTTTGTACTTCAAATTCTTGTTTCACCAATTTATTTTATTCTTATTTTACATAAAGATTTACTTGATAATATAGTTTCCATTATAACACTCATTGTTCTTTATTGGCATTTGAATTTAGTTTTTGGAATTAAAAATTATAAAACATATCTTATAAATTTTATAATTTTAAATATGTTTTACATCATAAATTATCTCGTAATATTTTATTTACTTTATGGCGGAGAACTTTTTGAGCAAACAAAAACCAATACTATTTTTGGATTTATAATTGAATTATACAAAATATAACTATGCATCACAACCTTTGCAAAAACTGCGAACACACACATGAAGGAAATTTTTGCTCGAGCTGCGGACAAAAAACCAATACTAAAACATTAGATTGGCACTATATTCTTGATGAGTTAAAATACACTTTTCTTCACATAAATGGCGGCTTGCTTTACACTAGCAAACAATTATTAACGCGTCCTGGTGATATGACAAGAGAATTTATTGAGGGTAAACGAGTAAAACATTACAAACCAATTTTACTGGTTTTTGTACTTGCCGGTATTTCTACATTATTATTACATTACAACGGCGATTTGCAAGTACTTGAAAAAATGAATTCTAAAAATAAAAGTGTCATTGACCCTAAAGATTTTGTTACGTTTTTTTCTAAATACAACACCTACATACAGCTAGCATCTATACCTATAATATCAATTTGTACTTGGCTTGCATTTAAAAAATGGGGTTATAACTACATAGAAAACACCATAATAAATTCGTTTTTAATTTCTCAATTATTAATTATTGGTATAATAACTTCTCCTATCAAATACTTTTTTGTAGGTAATGAATATTATATTTTAGTAAATACTTTACTAGGTTTTATAGCTTATGGATTTTCTATTTGGCTTTACTTACAACTTTACAAAGACAAAAATTTGGGAATTGTAATATTGAGATTGCTTTTATCAGTAACCGTATTTTTCTTAATACTAATGGTTGTAACTATCTTGGCAATAGTAATTGGGTTTTCTACAAGTTTAAAACATCATTAAATTGGGTTATATTCTATAGCTTTTAACTCCTTATCTAGCAAATGAACATATTGATAGTGCACTTTATCGTCTTTATCAAAAGCACCATTTTTATTAATATCTTCAATGGTTCTAAAATAAATACGGTTTTGAGATTCTATGATATTCCAATCAATTAATTCTTGAAGATCTACAGAAAGTTTAATGAATTTAGCTCCATTTATTTCACTTACATATAGATTTTTAATATCGCTACCGTCTAATTTTCCGTCACCATTAGAGTCCATATCTTCTAGAACGTAAACCAATAATTGTTTCTTAGTTTTGTCTGAAAAATTTTTTAAATAGGTAATTCTTTCAATCATAACTGGCTTATCTGTAAGAACTTTCAATGAATCGGAACCAACTTGTTGAAATTTTAAATTGCTTAAATATCCTGTAATTTCATATTCATTTGAATTAGAAATTACAAAACTTTGGTCTCTATCATAAGAGGTAGATTCGATTTTGCTTCCTCTATTTTCTGAAACACTCAAAGCACCAATGGGATGAATTAAAACCGAAGTTCCTACCATTTGAATAGGTAAATCTGCAACTACAATTTTACTTGTATCGCTACTAATTTGTGTTTTGGGCTTTTCAGACTTACCATATATTACTTTGGGCTTTTCTACTTCTTCTTTACAGCTTATTAAAAGTGCCATCAAAGAAAGAATACAATATTTTGAGAAATTTTTCATTTAAAATCGAATTTATTCATTTATCAAAGATATGATTTTTGATTGTATTTTCTGTTTCTATTAAATTTTAGTATCCTAAAAATATTAAGAATCAATATTCCTAGAAAAGCAAACAGAATAATTTTATATTGTTTTAATTGATTTATAAAAAGCTGACAATTTACTTTTCTTTCTTGTTCAGCCCAAAAAACTTTATTTGCTTTATAATAGCCACAAGTTCGCAATAAATGCAATCCTTTTTTATTTTTTACTTTTTTATTGCCCAAAACATACAAATCAGAATCAAGCTGATAATAAGTATTTGTTTTTTCAATGATTAGAATATCCACTATTTTAATAAAAACTTAATAATACATTTTTTTTCCAAAATGAACTTTTAATCCGTTTATAGAATCGTTGGACTTGTGCAATTTTCTTATTGCTAATTGAAATTTATCTATTTTAAATTTTTCATTTTCATTAGAAGAATTAAACTTATAGACCAAGTTATTTCGTAAAATAAGTTTAGGATTTTCTTTTATAATTTTATTAGAATACGCTTCATCAAATGCATAATTTATTGATTTATATTCTTTTAAATATCCGTTAGAAAATATAAACCAGTAACATACTATTGGTAAAACTACCATTGAAATCATTCCAGATACATAAAATATTTTTTTATGTTTTTCATGGAATTTCATTTACAATCTAGCACTCAATTTTATATTAAACACACGAGTTGTCATGTAGTTTGGAATTCCATATTGGCTTTTAGTATAAGCATCGCGCACCCAAGTATTGGTAATTGCATTTTGATTATTAAATAAATTAAAAATTTCCAATCCTAACGATAAATCTGTGAATTTTTTCAACCAATGTCCTTCTGGACGTTCATTATTTTTTTCTGTAAAAAGGTATGAGAATCCAACATCGGCACGACGATAATCTCTCAAGCGACTTTGATATTTATAAACATCTGCATACGATGGTGATCCGCCAGGCAATCCTGTATTGTAAGTCAAGTTTAAATACAATTTCACGTTAGGAATATTGGGCATATAATCTTGAAATAAGATACCAAATTTTAATCTTTGGTCTGTTGGTCTTGCAATGTAACCTTTGTCATTTTGATTTTCTTCGGTTTTTAAATACCCAAAACTAAACCACGATTCTGTTCCTGGTACAAATTCTCCATTTAACCTACAATCAAATCCATAAGTATAAGCAACTGCATCATTATTAGCACGATAACGAATTCTCACATTCTCTAAAGTGTACGTATTTACATCGCTCATTGATTTATAATACACTTCAGAAACGAGCTTAAAAGGTCTGTTCCACAACTTAAAATTATAATCATTACTAAGAACAAAATGTATAGATTTTTGGGCTTTTACATTAGGACGAACTGTTCCAAGTGAATCTCTTAACTCTCTATAAAATGGTGGTTGGTAATAAAACCCTGTAGAAAAACGAAAAATCATATCTTTATCCCAATCTGGTTTTATAGAAATTTGAGCTCTCGGACTAAAGACAGCTTGACTCTTGGCATTGGTAATTGCATCGCCAGTAACTATCCAGTTTTGTGCTCTAACGCCAGCATTGATCCAAACTTGATTTTCTCCCAAATTAGTTTTGGTACTGAATTGAGCATATCCTGAAAATCTATTTATACCTACATAATTGGTAGCTCTCACATTTTGATAAGGAACTAAAGGACCAACATAAGGATTGTAAGGTTGATCATTAACTGGTAAATCTAGAATTGGATTGTTGATAGAAAAACCAGCAGAATCAATTACTTCATATTCTACAATTCTATCTCGAATACTTTCATGAGTGTACTTTAAACCCCAATCTAATTGAAATTTCTTTTTAAAATTGTGATTTCCTTTTATTTCAGCATTTACAATAAGCGCGTCCAAATCGTTTCTTGCATGATTTAACTGCGATCCAATGGCACGATTAAATGTTACACCGCCAAAGGTTTCTGAACCTATATTAGAATCTACTTCGCCCAAATAATAAGCTGCATCTATATCATAATGTTCTTGTTCTTGTGTGTGGTATGCAGATGCAATGAACTTGTAAGTACTAGTTTCATTGGCAATATGAGTTGTTTTAATGGCTCCAAAATAAGTTTGATATTGGTCTTTTTCTTGTCCTTCATAGAAAACTTGAAGCGCAATTGGTTCGCTTAAAGTACCAAAATTAGTTTGTCTTGTTAGCGGTTGATAGCTGTATTTGTTTTGAGAAATATTACCAAGAAAACTCCATTGCCATTTATCTGAAGCATTAAAATTTATGGATGTTTGAACATCTGCAAATGAAGGTTTATAGTTGGACTGAGTTTCTTGACTGTTTACTAGTAATGAATTATTTCTGTAACGAATTCCTCCTATTGCACTCCATTTTTTATTTTTAGAAATACCTTCGGCAGAAACACTACCTCCAAGAAAACTTGCTTCTATTGATGCTCCAAACTTGGTTGGTTTTCTGTAAGTTATATCTAAAACGGATGACATTTTATCGCCATATTTAGCCTGAAAACCACCAGCAGAAAAATCAATATTCTGAATCATATCTGTGTTGGTAAAACTTAAACCTTCTTGTTGACCCGAACGAACCAAAAACGGACGATAAATTTCTATTTCGTTTACATACACTAAATTCTCATCATAATTTCCTCCGCGAACAGAATATTGTGAACTCAGTTCTGTATTGGAAGTAACTCCTTGTAACGTTTTAATAACACTTTCAATTCCGCCAGATAAATTAGGGTTTTTCCTAACCACTTCAGGGTCAATAGTTATAATCCCTACAACTCTTTTTTTATTGTTCGTCACTACAACTTCACTTAGTTGGTCTGCTTTATTGTTTATAATAGGATTGTATTCTACAACTTCATTGGGCTTTAATTGAAAAGTTTGGGTAATACTTTTTAGCGCAACGTGTGTATAAACCAAAACCACTTTTTTATTAGCAGGAATTTCAATTACATAAAATCCGTTGCTGTCTGTCACTGCAGATTTACTTTGATAACTTACATTTACAGCTTCTACAGGGTTTTTATTTTCGTCAAGAACAACACCTGTAACTTTGGCATTTTGAGCAAATGATACAATGGTAACTAGTAAAAAGAATAGATGTAATAATTTATTTTTTGCTTTCAAGAGATATTATTTTTTTTGACTTCTATTAAACTGCGTTTCAAAGATAGTAGAATTTCCAACATTATCAGTAACGATAACTTTCAATTTATTGGCTCCTTCTAGTAACAAACTATCATCAAATACATGAGTTAATCGTTTTAATTTAGATTCATATTCTAACAAAATCCATTTCCCATTTAGATATCCATCATAGGTTTTTATTCCAGAAAAATCATCAGATATAGTAATGTTAATACTTTTTTTAGACGTAATCCATTTACCTTCAATGCTTTTAGAAATATTAATTTTAGGAGCAATAGTATCTTTAGCTAAGGTAAACTGTCCTAATGTTTTTGTTTTACATGAAAACGTAGTTCCTGATAGTTTTGTTGTGATATAGCCTAATTTATTTCCGTTTAAAGTTGCAATAAACATTTTTTTCTTTTCTTCTTCAGACGATTTTGTATCTTCAAATTCTATTGTAAAATTGCTATGAACAGGAACAGTATCGTCATGTAGATAAAGTATTTTATTTTTAACGTCGAAATTCAGATAAAAATCTTCATAAAAAGTTGTGGCAGGAAAACTTACCGAAACATTTTCTTTTTCAAATATTGCATCCAATTTAGCCTTTACTAAATACTTTGTTATTTTAACATCATCATCTAAAAGAGCTGGTTTAGCAGAATAAATTATAGGAATATCAATAATTGTTTTATTGTTAAAAAAATCAGAGACTACAATTCGTTGTAAATCTATAAAATTGGGAACTACATTGGTAATTCCGTCATCAATGTTTTTATTTGCATTACTCCATTTATAAAATTGTTTCATAAAAAGTTTTTGAACTCTTTGATGCATTTTTTTGTAACGTGCATAGTCAATAAAATAATTAACATATCTAGCTTCGTCAAATACCATTTCGTTAAACTCATATCCAAAGAGAGTTTTACCGTTTGCAATAAGTTGAGTTTTATAAACACCATTAGGATTAAAAGAAACATTATCATTGTCTGTGCTACTAACACCAAACCCTATTTTACCACTAGCAAAAACTTTTTCTGACAGGTAGTTCCCATCTTGTTGCAAAGATAAATTAAGTATAACCGGTCTTTTAGACTCATTTACAATTGAATTATTGTCTATAGGATAAACCATAAGAGTAGAAACAATAGGACTTTTAGTATCTTTTAGCTCCAACCCCATTAATAAAGGATTAATTATTTTTTCGGTTTTATTATCGCGAAACTCAAAGTGTAAATGTGGACCTTCCGATCCGCCGGTGTTACCAGAAAGAGCAATAATATCTCCTTTTTTTATTGGAAGTTCATCGGGTTTAAAAAAAGCTTCAATTTCATAATTGGTATTGGCATATTGCAATTCAATTATTTTATCTTGAATTTTTCCAACTGCTTTTTGCAAATGTCCATATACAGTAGTATAACCGTTGGGATGTGTAATGTATATAGCTTTTCCATAACCAGCAGTAGAAATTTTTATTCTAGAAATATATCCATCGCATGCCGCATAGACGTTTAAACCTTCTTTTTGGTTGGTTTTAAAATCGAAACCTGCATGAAAATGATTGGGACGCAACTCACCAAAGTTACCCGATAATTGCATCGGAATATCTAATGGAAGTCTAAAATCATTACTTGGATATTGATTTTGGGCAACTATTGTAAGCGTTAAAAAAAGAAAAATAGGTAAGAATTTCATTATTAATTGGTTTTTGGCTAAAATATAAAAAAGTTTATAAGTATGAAAAATAAAATCATTTTCTTGTAGATAACTTACTATATTACATAATATTAGATAAAAAACAAAAAATAATTTCAATTTTTCATTAAAAATATTGCTTTAATAGATTAGGAATTATAAATTTGTAAGATTAAGTAATGAATAGTGACGAGTATGAGTGAAATTGCGGAAATAATTGATACTCTTGAGAATAAAATTCAAAAATTGTTTATGAAGGTAAGCAATTTAGAGCAAAAAAATCAAGCGTTGCAGGACGAATTAAAAATTTCTGTTAGTGCCACTCAGCATCATAATTTGGCTATTGAAACGCTAAAAAAGGATTATGAAACATTAAAAATGACCAATTCATTACTAGGCAGTGAAGATTATAAAAGAGATACGAAGCTAAAAATAAATTCATTAATTCGTGAAATTGATTATTGTATAGCGCAGCTAGCAGATTAAAAATATGGATGAAAAGCTTAAAATTAAAATATCAATTGCAGATAGAGTTTACCCTTTAACGGTAAACATGTCTCAGGAAGAATCTATGAGAAGTGCTTCCAAGAAAATTGAAGTTATGATTAAGCAATTTGAAGAAAATTATGCTGTTCGCGATAAACAAGATGTTTTAGCGATGTGTGCGCTACAATTTGCGTCACAACTAGAACAAAAAAATGTTACAAATGCTATTGATGGTTCAGAATCTATAGAACGATTAACGAAAATAAATAGCATGCTAGACGACTATCTCAATAAATAATAACAAAATACGTTCTTTAAAATAACTAAAATACTGCCTACATTAGTTCAATATTGGTAAACTCAACACTAACAAATTAAAATGAGTAAATCGTCGCTTCTATAGTAAGCCCATTCGGTTGGGAAACTTGAACAGCGAGTTAGCTCAAAACTTGTCCTTACGAGTTTATTCAAGCAATTAATGTAGGTTTTTTTTATATATAAATTTTTTACACAACCATGGACATAGTATCTATAATTATCGGAATAATAGTTGGAATAGCTGGCGGATTTGCCATTGCAAAAATGCTTGAAAAAAGCAATGTATCTAACCTTATTAAAAATGCAAAAAAAGAAGCCTCATCAATTCTAAAAGATGCAAATCTTGAGGGAGAAAACAATAAGAAAGACAAATTACTTCAGGCCAAAGAGAAGTTCTTAGAATTAAAATCGGAACACGAAAAAGAAATTTTAGCGAAAGATAAAAAGCTAGCCGAAGTAGAAAAAAGAATTAGAGACAAAGAATCTCAAGTTTCTAGCGAGTTGTCTAAAGCTAAGAAAGTAAACGACGATTTTGAAGCTAAAACAATAGAATATACCTCTAAAATTGAAGTGCTAGACAAAAAGCATCAAGAAGTTGAAAAAATGCACAAAAGTCAAGTAGAACAACTGGAAGTGATTTCTGGACTTTCTGCTGAAGATGCTAAAAATCAATTGGTAGAAAGCTTAAAAGCTGAGGCAAAGACCAAAGCAATGTCGCACATTCAAGATACTATTGAAGAAGCAAAACTTACTGCGCAACAAGAAGCGAAAAAAGTTATTATAAACACGATTCAACGTGTAGGAACTGAAGAAGCTGTAGAAAATTGCGTTTCTGTTTTTAACATAGAATCTGATGATGTAAAAGGAAGAATTATTGGTAGAGAAGGAAGAAATATTCGTGCTCTTGAAGCCGCAACTGGTGTAGAAATAATTGTTGACGATACTCCAGAAGCTATCATACTTTCTTGTTTTGATCCTGTAAGAAGAGAAATTGCAAGACTTGCATTGCATAAACTAGTAACCGACGGTAGAATTCACCCAGCAAGAATTGAAGAAGTTGTTGCTAAAACTACTAAACAAATTGATGACGAAATTATAGAAGTTGGTAAAAGAACCGTAATTGACTTAGGAATTCATGGTTTACATCCAGAATTGATTAAAGTTGTGGGAAGAATGAAGTACCGTTCCTCTTATGGTCAAAATCTTTTGCAACACTCACGCGAAGTAGCTAAACTTTGTGGTATTATGGCTGCTGAACTAGGCCTGAATGTAAAACTTGCCAAACGTGCTGGTTTACTTCACGATATTGGTAAAGTACCAGATGCCGAAAGTGATTTACCTCACGCACTTTTAGGAATGCAATGGGCCGAAAAATATGGAGAAAAAGAAGAAGTATGCAACGCTATTGGTGCCCATCACGATGAGATTGAAATGAAATATTTAATTTCTCCAATTATTCAAGTTTGTGATGCTATTTCTGGAGCTAGACCTGGTGCACGTCGCCAAGTATTAGATTCATACATTCAGCGTTTAAAGGACTTAGAAGAAATAGCTTTTGGATTTAATGGTGTAAAAAATGCCTATGCAATTCAGGCTGGTCGTGAACTTCGCGTTATTGTAGAAAGCGAAAAAGTAAGTGATGATATGGCATCTAATTTATCGTTTGAGATATCACAAAAAATTCAAACAGAAATGACATATCCAGGTCAAGTAAAAATAACTGTAATTAGAGAAACTAGAGCTGTAAACATAGCAAAATAATTTCTTTAAAGGATATAAAAAAAGGTACACAAAATAAATGTGTACCTTTTTTTTTATCTAAATATAGTGTCAAAATCTTCTTGTGTCATTGGCTTGTAATAATATTCCTTTACTTCATCTTGATAGAGTTTAGACTTATTAAGATCGGAAATATCATTGGAAGAACTTACTAAATATACAGTTATTTCTTTAGTTAGATTTTGTTTTAATTTTCTAAATTCTTCTAAAAATTGCCAACCATCATAAACTGGCATGTTGATGTCTAAAAGAATTAAATCTGGAACATTATCTGTTTCAACTTTGTTTTTTAAATCGTCAATTGCTTCTAATCCATTAAAAAAATAACTTGTTTTAACATCTAAATTACATTTTGAAAATAACTTTTTTATAATAAAATGATAGACTAAATCATCATCAACAACAAAAATAGTATTAAATTTCTTCATTAAAATTTATTTTAAAAGTGGTTCCTACATTTACTTTACTCTCTACTTCTATTGATCCTCCCATAGATTCTATTTGGTTTTTAGTTATAAACAAACCAATTCCTCTAGCATTATCGTTTTTATGAAACGTCTTGTACATTCCAAATAATTTTTCGCCATGTTTTTCTAAGTTTATTCCCAAACCGTTGTCTTTAATTAACAAAACTACTTTTCCGTTTTCTCTAAATGAGGTATAGCTAATCTCTGGATTTCGCTCTGGATGTGAATATTTTATTGCATTGGTTGTAAAGTTTAAAAATAGACTTTCTAGATAGGCAGGATTAAACTTTATTGTATCTTTTTCACCAATCTTATTAACAATTGTAACCTTGTTGTCTTTTACTTCTTTACTTAAAACCTCAAGAGTTTGCTTTAGATAAACATTAAGATTGAGATGCTCTTTTTTATGAATAATTGTGCTATGAATATCTACTAATTCTTTTAGGTGATCAATAGTTTCTGATAGTGCATTGGAAGTAGTTTTTAAATAAGTTATACACTCTTCACGACTAATTAAATCATCTGTTTCGTCAAATATATTGAGAAGCATTTTAAAATTTCCTGTATGTGACCTTAGGTTATGAGAAACTATATGAGCAAAATTTAACAATCTATTATTTTGTTCAATTATAATATCTAAGTTTCCTAACAACTCAATTTCTTTTTCTTTGTTGGAAGAAACATCACTGTGTGTCCCTATAATTCTGATTGAATTTCCGTTTAAGTCTCTTTCTATAACTTTGCCAATGCTTAATATCCACTTATACGAACCATCACTTGCCAATACACGTTTGGTATTTTCAAAATAGGGTGTTCTATTTTCTTTGTGCGATTCTATATTTTGGAGGTAATCTACTAAATCATCTGGATGAATTCTTTCATCCCATTGCCAATTATCTGTTATATCATCCAACTCATTTAAGTGCAATATTTCTAGCGATTCTTTAGAAAAAAACACTTTACCGGTTTTTAAATTATAATCCCAAATTCCTTTTTTGGATGCTTCAAGAGCAAATTGATACCGAGTTTGAGATTCTTGTAATTTAAGTGATTTGTGCTTACTGCTAGTTATGTTCTTTAAGTTACAATAAAAAATTGTACTGTTTAAAGAATCAACCTCAACATTGGCATTCACAGAAAACCATTGAACAGCATTATTGAGTAAAATTACGCGAAATTCATGATTCCAATTTTGGTTGTTTTTTTTGGAAGTAAATAACGATTTAAAGAAATCTTCCCTATCGTCTGGATGAATTTTTTTATTGATAATATCAATTGGTTTTTCTTTCAATTCCAATTGATTTATTTCAAAAAGTGAAATTACATTTTTGTTTATAAAGGAAAAACAGAAATCATTATTGGAAGAAATTGTTAACTGAAATATTAAATTGGGTACTTTATTTAATAAATTCTTGTAAAAGCTAACTTTCTCCTCTAATAAATTTTCATTAGAAGCAAAACTTGTTTTCATAAATATATAATAGGTTTGGGGCCATTATTCGTTATTTCTTGACCATAAAACAATCCAGCTATAACGGAAACAAATATACTATAAAAACCGATTAAATACATTTTTATTCGATAAAATACATTTTTAATTAAAATAAAAGCACTTTTAGAATCAATATGTTACGATTATTGTAAAAAAAATATCACATTAAAACAACCTTAAAATTACATTAAAATCACTTTTTAAAAAATATTTTAAAAGTTGAACCTTCATTAATAACACTATCAACTTCTATTTTACCTCCCATAATTTCTATTTGATTCTTAGTAATATAAAGTCCAATACCTGTAGAATCTTTATGATAATGAAAGGTTTTATAAAGCCCAAAAAGTTGTTCTTTATGTTTATCAAGGTCAATTCCTAGTCCGTTATCGGTAACATGTAAAACATCATATTCTTGTGTAGCTTCAATAGAATAAGTAATAACCAAATCTCTCTTGGGATGTGAATACTTAATTGCATTTGTAGTTAAATTAAGTAATATACTTTCTAGATAGGCCGCATTAAATTGCACTAGAAAATCAGTTGGCACTAGATTATTGATTCTGGCCTTTTTCCAATGGATATCTTCAACTAAAACATTAAAAATTTTATTTAAATATTCTTTTAGGTTGTGACTTTCTTTTTCTAAACCTTCGTTATTTTGTATTTTAACAAGATCTACAAGATTATCGATAGAACCAGACAACTCGTCGGAAACCATTTTTACATAAGAAATAAACTCATGATTTTCAAACAATCCCTCATTGTTTAATTGCACCAATGAGCTAAGATTTCCTGTATGGTTTCTTAGATTATGAGATACAATGTGGGCAAAATTGAGCAATCTATTTTTTTGGCTGTTTACCAAATCTAAAGTATCCATTAAATTTTGTTCTCTTTCTTTTTGGGATGAGATATCGGTATGAGTTCCAACAATTCTTAGAGGTTTTCCGTTATTATCTCTACTAATTACTTTACCTCTATCAAGAATCCATTTGTATTTTCCATTACAAAGAATACGATGAAAGGTTTCATAATGTGGTGTTTTTTGTTCAAAATGCTTGTTTATATTATCAAAATACATTTCTCTATCATCTGGATGCACGCGCTCGTCCCACTCTTGTGGAGTAGAAATTAATGATTTTATACCATCAAGCTCGAGGATTTTTAAAGATTCAGGCGAGTAGTTCACTTCATTAGTGACTAAATTCCAATCCCATACACCAACACCCGAAGCTGTATTGGCAAATTTATTTCTTTCTTCAGTTATAGCATGTTCTTCTTCTTCAAGCTTTTGTATTGTAATATCAGATTTAATACCATAAAAAAGTACTTTTCCGCCAGGTCTCTTTTCTGTACAAGCAGATACTTTAATCCATCTAATACCTTTAACAGGCAACAGTACTCTATAGTCTATTTCCCATCTATTTAACGAAGTAAATGATTTATAAATAGAACTCTTAAACATCATTAAATCATCCTTATAAACTCTATCTTCAAGAACTTTTATAGGATTTTCTTGAAATTCTTCTGCTGAAAGCTCGTAAAAATCATACAACGAACCACCAAGATAATCAAAGACAATAGAAAAATCATCTGAAACAGTAAATTGAAAAAACAAATCGGGTAATTGAGCAATTATTTTTTTTATATAAACATTCTCAATTTTTTCGGAAACTGCTGCATCTATCTTCATATTAAAATCATTTATACATGTAAATACAAATAAAACGAATAAGATGAGTTTGAAATAATTAATTGCGTAGAATAATATCTACATCGCAAAAATTCAACTTATGCTTGGACATGAATCTATAACAACTACAGAAATTTATGTGCATCTAGACCGAAGCCATTTAAAGCAAATAATGAATGATTTTCATCCTAGAAAATAAACTTTAGTTGTATAAAAGTTAAATTTTTGCGATGTAGATATTATAGATTCATGTCCAAGCATAAGTTGAATTGATTTTAAATTGGCACCATTTTCTAGTAAATGTGTGGCAAAAGAATGACGAAATGTGTGCGGACTAATTACTTTGTTAAGTTCAATTTTTATGGCCAACTCTTTAATGATTGTAAAAATCATGGCACGTGTAAGTTTTTTCCCTCTTCTATTGAGATACAAAGTATCTTCATGTCCTTTATTAATGGGAAGTTTACTTCTATTAATTCTATAAAGATTAATGTAATTTTTAGTCACATCGCTAATAGGAACAAACCGTTGTTTATTTCCTTTTCCTGTAATTTTAATAAATCCTTCGTCAAAAAATAAATCGGAAATTTTAAGCTCTACCAACTCTGAAACGCGCAAACCACAACCATACAAAGTTTCAAGAATAGAGCGATTTCTTTCACCTTCGGCCTTAGACAAATCTATGGCATTAATAATAGCGTCTATATCTTGCACAGACAAAGTATCGGGTAATTTTCTACCTAGTCTTGGTGCGTCAATCAATTCCATTGGAGAATTATTTCTATAATCTTCAAATATCAAATAAGAAAAAAAGCTTTTAAGTCCAGAAATTATTCTTGCTTGAGATCGTGCATTGACCTCTTTAGAAACTGAATAAATAAATTGCTGAATAACCTCTTCTGTTATTGAAATTGGTGAAACATCAATAGCATTAGATTCAAGAAAAAGAAAGAGCCTTTCTATATCAAATGTATAATTATCTATGGTATTTTTAGACAATCCACGTTCAATTTTTAGATACGATTGATAACTTTTTATAAACGTTTTCCAATTCATTTTTCAAATGTAGTAGAATTATAGATACAAAAAAACCTTCCAACGAATTGGAAGGTTTTAAACTATTTAAATCTAAAATGTTTAGATTAGAATTTGTAGTTAACTCCGAAAGATACAGCAGACCAATCAGCAGCTAAACCAAAAGAAGTTCTGTTTTCTGCACCTGTAGTATCATATTTAGAAGAACCATAAGATAATGCAGCAATTTTAGTTTCAATTGAGAAATTGCTTGATACGAAGTAGTTCAAACCCGGAGCAAAAGCTACAGTGAAAGAATTATCTTTAAAGCTTGATGCACCATTTGGAGAATACTTTTTAGAAGCATAATCAAATCCTAATTGAGTAAAAACTGAAAATTTAGAAGATGGAGTAAAGTAGTATCTACCGTTTAATCCAGCACCAACAGTACTAGTTTTGTCTTTTCCAGAAATTGGAGTAGCTTCAACACTTCCACCACCAAAGTTTAAACCTAATCCTAAAGAGATATTCTCTGTTACGAAATAGTTAACTGTTGGTTTAAAATTGAAATCACTAGATTTGTAATCTCCATTGTTATCATATTTGTTAGAACTGAAACCTACTGATCCAGTTACAAATACGTCTCCTTCAGAAAAACCTTCTGATGATTTTTCTTTTTTGTCTTGTGCGTTAGCAAAGCTTAAAGCAAATACTGCTACTGCGGTTAAAATGATTTTTTTCATTGTTTTATTTTGTTTAAAATTAATGAGGCAAAGTTAATCTCATTATTATTTTTATTTTCTTAAAATTGAATTGGAGTTATTAACAATTTTACAAATCACAACCTGCATTAATGCTATTGAATATCAGATAAATAAAATACAAATTGTTGATAACTACGAGAAAACACTACTTTCAATATGTTAAAATTTGCCTCTATCAATAGTAAAATTCTTCCCAAAACAACACTTTTGTATGAATTATCATTAAAAAAGGATTTAAATTAAATGCATATTAACTTAAAAAAAAGTAATTTTATAGATTAGTTTCAGTTTTAAAATAAAAACAAGCCAAATGAAAATCATCATTATCAACGGACCAAACCTAAACTTATTAGGAAAACGTGAACCCGAAGTTTACGGTACAACAACATTTGAAGAATACTTTAAGGACTTGCAAGACAATTATAAATCGATTGAACTATCTTATTACCAAAGCAATATAGAAGGCGAATTGATTGATAAAATTCAAGAAGTTGGTTTTTCTCATCACGCAATTATACTTAATGCAGCTGCATACACACACACCTCTATTGGTATTGCAGATGCCATAAAAGCAATTACAACTCCAGTTATTGAAGTGCATATTTCTAACACGTTTTCTAGAGAATCTTTTCGTCATCAATCCTATATTTCTCCCAATGTACAAGGAATTATTATAGGATTTGGCATGAAAAGTTATGAGCTTGCTTTGCAGTCCTTTTTATAATTTATTCAAATTAAAAAAAACCATACAACCATTTACATCATAAATACGTCTTATTATAAACTCCATTCAAATGAAAAAAATTACACCACTATTATTTTTATTATTTTCAATTGCAACTTTTGCGCAAGTTAAAGGAACAGTAACAGACTCTAAAGGAAAAGCAATTGCATTTGCAAATATCTATGCAAAAGATACTTACATAAGCACAACGTCTAACGAGCAAGGAAAATATGAATTAAATTTAAAAATTCCGGGAACTTATGTAATTCTTTACCAATATCTTGGATATAAAACAGATAAAAAAATAGTAGAAATAGATAAAGTAGCACAAACGGTTGATGCTATTTTAATTGAAGAAGAGATTATTTTAAATGAAGTAGTAATTAACAAAAAAGTCAATCCTGCCATTGAAATTATAAAAAATGCAATTGCCAGCAGAAAAGAAAATGCCAAACAAGCAGCACAATATAATGCAGACTTCTACTCAAGAGGAATTTTTAGGGTTAAGAATTTACCTAAAACAATAATGGGTCAAAAATTAGATTTCTTTGACGATGTTATAGATTCTACAAGAAGTGGTATTTTATATCTTTCGGAAACGGTTTCTAAAATTACTTTTCAAAAACCTGATAAACTGAAAGAGGTAATTGTTGCATCTAAAGTAAGTGGTAACGATAACGGATTTAGTTTTAACAATGCTGCACAAGCCAATTTTGATTTTTATGAAAACTACTTAGACTTTGACGTGAAAGTTGTTTCACCAATTGCCGACAATGCCTTTAACTATTACAACTACAAATTTGACGGATCATTTGCAGATGAAAACAATAAAATAATCAATAAAATTAAAGTTACACCCAAGCGCTCTTCTGAGCCAGCAATGGACGGTTATATTTATATTGTTGATGATTCGTGGGCAATTTATGCTGTCGATTTATCTATTAACGGTAGTCAAATGCAAAATCCTGCATTGAATAAATTAACATTAACTCAAAATTATAGCTTTAATAACAAGAATAAAATTTGGGCAAAAAACACACAAACAATTGAATTTGAAGCAGGAATGTTGGGGATAAACATAAACGGAAAATTTACATATGTATATTCTAATTTTGAATTTCCAGAAAAGTTTGAAAAGAAAACATTTACAGCCGAAGTATTAAAATTTGAAGAAAACGCCAATAAAAAAGAAGATAGTTTCTGGAATACAATTCGTCCGGTTCCATTAACGGTTGAAGAAAGTACCGATTATCTTAAAAAAGATGCGCTTCAAACAAAGAAAAAATCAGAAAAATATTTAGATTCAATTGATGGAAAACACAATAAATTTAAAATTTCCGATGTACTAATGGGCTATTCTTATAGAAATTCTTTCAAAAAATGGTCTATAAATTATGATGGTCCGTTATTATCAACATCATTCAATACTGTTCAAGGTTGGAAAACCAAAGCCGGATTGTCTTATTTTAAAAGAGATGAAGATAAACGAACTTATTCTAGAATAGGAACACAATTCGACTACGGATTTTCGGAAAAAAAATTGCGTGCAACAGCAAATTATTACAGAAAATTTAATAATACCAACAATGCTTCATTGTATATCATTGGAGGAAGTAGCATCAATCAATTTAATGCTAGTAATCCAATATCTGGTTTGGTAAATTCGGTAAGCAGTTTGTTGTTTAAAAACAATTTTATGAAATTGTACGAAAAAAACTTTGTTTCTGCCAATTTTGGTCGAGAAATCATCAATGGATTGAACCTTAACGTTAATGCTGAATATTCTGAAAGAAAACCATTGAGGAATACCACAGACCATAGTATAACTAAAACCGATGATGTTTATTCGTCCAATAATCCCATATTACCTTTAGATAATGTAACTCCGGCATTTGAAAAACACAATTTAATTAAAACTAATGTTTTAGCTAGAATAAAATTTGGACAACAATATTGGACACGTCCAGACGGAAAATATACCATAGGAAATGATAAATACCCAACAATTTCTATTGGATATGAAAAGGCTTTTTCTGCAACCAATAAAAAATATGAATACGATTTATTATCAACTAGAATAACTCAAGATTTTTCTATAGGAAATAAAGGAGCAATGAAAATCAATTTTAAAGCAGGAAAATTCTTCAATGCAGACACTATTTCTTTTGTAGATTACAAACATTTTAACGGAAATCAAACCCACTTAACTGGAGGTGATGGTTACACAAATCTTTTTAACAACCTACCTTATTATTCAGCAAGTACCAATGATAGCTATCTAGAATTTCATGTTGAGCATAACGATAAAGGATATTTAATGAATAAAATCCCATTGTTAAATAAACTTCAATCGCAATTAATTTTAGGATTTCACAATTTAGCCGTTCCAGGAAGGAATCCTTATCAAGAATTTTCCATTGGATTAGACAACTTGGGTTACGGAAAAGTACGTATTTTAAGAGTCGATTACATCCGTTCTTATCAAAATGGGTTTCATGGTGATACCATAATTTTCGGACTAAAAATATTGAATATCGTTGAGTAAAATCATGAAAAAACTATTATTTTTTTTACTTTTCTTTATTTCCATCGTTAACAGTTTTAGCCAAATTAATGCTGTTAAAACAACCAAAAGTCTTGATTCCTTATATCAATCATCGCAATTTCCTGGATTTGCAGTTGCGATGGTTGATGAAAAAGGAATTAAATACATAAATACTTTTGGTTATTCTGATATAAAAAATAAAATAAGATATAATACAACCTCTGTTCAAAATATTGCTTCAATAAGTAAAACATTTATTGGAGTTGCAATTATGAAATGTGTAGACTTGGGCTATTTTAATTTAGAAACCAATATCAACACCATTTTACCGTTTAGTGTAATTAATCCAAATTTTAAAACAGATACCATAAAGATTAAGCACTTAGTAACCCATACATCTGGAATAATTGACAATGAAGAAGTATATTCTAAGTCGTTTTATACAAACAAATATTCTGATAAAGAAAGTCAGTTATACAAACGTTTTATAAAGTTAGCTACAATTTCAGGAAGAGATGATAAAGTGCTGTCTGTATTTTTAAATAATTATTTTACAGAAAATGGAAGTTATTATAAAACCACTAATTTTAGTCCAAGACCGTTAGGTACAGAATACAATTACTCTAATATCGCCTCGGCATTGGCAGCATATCTTGTAGAGATTAAAAGTGGAATGTCGTTTGATTTATTCTGTAAAAAATACATTTTTGAACCTTTAAAAATGACTACAACTTCATTTACTTTTACCGATGAAATTGCCCAAAAACATGTAAAAATTTACAATTAT
>NZ_JAYWFT010000102.1:0-31839 GCF_043778725.1 Flavobacterium sp. | reverse complement strand
AAGTCGAATTTAAACAAAATGAGCCCAATACAATATCGAGCTCATTATTATCAAAATTAATTATAAATTTGTCTAAACTTTTGGGTGCAGTCTAAATTTAGGAATTTTTATTGTCTTTGCACTTTATAATCGCCATCACACAAATATTCTCTAAAGGAACATTAAGAGTTTATTAGAAACAAATCTAGATTGCTAACAGTATCTAAAAACTTGGTATGATACCGCCATAAATGCAAATTGGAACTCACCCAATGAAATAAAACTTTCTAATACAAATGCGGGTATTTTAAAAATATAGTAGAATTGTTTTCAATAGTAAATAAAATTCAAATCGATTAGTTCCTAAATTTAATTTTGAAAAGCAATTGATTTTCTTTCGATTCATTGGATCGCATAATGATTATGATAAAATTGATGCCAACACAACATAATAAAGTACTACAATGAATATAAACAATAAAAACAGAACAAGATTATCTAAGACGCTGAATAGACTTGATACTATTTTTGATGCAAAAATTGGAACCAATAAAAGTGATGAAGCAGATATTCTAACAATTATTATTGACGAATATAAAAGCAAACACTTTCCTATTTTATCTCCAGATCCAATTGAAGCTATCAAAATTAAAATGGAAGAAATGAATTTAAAACAAATAAACGTGGCAAACGAAATAGGAACAAAAAGTAGAGTTTAAGAAATTTTAAATAAAAAAAACTCATGATTAAAATGATTCGAAATTTAACCGTTCGTTTAAATCTTTCACCACACTTAATCAATAAACGATCATCACTAATTAAATAAAAAAAAATCCCGAGCTAAAAACTCGGGATTTCTATATATATTCTGAATTTATTTCAGAAACTAATAACTATCTAATTAAGAAAGCGCAGCCTGAACTTGATCTGCAGCTTCTTGAAATTGTACAGCAGATAAAATTGGCATACCAGAATTATCAATTAATTCCTTAGCAATTTCAGCATTGGTACCTTGTAGTCTCACAATGATTGGCACTTTTATAGCGTCACCCATGTTTTTGTATGCATCAACAACACCTTGAGCAACACGATCACAACGAACGATTCCACCAAAAATGTTAATTAAAATAGCTTTTACATTTGGATCTTTTAAGATAATTCTAAAAGCCAATTCCACACGTTTTGCATCTGCAGTTCCACCAACGTCCAAGAAGTTAGCTGGTTCAAAACCTGCATATTTAATTAAGTCCATCGTTGCCATTGCAAGTCCAGCACCATTAACCATACAACCAACAGTTCCGTCAAGATCTACATAATTTAAACCTGCAGCTTTCGCCTCAACTTCAATAGGGTTTTCCTCACGAACGTCTCTGTATTCAGCCAACGCAGCATGACGGTACAAAGCATTATCATCAAGATTTACTTTAGCATCAACAGCAATAATTTTATTATCAGATGTTTTTAAAACTGGATTAATTTCAAACATTGAAGCGTCAGATCCAACATAAGCTTTGTACAAAGCATCGATAAACTGAACCATTTCTTTAAAAGCATTTCCAGAAAGACCTAAATTAAAAGCAATTCTTCTAGCTTGAAAAGCCTGTAAACCAACATTTGGATCAATTTCTTCATTAAAAATTAAATGTGGCGTATGTTCCGCAACTTCCTCAATATCCATTCCACCTTCAGTAGAATAAACAATCATGTTTTTGGCAGTCGCTCTATTCAATAAAACCGACATATAAAACTCACTAGTCTCACTTTCTCCGGGATAATAAACATCCTCAGCAACCAACACTTTGTGCACTTTTTTACCCTCAGCACTAGTTTGCGGAGTAATTAATTGCATTCCAATAATTTGCTCAGCCAATTCCTCAACCTGTTGCAAGTTCTTAGCAAGCTTAACGCCACCACCTTTTCCTCTTCCACCAGCGTGAACTTGAGCTTTAATAACGTGCCATCCAGTTCCTGTTTCAGCAGTCAATTGTTTTGCAGCTGCAACCGCTTCTTGCGGATTGTTTGCCACATAACCACGTTGAATTTTTACACCATAACTGGCTAATATTTCTTTTCCTTGGTATTCGTGTATGTCCATAATGAAGTTTTAGTCTTTTAAAAAGTGATACAAAAGTAATTAATTTCAATGAAACCAAAAAGAAATGTATATCAATTTAGTAACTTTTATTCATCACCAATTACAAATCTATTACAATATCTATTTGAAGCGAATGGCTTGGGCATTTTCAGCAATCCATTTTCCTGCTATCCGCTATATTTTTGTAATTGTTAGTTTGTTGCCACAAACCAACAATCACAAAAGATACCGCTACTATCAGGGCTAATTAGTTGTCATATTACAATAAAATTAACGTTTTAATGACTATTTATTAAAATAAAAAAAATAAAAAAAACAACTATATCGATTGAAATTTAACCAGTTAAAAATCGAAAAATCGAAACTTCAATCAAAAAAATATCAAATTATTATTTTTAGCTTCCTAAAATATTAATTTAATTAAAAATCAATATTTTAATTATTACAATGAGAAAAATTAGCCTTGTTGATACTTTATAAACATTATAATTTGCATTTTACTTAATTTAGTAAAAAATTATCAATAATGAAAATACCAGAACAAGGCCTTTATTTACCCGAATTTGAACACGACAATTGTGGCGCAGGTTTTATATGCAATCTTAACGGAATAAAATCTAACGACATCATTCATAAAGCACTCGATATCCTAATAAAATTAGAGCATCGTGGCGCAGTAAGTTCCGATGGTAGAACAGGTGATGGTGCTGGAATCCTTTTTGATATTCCGCATGCTTTCTTTAAAAAAGTATGTGCTTTCGATCTTCCAGAACCAAGAGAGTATGGCGTTGGAATGGTTTTTATGCCTAAAAGTTCCAACCAAACCGATTTCTGTAAAAGAACATTTGAAAAACATATTGCCGAACAAAATTTAAAAATTCTTGGCTGGCGCGACGTTCCTGTTGATGCTTCTAATCTAGGCGAAATTGCAGCCGAAAAAGAACCAACCGTTAAACAAGTATTTGTAGGTAAAAATAATCAAGAATTAACCGAGCAACAATTCAATGCCAAATTATTTGCTGCAAGAAAAATTGCCGAACACGAAATAATAAAATCTAAAATATCCGAAAGTCACCGTTTTTATTTTTCTAGTTTTTCTACAACTACCATCATATATAAAGGTCTTTTAATGCCAGAAGACATCAGTAGGTACTACACCGATTTAACCGATGATGATTTAGTAACAAGATTAGCACTTGTTCACCAACGATTTTCTACCAATACCTTTCCGTCATGGGAATTGGCACAACCATTTAGATACATGTGTCACAATGGCGAAATAAACACGCTTCGTGGCAACATAAGCCGCATGAGAGCACGAGAAGATTTGATGAAAAGTGATGTTTTTGGCGATGATATTAAAAAATTATTCCCAATAATATTGGAAGGAAAATCAGACTCTGCTTCTATGGATATGGTTATTGAATTACTATTAATGACAGGTCGTTCCTTGCCCGAAGTAATGATGATGGTAGTTCCAGAAGCTTGGGAAAAACACCAAACCATGTCCGATACTAAAAAAGCGTTTTACGAATACAATTCTTGTATCATGGAACCTTGGGATGGACCAGCATCAATTCCGTTTACCGATGGAAATGTAATTGGTGCGTTACTAGATAGAAATGGTTTGCGACCTTCAAGATATACTTTAACTAAAAGTGGTTTTGTAATCATGTCGTCAGAAATTGGTGTACTAGATATAAAACCAGAAGACGTAGTACAACACGGACGATTAGAACCAGGAAAAATGTTTCTTGTAGACATGAACCAAGGACGAATTATTGAAGACGACGAAATAAAAAATGCAATAGTATCAAAACGTTCTTATAGAAAATGGCTTAACGAAAACCTTCTTCCGTTATCCAAAATACCGTATACAAATAATCCAATTCCAGAGGAGAAAATATCATTTGAAACTAGACAACGATTGTTTGGTTACACCATAGAAGATTTAAAAACCATTATAAATCCAATGGGTCAATCGGGTGCAGAAGTAATCAGTTCTATGGGAAATGACACGCCATTGGCCGTTTTATCTGATCAACCTCAACTAATATATAATTATTTCAAACAACTTTTTGCCCAAGTTACAAATCCACCATTAGACGGAATTCGTGAAGAAATTATCACCGATATTAGTCTTGCAATTGGTGGTGATTTTAATATTTTTGATATTGAAGCCAAGCATTGCAAAAAACTAAAAATTCAAAATCCTGTAATTTCTAACGAAGATTTAGACAAAATTAGAAACATCAATCATCCCGATTTCAAGTCGGTTACTATTAATATGGTGTACGAAATTGAAAAAGGTGTCAACGATTTTGAAAACGTTCTCGAAAAATGCGTTCAAGAAACCTACAAAGCTGTTGCTGAAGGTTGCAATATAGTAATCCTTTCCGATAGAGGAACGACCGAAAAATTAGCACCAATTCCAATGTTGTTAGCTTGTTCTTACATTCATCATTCGTTAGGAAAATTAAAAACACGTTCTAAATTTGGAATCATAATTGAATCTGCCGAACCGCGAGAACCACATCATTTTGCACTACTTTTTGGATATGGCGCAAGTGCAATAAATCCGTATATGGTAAATGAAATCATTCATAATCAAATCAATAACGGATTTATAAAAAACATAAAACCCGATTATGCCATAAAAAATTACAATAAGGCAATTGCAAAAGGTGTTCTTAAAATTATGAACAAAATTGGAATTTCAACTTTACATTCCTATCGCGCGGCTCAAATATTTGAAATTATTGGTTTGAACAAAACATTTACATCCAAATATTTTCCATACACTCCATCTCGAATAGAAGGAATTGGATTGATAGAAGTAGAAAAAGAAATTAAAAAACGCTATTTAAAAGCATTCCCAAATACCGAAATATCCGAAACCTTATCGTTGGATATTGGTGGCGTTTATCGTTGGCGTCGTAATGGCGAAAAACACATGTTCAATCCAACAACAATTGCCAAATTACAGCAAGCAGTTCGATTAAACAGTCATGAAAGCTATGAAGAATATGCTAAAATGGTCAATGAACAAAGCCAAAACTTAATGACAATTCGAGGATTATTTGAATTCAATAACCTTGATCCAATTGATATTAATGAGGTTGAACCTTGGACCGAAATTGTGAAAAAATTCAAAACTGGCGCCATGTCTTATGGTTCAATTAGTCAAGAAGCGCACGAAAATTTAGCCATAGCCATGAATAGAATTGGCGGAAAAAGTAATTCTGGCGAAGGAGGCGAAGATTCTAGAAGATTTCAAAAAGAAATTAATGGCGACTCAAAAAATAGTGCTATAAAACAAGTTGCCTCAGGAAGATTTGGTGTTTCTATAAATTATTTATCGAATGCCAAAGAAATCCAAATTAAAATGGCACAAGGAGCAAAACCAGGTGAAGGCGGACAATTACCAGGTGAAAAAGTAGTTCCTTGGATTGCCCAAACCCGAAATTCAACTCCTTATGTAGGATTAATTTCTCCGCCACCACATCACGATATTTATTCTATTGAAGATTTATCGCAGTTGATTTTTGATTTAAAAAATGCCAATCGCGAAGCTCGAATCAATGTAAAATTAGTTTCAGAAGTTGGTGTTGGAACCATAGCAG
Organism: Flavobacterium sp.; assembly: GCF_043778725.1. Taxonomy (GTDB): domain Bacteria; phylum Bacteroidota; class Bacteroidia; order Flavobacteriales; family Flavobacteriaceae; genus Flavobacterium. The sequence continues at coordinate 26,142 of NZ_JAYWFT010000102.1, read as the reverse complement.
CAGGAGTTGCTAAAGCCAAAGCCGATGTAATTTTAATTTCAGGTTACGATGGCGGAACTGGCGCAGCACCATTAACTTCATTGCAACACACAGGAATTCCGTGGGAATTAGGATTGGCAGAAGCGCAACAAACCTTGATATTAAATGATTTAAGAAGTCGAGTAGTTCTTGAATGTGACGGTCAATTAAAAACGGGTCGTGATGTTGCCATTGCAGCGTTGCTTGGCGCAGAAGAATTTGGTTTTGCCACTGCTCCACTTGTTGCTTCGGGTTGCATAATGATGCGCGCATGCCACTTAAATACGTGTCCGGTTGGAATTGCAACACAAGATCCAGAATTGCGAAAAAACTTTAAAGGAACACCAGAACACGTTATCAATTTCATGTATTTCATTGCCGAAGAGTTACGAGAAATCATGGCTAAACTTGGTTTTAGAACTTTAAAAGAAATGGTTGGACAATCTCAAAAACTAAATGTAAACAAAGCTATTAATCATTACAAAGCTAATGGTTTAGACTTATCTAGCATTTTATACAAACCCGAGAAAGCCAAAACAGTTCCTAATTATAATACCACAAAACAAGATCATGCATTAGAGAATGTATTAGATTTTGAAATTATTAAAGCTACAATTCCATCAATATATAGAAAAGAACGTACTCGAATTAATTTTAAAATTAAAAATACTGATCGTTCTGTTGGCGCCATTTTAAGTAATGAAATATCTAAAATTTATGGTGCCGAAGGTTTACCAGAAGACACCATTTTAATTGATTTTGAAGGTTCGGCAGGACAAAGTTTTGGTGCTTTTGCAACCAAAGGATTATCTTTTAAAATTCATGGAAATTGCAATGATTATTTAGGAAAAGGACTTTCAGGCGGAAAATTAATTATAAAAGTCCCACCAAAAGCAACGTTCAAACCTGAAGAAAATATTATTGTAGGAAACGTTGCATTGTATGGTGCAATAAACGGACAAGCTTACATAAACGGAATTGCTGGCGAGCGTTTTTGTGTTAGAAACTCAGGTGCAACTGCAGTTGTTGAAGGTGTTGGCGATCACGGTTGCGAATACATGACTGGAGGAACAGTTGTCGTACTTGGAAAAACTGGACGCAATTTTGCAGCAGGAATGAGTGGCGGAATTGCTTACGTTTTTGACGAGAAAAAACAATTCGAAAATGGATTGTGTAATATGGAAATGGTGGCTTTAGAAAAATTAGAGGAAGAAGATTTATCAGCTTTAAAACGATTGATAAAAAATCATTCACTTTTTACCAACAGTCCATTAGCAAAAAGAATTTTGGATGATTGGGACAACCAAATTCAACATTTTATAAAAGTAATGCCAACCGATTATAAAAAAGCATTTCAACGATTATCAGAAGAAAAACAAATTGCAGATTTAATATCATAGTCATGGGAAAAATTGGAGGTTTTAAAGAATTTAGTAGAAATGACGAAAGCAATTTGGAAGTTTTAGAACGCGTTTCAAATTACAATGAATTCACAATTCCGTTATCTAAAGAAAAAATAAAAGAGCAAGGTTCACGATGCATGGATTGTGGAATTCCTTTTTGTCATAGCTCCTGTCCGTTAGGAAATTTAATTCCCGACTTTAACGACATGGTCCATCAAGAAGAATGGCAAAGCGCTTTAGAGATTTTGCAATCTACCAATAATTTTCCTGAATTTACAGGAAGATTATGTCCTGCGCCATGCGAAAAATCGTGCGTTTTAGGAATTATAAAAGAACCTGTTGCGATTGAAAATATTGAAAAAAATATTATTGAAAGAGGTTTCGCCGAGGGTTGGATTAAACCACAACCGCCAGTAAACAGAACCGGAAAAACGGTGGTTGTAATTGGTTCTGGTCCAGCAGGATTAGCGACAGCACAACAATTAAATCGTGCCGGACATACCGTTACTGTATTAGAAAGAGACAATGCCATTGGTGGATTATTGCGCTATGGTATTCCTAATTTTAAATTGGAAAAAACAATTATTGACAGACGTGTTGCCATTCTTGAAGCCGAAGGAATTGTTTTTAAAATCAATGTAAATGTTGGTGTAAACTATGAAACAAACGATTTAAAATCTTTTGACGCTGTAGTATTATGTGGCGGCGCAACCGAAAGAAGAAGTTTACCTACAAAAGGAATTGAAAGTAAAGGAATTGTTCAAGCAATGACTTTTTTAACACAACAAACAAAATCACTATTTGGTGAAACTATTAAAAATCAAATTTCTGCCAAAGGTAAAAATGTCATAGTAATTGGTGGTGGAGATACTGGATCAGATTGTGTTGGAACTTCTAACCGACAAGGTGCAATATCAGTTACAAATTTTGAAATTTTACCAAAACCACCACAAGACCGAAGTAAAGAAACACCATGGCCTTTTTGGCCGTTGCAATTAAAAACCACTTCATCTCACGAAGAAGGTTGCGATAGAAATTGGCTCATCAATACCAAAGAATTTATTGCCAATGAAAAAGGCGAGCTTGTGGGTTTAAAAACTGTTGAAGTAAAGTGGAAAACTGCTACAGGAAAACGTCCAGAATTAATTGAAAAAGAAGGTTCAGAAAAAATTTGGCCTTGCGATTTAGCACTTTTAGCACTAGGTTTTACTGGACCAGAAAAAACATTAAGTGAAAAATTGGGAATAGAAATTGATGCTCGAAACAATTATAGAGCTACAAATTATCAAACTAATATTCCTAATATTTTTACGGCAGGCGATATGCGTCGTGGACAATCATTAATTGTTTGGGCAATTTCCGAAGGTCGTGAAGCTGCAAGAGAAGTTGATAAATATTTAATGGGTTACACTAATTTACCAACAAAAGGAAATGGTGATTTACCAACTTTATAACATCAAAAAAAGTATATTTATTTAAAATAGTATGGATTTACAAAAAAAGTAATGCTCAAATTATCAAATTCATAGAAATGTTAATCTCTTTGCAATTCCTTTTGTGAAGAACTATCTTTGCTGACTTAAATAATCCATTAATAACACTAAAATGCAACCTAAAGAATTACTAGCTCTTGCCGAAGAATTTGGCAATCCGCTGTACGTTTATGACGCAGCTACTATCGAGAATCAGTACAATCGTTTGACTTCGGCTTTTTCCAAGGTGGAAAAGTTGCGCGTAAATTATGCAATGAAGGCTTTGTCAAACATTTCTATCTTGAAGTTGTTGAAGAACTTGGGTTCAGGATTAGATACCGTTTCTATTCAAGAAGTACAACTTGGTTTACACGCAGGTTTTACTCCAGAAAAAATTATTTTTACACCTAACGGAGTTTCATTTGAAGAAATTGAAGAAGTAGCAAAATTGGGTGTTCAAATTAACATTGACAACCTTTCAATCTTAGAACATTTTGGCGCTAAACACCCAACAGTTCCAGTTTGTATTAGAATAAATCCACACGTTATGGCTGGAGGAAATGCCAATATTTCTGTTGGTCATATTGATAGTAAATTTGGAATTTCTGTGCATCAATTACCTCATATTATGCGTATTGTAGAAAATACAAAAATGCATATTAACGGAATTCACATGCATACTGGTTCTGATATTTTAGATATTGAAGTATTCTTGTATGCTGCCGAAATTTTATTTGATGCTGCTAAAAACTTTAAAGAATTGGACTTTTTAGATTTTGGATCGGGTTTTAAAGTTCCGTACAAAAAAGACGATATTGAAACTAACATAGAAGAATTAGGTAAAAAATTATCAAAAAGATTCTTGGCTTTCGAGAAAGAATATGGTCGCGAATTAACTTTGGCATTTGAACCAGGAAAATTTTTAGTGAGTCAAGCAGGATATTTCTTGGCAAAAGTAAATGTTGTAAAACAAACTACATCAACTGTTTTTGCTGGAATTGATTCGGGTTTTAATCATTTAATTCGTCCGATGCTTTATGGTTCGCAACATACTATAGAGAACATTTCTAACCCAAAAGGAAAAGAGCGTTTTTACACGGTTGTAGGTTACATTTGTGAAACGGATACCTTTGCTAACAACAGAAGGATTTCTGAAATAAAAGAAGGTGATATTTTGAGTTTTAAAAATGCCGGAGCGTATTGTTTCTCAATGTCATCCAATTATAATTCACGTTTTAAACCAGCCGAGGTATTGTGGAAAGACGGAAAAGGTCACTTGATTAGTAAAAGAGAAACTTTTGAAGATTTGATTAAAAATCAGATAATGATTGAAGTGTAAATTTTTATTTACTCTAATTTAAACAAATAAAAGTATCCATAAATTACGAATTAGCACTAAGATTAAAACAGTACTAATTCGTTTTTTTTCTTAAATCAATGCAGCGGACGTTTTTTAATCATTCCGCCTTTGGTATCTTTTATTTCCAGTTGGTAACCCAAATAGACAAAGAATAATAAATAGATATAAATTTGAAGGAGAAGACATCCAATAGGTCAAGGTACGCTAGACCAACAAAACACAATTGGTGTATCTTGTAATTAAATAAATATGAAATACTTTATATACATATCATTTTTAGTCGTTATTTTTTCATGTAAGCCACAAATGAATACAGTACAAAAAAATAATAATATATTTTTAAATCAGAAAAGTAATAATTTATCTGAAGTTGAAAATATTATTGTTAATACTTTTTTAGATATTGAACTAAAAAAAGAAAGATATAAAAATTATAAAGATTATGAAATTTTTGTTATTGAAGAATCTTTAAAAAAAATGAAATCAATTGAATCTTATTTATTTTCGTTAAAAGAATGGAAATCAATGTATAAAATTGATAAAATTGAAGATACAGAAAATAGATTTTTTTTGGATAGTATAAAAATTAATAATTTGAAAAAGAATTTAGAAAAAGAAGTGGTTTATCATTGGAAATTAACTGATTTTAAAAATATAAGAGTTAGTGTAATTAAAAATGAGGAATTGAGGAGAGTAATTAATACTGGTGCATATATTTCACTTCCTAAAAGAATAAATATATTTTTATCAAAACCTTTAATAATAGATGAGAAAAATGCTTTTTTAAGTTTTGATATAGGCAATGGCGAACTTGGAAATGGTGCTATTAACCATTTTACAGTATTAATGAAAAAAATAAATGGAAAATGGGAGCAGAAAGGATTCTATTATGATGGGTTAATGTATTAAAAAACAATAAACAAACCCTCAATAAAAACAAGTTGAGGGTTAAAAAAAACAATAAAATGATCGCAAACCCGAATGTATTTCATTCAATAAAACCCTTTTTAATAGAGAAAAATATTGATGATAGTCAATTGAACCCTTGCAGCAAAGGAGTTTTTCAACAAATAAAAAATACAACTAATTGTGATTTTGCACAGGTATTGGCTAAACTTGGTGCTGGGAAAAATTATAATACTACAATGATTTCTGCGGTGCCACCTAACCAAAGACCAGGGCAAACTATTAGGAATTCAGCTTACAATTATACCGTTTATATAAGTACAAATTATTCAGATAAAACAAAATTGTTCATAGCTACAACAGAATTACACGAACTAGTTCATGCTTATTTTATGAGCCTATTTGACGATTATAATAACGGAAATCCATCTAACCCTAATGCTTACAATGATTTTGCAATACTCTTTCAGATGTATGTAAACAAAACCTATCCTGGTTCTGGAGCTGTTGCGCATCACCAACAAATGGCTACTGATTATGTCAACGCAATAGCTTCAGCTCTCAAGGAATTTCAGCCAGGACTAGATCAACAAATCTATGATGATTTAGCATGGGGAAGTTTACAAGAAGCCCCTATTTTTGACACCTTATTTCCAGTAGGAAGTTCAAACCGACAAAGAATAATTAACAGATATACCTCTGAATCCATAGGCTCTCCTTATGGACAAGGAACTCCGAACGAACAAACTCCAGTTGGTCAACCTTGTAATTAAGTATTATGAAAAATATAATTTTAATAGTGATTATTTTTGCTTTTTTTTCATGCAAGTGTGTAGAGGAGACTAAATGTGTTCGAGTGAAAAAATCAAGTGAAAAAAAATTAAGCGATGAAGAAACCGCAATAATCAATGATTTTATGAATGCTGAATTTAAAAAAGAACAATATTTCAAATATAAAGGATATGAGATAATTATTATTAAGGAAGCTATAAAAAAATCAAAAAACATCGATACTTACCTTTATTCACTTACTGATTGGAAGGCAATGAATAAAAACAGAAGTATAAACGATGCTAGAGACCTATATTTTTTAGACAGTTTACAGATTAACAGAATAAAGAGTGAAATTGAAAAAGAAACAGTCTATCATTGGAAAACATCTGATTTTAAAAATGTTAAAGTGAATTTACTAAACTATGAGGAGTTAAGTGAATCAATAAATAAAGGTAAGTATCTTAAAGGTAAGCTAATTGTTTATTTATCAAGGCCATTGATTATTGACAAAAACAATGCCTTCATTAGTTTTGATATAGGTAATGGAGATATGGGCTTTTATCCAATCACACATTTTACGGTTTCGATGAAAAAAGAGAACGATAAATGGATTCAAAGTAAGTTTTACGAGGATGGTGTATTTTAAAATAGAACTATTAATGCAACAAATCTATGATGATTTAGCATGGGGAAGTTTACAACAAAGTGATATTGCAAAAATTTTCGCTAAATTAAATAACCCAAATTTTGTTGAAAAACCTGACTACACAACTAAATAGCAATAGGCACTCCAACAGGATTGAATAGTTCAAATGTATTTGCGCAAACAGTTTGGGTAGCTATTCCAAGTAATCAGCAACCTCAGCCGGGTATAGCTGTAAATTCACCATTTAATTACATTATAAATATTAGTCCATCATATTTAAATGGTTCTATGTTATCAAATTCTATTCCTCCAAAAAAACCTACTAAACTATCAGTAGCTAGAACTTTGCTTCATGAAATAATTCATGCCTACTTTGATAGTCTATTTGATTGTTAGCTAAATAACAATTGCACAGAAATAAAACAATTTCCAAATTTATGGAGTGATTATGAACATGCCTATTTAAATCTTCCCAATTCAACACCAATTACTGACCCACAACATTTAACAATAGCAAATAATCTTCATAGACCACAATTAGATATAGCAAGAACATTTATACATGAATTATTACATGCAGAAATTTTCAGAAAATTTTTGAGTTGTGCAAGCCTACCATATGTAAACATTAATAATTATACCGATGCTCAATGGCAAACATATATAACTAACCTAAAAAATGATTTTCCTGGCCTATTTGATTATTATATGAGATATGTTTATAACATCTCTGCTTCGGAACAAATTTCTGACCCTCATCACGAAGCTATGGCACAACATTATAGAGAAATAATTGTTAATGCATTAAAAGTATTTGACAATAATTCACATACTGATCAATTTTATAATGCACTTGCATGGACTGGAGTAATGGGTACTTGATTAGTTAACGATTTAACTGGTTTACCACCACATCCTACAGTGGCATGGAAAAATCTAAGTCAAACTGAACGTTTACAAATCATAGCAACAACTTCTAACTTTTTAACAAATGGTGTACCATGTCAATAAAAAATAAATTAACCATATTTATATTAATGCTTTCTTTCAATACTTTTTTCTCACAAGAAACGACATTGAAGTACAATAGTATAATTATTTTTGTAAATCAAGAAGACCCATTAATTTCAAGTTATCATGTAAGCTCAGATACCTCAAGTATATCTTTAAGCATCTACATTAATGGTTTTGAATCTAAAATAAAAAGAGAAAATGTTATTAGTGATAATAAGGAAAAATTGCATAATAAAAGAAAACAATATATAGAACTTCCAACATTTTCAATTAATTTTTTATCTTTAGAAAAACCAGAAAAATTAGTTTCTCTAGAAAATATAAAATACATCTCTGCTAAAGATTTTTCAAAAAGTAATTTTAAAACAACTAATCCTACTTTCATCATAGTAAAACAAAATGATAGTTCTTTTTTAAAGTGGAAAACTTTTGTGTAACCTATTGAGTAAATTTTTATTTTCTATATTTGACGAAACATACTAAATTAAATAATAATACAAAAAGCACGCTTCACAGCGTGCTTTTATTTTAAAATTAGAGTTGAAAAAATTAAGGAATACTTCCAAAAAGCAATGCTAATTCGTTTTTTTTCTTAAATCAATGCAGCGGACGTTTTTTAATCATTCCGCCTTTGGTATCTTTTATTGAATGTTGAACAACAAAAGCATCACTATCAATTTTTTCTATTTCTAGAACTAAACTTGTAACTTCTAGTCGAGTTACAACACAAAATAATATTTTGTTATCATTATTTTTAAGTCCCGATTTGCCGAAACCACTCTCCGAATTATAAACGGTAACACCTCGACCTAGCTTGTTTACGATTGTATTTTTAATTTCAATTGCTTTTTCAGAAATTATAGTAACTCCAATATATTCTTCGATTCCATTAATTATAAAATCGACAGTTTTAGATGCAGAAAAGTAGGTTAGCATTGAATACATTGCTGTTTCAACATTAATTAATAATGCCGAAAATGAAAACAAAACTACATTAAAAACAGATATAAAATCGCCAACAGAGAGACTAGTTCTCTTGCTTACATACAAAGCTAAAACTTCGGTACCATCAATAACCGCTCCACCACGAATAGAAAGTCCGATGCCTGCGCCAAGAAAAAAACCTCCAAAAACTGCGATTAATAATTTATCTTCTGTGATGGTTGGCAAAGTTATAAAATGAACTAAAATTGACAAACTGAGTATTGCCAAAGCACTTTTTACAGCAAACTTGACCGAAATTTGTTTGGCACCAATTAGTATAAACGGCAAATTGATTAAGACAATTAACAACGATAATTCTACTCCAGTCATTAATTCTGTTAGTAAAGATAAACCCATTGCGCCACCATCAAGAAAATTATTGGGCAATAAAAATTCTTTCAATCCGATACTTGCCATTATTATTCCTAAAGTTATAAGAATAAAATCTTTAGCATGTCTTTTATATTCTATAAACGAATTTACTTCTATAGTGTTGGTTCTGTTCTTCATATTTCTAAACTTTACTACAAGTTAAGAAAAAAAATCCCAAAACTTGGGTAAGTTTTGGGATTTAAAGGTTTTTTAACGTTTAGAAAAGACTTATTTCACATTCAAGATTTCGTTTAAAACCTCGCATTGTGTTCCATTAGGAAAAGTAATTCCAAGTTTTTGTGCAATTGTAGGAGCAATTTGAACTATATATTTTTTATCGTGCGATTCACCTTTTGGAATTTTCCACCCATAGAACAATAATGGTGCATGCGTATCGTAAGCATAAGGCGTTCCATGAGAAGTTCCTGTTGGTCCATACTCAATATAACCTGGTTTGTCTAGAATTACTAAATTTCCGTCTTGGGTTGCGTCATATCCGTTGGCAATCATGTTTAAGTAGTAATCACTTCCGTTAGAATGCGTAATTTCTTCTTCATTATACACCTTTTTAACTTGCTCTTGTGTCATTAAAAAATCTCTAAAAGATTGTTCCACTTTTATGTATTCTAATCCTTTTTCTTTAATTTTTAACTTATTTAAATATAAATTAAAATTAGAATAATTGGTAACATAATCTTCGCCATAAGTATCTGTAGAGAATTTCTTTATGGATTTAGTTATTTCTTTATAATCAATATTTTTTACATTCAACTTACTGTCTTTAAGAAAATTAGCGTTTTCTGCACAAGCATGATCGGCGGTTAAAAACAACAAATAATTATCTTTGCCAACGTTTTTATCCAAATAAGATAATAAATCGGCCAATGTTTGATCCAATCTTAAATAAGTATCTTGCAACTCCATTGATCTTGGTCCAAGAATATGTCCAACATAATCTGTAGAAGAAAAACTTATGGTTAAAAAGTCGGTATCGTTGTCTTTTCCTAAGTTTTCTTTTTCGATAGCTTTCATGGCTAAATCGGCAAGAAGATCGTTTCCAAATGGTGTCGCTCTTAAAATTCCTGCATCATTTTTATCATACATTTTTTTTAAATCATACGGAAAAACTGGCTTGTCAACTCCGTACAATTTTCCTTCATAAGGACTATCATCCACATCACTTTCATTGTAAGTTGCTGTGGGTTTATATAAATTCCAACCTTTATTTATGTATTCTAAATATTTTTTTTGATTGTTAAAATCGGTTACCCAATCTGGTAATTTTTCTCCATAAAAAGTACTTGAAATAAAAGCCCCAGTTTTACTGTACCAAAATGCCCAATTGGCAAAATGTCCTGCAGGTAAAATTGCACCTCTATCTTTTAAGCTCATTCCTATAACTTTTCCTTTAAAATTGGTTCCCATTCTAAGCTCATCGGTGATGGTTGTCGATTGTAAATTCTTAGGAGACATTTCGCCTTCGGCTTTGGTTCCGTCACCAAGTGTATGAACCGATTCGTCATCTGTACAATATTTTTCTTTACCCGAAGCTCTGCTAAACCATTCATTTCCAACAATTCCGTTTACAGAAGGCGTTGTTCCTGTATATATTGAAGCATGTCCTGGCGCAGTATATGTGGGCATATAATTGTAATGTGCGTTATGAAAAACATACCCTTTGTTCATTATTCGCTTAAAGCCATTTTCTGTAAAATCATTTTGAAATCTATATAGATATTCCATACGCATTTGGTCAACCACAATTCCGACTACCAATTTTGGTCGTTGTTGTGCTTGTAAATTGAGGCCAAGAATAATAACAAGAAGCAAAAATAACTTTTTCATACTACGATTAATTTGTGCAAAAATAAGGATTAGAAAAGGATTAGATGTGAAGTAAATCTTAAGATTTTAACCTATGATAACAAAAGTGAATCTAAAAATTAAAATTATTTATTTCATTTTTTGCCAATTCAAATTCGGAAATTACAGCTTCAAAAATTGCTGCTACTGGTTTTATATCATGAATTAGTCCTGCAACTTGACCAATTTCAAGTTCACCTTCTTCCAAATCGCCTTCGAACATGCCACGTTTTGCTCTACGTTTTCCTAATAAATGTTCTAAATCTTCTTTAGAAGCACAATTAGCATACAATTCTTGAACATCATTATAAAATTTATTTTTTATTAATCTAACTGGAGCCAGCTCTTTTAGTGTTAATTGGGTTTCGCCTTCGCTGGTTTCTACTACTGTTTTCTTAAAATTATTGTGCGCAGAACTTTCGGTTGATGCAACAAAACGGCTTCCCATTTGAACGCCATCGGCACCAAGAATCATGGCTGCAAGCATACCGCGACCAGTTGCAATTCCGCCAGCTGCGATTAACGGAATTGTTATATTTTCGCGAACCATTGGAATTAATGTTAGTGTTGTAGTTTCTTCACGACCATTGTGTCCGCCAGCTTCAAAACCTTCTGCAACTACAGCATCTACTCCTGCTTCTTGGGCTTTTAAAGCAAATTTAGAGCTGCTCACAACATGAACAACGGTTATAGAGTTTTCCTTTAAATGTGATGTCCAAATTTTAGGATTTCCTGCCGATGTGAAAACAATTTCCACTCCTTCTTCGATAATTATTTGGATAATTTCTTCAATATTGGGATATAGCATTGGAACGTTTACGCCAAATGGTTTATTGGTAGCTTTTTTACATTTTTGAATGTGTTCGCGAAGAACTTCTGGGTACATCGAACCTGCTCCAATTAACCCTAAACCACCAGCATTACTTACTGCACTTGCTAATTTGTAGCCTGAATTCCAAATCATTCCTCCTTGAATAATTGGATATTTTATATTGAAAAGTTGTGTAATTTTATTCATAAATAGTGCTTTTATGCCACAAATTTACATGAATTTTATTTAGAATTTCGAATCAAAATTTATTGATTGTATATTGGATTAGCTAAAGTTTATTTCTTAATTATTTTTCCGGCTTGTATAGTATTTGCGGAAGCGATTTTATAGAAATAAACACCAGCATTTAAAGTATTTAAATCTAAAATTTGATTGTTTAGAATTTCACTTTTTTGTAAAACAATTTGTCCTAAGTTGTTATAAATTGAAATTTTCACCTCTTGTAGATTGTCTTGAAAATGTACTATTATTTGGCCTTGATTTGGGTTGGGAACGATATAAAAAGATTCTTTTTCATTGCCATTTACAGCTAGTAAAGCTGATGATAAAGCCAATTGAAAATCGGGAATTCCATAACCATATTGTGCGTCTGGATTAGAAAATTTATCGGATGATTGTTTTACAAAATCAACAACTTGTTGGTTAGTAAGATTAGGAACTGCTTGCCAAAAACTTGTAATCATTCCGGCCATAATTGGGCAAGAAAAAGAAGTTCCGCTTGCTGTAACAATATCGCCATTACTATTAGAAACTACTGCAGCCTGACCTTTGGCCATTACATCTGGTTTAATTCTATTGTCGTAACTTGGTCCAATAGAACTAAAAGCCGCATAAACTTCATCATATTTTACAGCTCCAACAGCAAGAACATTGGTTGCCTCAGCCGGAACGCCAATATGAGGATTGGCAGTACTACCCGAATTTCCTGCGCTAGCAACCACAATCATTCCTTTACTAAAAGCAATATTTGCACCTTGAGAAGCAAAAGCGCTATTTCCTGTCATTTCTTGATATGTATGACTATAATTGGGATTATCGTAGCCAAAATATCCTAATGATGTAGAAATAACATCTACTCCTAACCTATCGGCTTCTTCTGCTGCTTCTACCCAATAACTTTCTTCGACAGGATTTTCTGACGTTACATCTTCTGTAATAAACAAATAATAATGCGCATCTGGAGCTGTTCCTACCAATTGACCGTCTGTGAAACCACCCATGCAAGACAAAGTCATGGTACCGTGGTTGTGTAAAACATACAAATCTGTAGTCTGACTTACATAATTATAGCCACCAAGAATTAAATTATTGGTAAACAATCGCTGAAAAGGTTGCGCTGAATTGACTCCTAAAAAACCTGAATCTAAAACGGCAATAATTTTTCCTGTGCCTGTATAATTGGCTTGATGAAGTAAATGTCCGTTAAGCATTTCTATCTGATTGGCAGAATTTCCGTAGGCAAAATTGGCTTGAACATTTAATTGCTTGTTTACTGGTTTTATAGGTTTTGGAATTAAATTTTTAGCATTTAAAGTAGTATTTGCAAACTGTACTCTGTTTACAAAAGGCAAGCTAGTTAAGGCAGTAATATCTATAACAGAACCACGAACATGAAGGCAATTTAACCATTTGGATTTGGCTTTAACTGTAATTCCGATAGCGGCAGCAATTTGATTACTGTAGGTTTGATCAATTGGCGCATCATTTATATTTAGTGCAATTCCTTGTGTTGCTCTTCTATCTAAAGCTCTTTGGGTGAGCATATAAAGAGGATTGTCTAAAAAAGTTTGTGCATTGGGTTTATCATTAAAGTAAACCCAAGCATCTTCTTGGGAGAAGGATAGTAAAGTCGCAAAAAGAAAGAGTAGGTTTATTATTTTTTTCATAGAATAGTAATTTTAATCTATCAAATTTACATAAAACTAATGAAAACTTATTGCTAATTATTGGTTTGTGATATAAAACTTTATGTTATTGAATTATAATTTTAAAATTTTGAATTAGAGCATCATCATTAAATAGTTTAACTAGATAAACTCCGGCTGCTACTTGCGATTCTAAATTAATTGTTTGGTCTAATTTATTGGATAAATTATCAAGGTCTTTTTGTGCAGCAACTCTGCCTAAAGCATCATAAAAAATTAATTTTAAATTGGTATTAGCTACAACTTCACCTTTCAAAGAAAAAATCCCTTTATTAGGATTGGGAACCAATTGCAATGCACTAGCACTAAAAGTTGAAGTGCTTAGTGGCGCAAACTCAAACTTACTAAGAAACATGTTGTAGGGCAAAGTTCCTGCTTGAGTTGTTGCACCTATATTTAAGTTGGGTTGAAGAGAATTTGGAGTTGAAATACCAGTACTATTGGCTGTAGATCCTGAAAGATAAAACCCATTAAAATCTGAAAAAATCAAACTTTTTATTGAAACTCCATTGAGATAACTAGACCAATTTCTTGCTCCGTCAATATTAAATTCTGCAAAAAAACTATTAGTAAGTAAAAAACTATTGTAGTAAATATCCGAATAATTTTCCTGATAAGACCCGCTAGTTGCAATATTATCTAAACTTTTTGTTGACCCAAAAAGATATAATTTTCCACTATTAAAAACTACATTACCTATTTTGTCTGTATCAGTTCCGCCAAAATAAGTTCCCCAAATTCTAGTTCCATCCAAATTAAATTTTGCTAAACAACCATCAGATTTATTTAAGTTTGTAATGTTCGTCTGAAAACTACCGTAAGTTGAAATATTATCTGAACTAAATGTAAAACCATAAGAATATATGAAATCATCAATTATTAAAATACTATTAATGTTGTCTTGAGCATTACCGCCGAGAAAAGTAGACCAAATTTTATTTGTCACGTTTGAATCGAATTTCATAATGAACGAGTCACTTGAGCCGCCACCAAAATTTGGTTGATGGCATAGATTAGTTGTTGTAAATGAGTTTGTTTGATTACCATAAATTAAACCACCACTAAAGTAAACATTATTGTTACTATCCGTATCAAAAGAGCTTATTGTACACTTTCCTAAATAAGTGCCATATATTCTATTTCCTTGAAGGTCAAATTTCATAAAAAAACCATTGCAATTAGAAACAACACCTTCATTATATAAATCAGCATTTTCCTTGTAAGAACCAATAGTTGCTAAACCATTATTAGGATTGAAAGTGTATCCTGCTAAATAAATTTGATTGCCATTAATTAATTTAGTACAAAAAACACTACCTGGAATGTAAGTACTCCAAATCAGATTTCCTGAACTGGAAAATTTTGTTAAAAAACTTGTAGAAGTAAACATACTCGTAACATTACTCATATATGCTCCTGCTGTAGATATATTACTAAAACTTTGAGTTACACCACTAACATATATATCATTATTTGAATCGATGATAATTTTCGCACAACCATCATCTGATTCTCCACCAAAATAAGTTGACCATATTAGATTTCCCAATGGTGAAAATTTCGCTATAAAACCCTCCGAATTACCGCCATAAGGTGTATTTTGATTACATCCACTAGTAGTAAATTGTGTGTAAAAAGATAGATCTTCTTTGATACTTACAGTGCCACAAACAATAATATTTCCAGAACTATCAATAATTGAACTACCAACATCTGACCTATTAGTCAAATAATAAGTACTCCAAGTTTTTTGTAAATTGGTTTGTGAGAATAATGCGTTTGAAAGAAATAAAATTATTAGATATTTTTTCATAGAATAGTAATTTTGAATCTATCAAATTTACATAAAACTAATGAAAACCTATTGCTAATTATTGGTTTGTGAAATATATTTTTATGTAAACTACGAAATTACTCCCGAACCAACTAATTCCTCTCCAACATTCCAGGCCACAAATTGTCCTTGAGTGATTGCCGATTGAGGTTCGTCAAATGCTACATACAATCCCGATTCAAATTGATGTAAAGTTGCTTTTTGAAGTTCTTGACGGTAACGAATTCGCGCCATTACTTGCATCGATTGTCCGTTTAGTAGTTTTAAATCTTGTCTAATCCAATGAGTTTCTGAAGGAATAACTTTAATAGCTTTTTTAAATAATCCAGGATGTGTATGTCCTTGTCCTGTATAAATTTGATTGGTTTTTACATCAGTTGCAATGATAAAAAGTGCTTCTTTTGTTCCGCCAACATTTAATCCTTTTCGTTGTCCGATGGTAAAATAATGTGCTCCTTGATGCTTTCCTACCACTTTTCCCATAGTAGGATTGTATTCTATTGAAGTTGCTTCGTAAATTAATTCTTCTTCGAGCGAATTAAAAGTAGGTTTTACTTTATTGTAAACTTCATTACTAGCATCAATTTCATATATCAAACCCTCTTTAGGTTGTAGTTGTTGTTGTAAAAATTCGGGCAAACGCACTTTACCAATGAAACAAAGTCCTTGAGAATCTTTCTTTTCGGCGGTAACTAGATCTAATTTCATGGCGATTTCTCGCACTTGAGGTTTTGTTAATTCGCCAATTGGAAACAATGATTTAGCCAATTGCTCTTGCGATAATTGACATAAAAAATAGGATTGGTCTTTGTTGTCGTCTTTTCCTGCAAGCAATTGATAAACAGGTTTTTTGTTAACTTCAATTTCGCCTTTTCTGCAATAATGACCTGTCGCTACATAATCTGCGCCAAGCGAAAGTGCAATTTTCATAAAAACATCAAACTTAATTTCGCGATTGCACAAAACATCAGGATTTGGAGTGCGTCCTTTTTCATATTCGTTGAACATATAATCAACGATTTTTTCTTTGTATTGCTCGCTCAAATCGACTGTTTGAAACGGAATTCCTAATTTTTCTGCAACAAGAAGTGCGTCGTTACTGTCTTCTAGCCACGGACATTCGTTGGAAATTGTTACAGAATCATCGTGCCAATTTTTCATAAAAAGTCCGATAACTTCATAACCTTGCTCTTGCAAAAGATAGGCTGCAACACTCGAATCAACTCCACCAGAAAGCCCTACTACAACACGTTTCATAATTTATTTTAAAGTAATGGTTGCAAAGTTACTCCAATTTCTACAGAATTATAACTCGTTACCATAAGTTTATATAATTCAATAGTAGAAAAAAGATATTGTTTTTTTGATTACTTTTATTCTTAAATAAAATTTCATGAAAAAAATCTGTTTTATACTACTTTTTTTTACTCTAATTGGTTCGCTTTATAGCCAAAATTATACTGCTACACTAGACAACTATGAGAATTACAAATCATTTAAAGGAAAACCATTATCGGATAAATTCTCAAATATTGAATCGGTAAAAGTGATTTATGACATCAAAACAAAAAAGCTTTATTATTTTAATAGTACATTAATAAGACTGCATTTTGAGTTCGTTGTAGATTATTTAAGTTATGACAAAGGCTTAGACGTTTTTAATAATGAAAACTATAGCGATACCGATAAAGACCGAGATTTTTTATTGGGAAATCTCAATCATATTAAAGGATTGGACAAATGGGTTTTCGAATTAGCCTCGTCCGATCACATGCCAATTGCAACTATTGAACGATTTTATAAACTAATAACCGAAACCACTTTTATAGGAAATAAACTGAAATTTTACTTGAACAGTCGTGAAAAAATTGAGGCTTTTGAGAACAATAAATTCACAATTGCGTGTGTAAAATCGGATTATATTTTTAATGAAATTAATTACCAAGAAGTCGTTTCCGGAAAAAATGTTGGCATTTTAAAACAGTACACTTTAAAGGAATTGGAAACGATAAAACCCAAATCTAACGAAATTATTATTCTAGATGGAACACCCGATATTTTACCCAATGTAAAAGGAATTATAGTAAATGAGCTGCAAACACCGCTAAGCCATTTGGTTATTTTGGGCAAAAACAGAAAAATTCCGATTATGGCTTACACAACCGTTTTAAACGATAAAAGAATAAGGACTTTAATTGATAAAAAAGTAGAATTAAAGATTGCAATTGATACGTTTTATATTGGAGAAACTTCTAAAAAAATTGTTCAGAATATAATTAAAAAAAAGAGACAATTACTTGCTGATAATACTGTAACAAACTTGGTTGATTTGTCTAAAATTCCTAAAAATGGTGTAAATTATATTGGTTCGAAGGCACAAAACTTAGCTTATTTAATTGCTATTTCAAAGGAAATTAAGTTTAAAACTCCTGAGAATGCCTGTGCTATTCCGTTTTATTTTTACACAAAACACATTCAGAAAAAAACTGTTTCCATATTAATTAAGGAGCTTTTAAATAACAAACGCAAGGATTCTACCGATTGGGTTAACAAGCAATTGAAAAAAATTAGAGATGCCATAAAGAAAGAACCAATTGATAATGGCTTACTAACAAAATTGAAGCAACGCTTGGGAAATCAAACTGAATTTAAAAATTTTAGATTTCGCTCTTCAACCAATGCCGAAGATATTGACGGATTTAATGGTGCAGGATTGTATGAATCTAAAACCGGAATTTTAAACGATTCTATAAAGACATTTGAAAAAGCAATAAAACAGGTTTGGGCAAGTGTTTGGAACGAGAGTTCGTATTGGGAACGTGAAATTTTTGGTATTGATCAACAAAATATTGCCATGGGAGTTTTGGTACATCGTTCTTTTCCAGATGAAATAGCAAATGGTGTTATTATTACTAAAAATCTTTTTAGAGATAATTTTTCTGGAATTACGGTCAATGTTCAAAAAGGTGATAACTCTGTTGTAAAACCAGAAAAAGGTGTTATTTGTGAGCAATTTACGGTGTTTGACTTTAGTGTTTTTGAACCAGAACACGCGAATTTTGATGTAGATTATGCTTCTAATTCTAATTTAAATGACAATAAACCGTTGTTGTCTATGACTGAAATAAATGCACTTTATAGAGTGAGTAAAAAAATAGAAAATAGAATGTACCGTTACTGGAAAAAAACGGCTTACCATCCTGTTGATATTGAATTTAAAATTGTTGGAGAAAAACGAGAATTGTATGTTAAACAAGTGCGACCGTTTAATGATTAATCGCTAAATATACTATTTAATAGAAAACTTTGACTTCTATTTCGTTATTTATAGCATTGATAGTCATGACTTTGAATTCGAAATTTTCGATGTTTATTTTTTCTTGAATTGATTTTCTAATTTTTAAATCATCAAGAACAAAAGTATTTTCATAACCGATTTTCACATCAATTGCATTGAGGTATTTTGTTGCTTTTTTATTAACTATTAAAGAGGCAATGATATAAAATCCGATTATAATTGATTGAAAAAACAGCAAAACTTCAAGTTTTTCAAACGGATACATAATGTCTAAAATAGACAATGTTATGGTTGCAAAAAGAAACACAATGGCATTAATGGTGAAGGTTTGCGCTCTAAAGCGAAGGATTGAAAATATGGCAAAAAGTCCGAAACCAATACCTACGCCAATTTCAATTCTTGTAAAAAGATAACACAATGAAAAAGTACAAAGACCTACAATAACAATTAAAGGATTTATAGTTTGATTGTCTTTTCTATTAGAAAAAAAGTATAAGATTAAAACCGAAAAAAAGAGCAGTAGAAACCTACCTACAAGTTCATATAAATCCATGGTGAGTTAATTAATTTTGGCATCGAATTTAGCAAATTATTCTTCTCTAGTGATTTCTTTTTTAACAAATTTTCGTTGTTTTTGTTTGCTCATATTTTCTTTTACCAATTTTCCTTTTTTAAGAATGTCCCACATACCTTCTTTTTTTCCGTTTTTAAAAACGCCTTTTGCTACAACTGCATCGGTAGCATTTTTAAAAGTCGCTAATCCATCGAATTCACCATTTTTGTATAGACTGTCTTCTAGGAGAATTCCATTTTCGGTATATTTTTTATAAGATCCATTTTTAATTCCGGCTTTATAACTTGTTTCTTCGGCAATTTTTCCGCTTAAGTAATATACTTTTCTAACACCTTCCAATTTACCGTTTATATAATTTTCGGTAGTCATTATTTGAGGTGAATTTTCATGATAATATTTCCATTCGCCTACATAAATTTTATTTATAAGTTTGCCTTCGCTTACTTTGTTTTTACTTTGATTGTAAAAAATAGTATAGCAAGAATTATCATTTTCGCTAAATTCTCTAGTTGCAATAACGGTTCCTGCGGCAGTATTATCGAAGAATTTAAAAATTCCAACTTCTTTTCCGTGATTAAAAGTACCTTCAAATCTTGGTCTTTTAGAATCTTCATACGTGCCTTTCCACAAGCCATTTTTCAATCCTTTGTCATCCAACTTATTGATTTCTTGGGCAAAAATTGAAGTTGTAAAAAATAAAATAAGCAGCAAATATCTCATAGGTTTATAAAATTCTAAATTAATTGTATTATAACTAAAAATTATCAGTTTTAGTATGCAAAAATAGCTCCAAATAAAGTTCATAAGCAAAATAATATTTTAATTCATTTATTTGTATAATTTTGTAGTGAAATTTTAACATATTAAAAAACCAATCTACAAGAAATACTTATGAAACATTTTAAAATACTTAAGAAATTTTTCTTACTTTCTGCTTTTATCTTAGTTGTAACTTCAATGATAAGTTGTAGTAGTGAAGAAGAAATCAATGCAAAAAAATCTACAATTACAGGTATCGTTCAGTCGCAATCTGGATTAAGCACTTTTGGTGTTGCTCTACAAAGAACAAATTTATTGACAACATTAGATGCATCTGGAACTTACACTGTTTTTGCTCCAACGAATTTGGCATTTGATAATTTTTTGGCTTTGTATGGTTTTGCAAGCATAAATGATGTTCCTACAGCTACATTAAAAGAAATTTTATTAAATCATGTTATTGGTCAATCTTTAAAATCGATAGACTTACCGGCAAGTGGTTATATAACTACGATGGCTACTGGATCGTCTTCTACAAATAAACTGAGCATGTATGTAAACAAAAGCAGTGGAGTTGTTTTAAATGATGTTGCAGAAGTAAAAAATGCAGATGTACTAGCAAGCAATGGAATTATTCATATTGTAGATGCAGTAATAGGATTACCAACCGTTTTTGATCACATTATTGCCAATCCTAATTTGACTTCTTTAGTTGGAGTTTTAACAGGAACAGGCCAGCCAGATTACCCAACCATACTTTCCGGAACTGGACCATTTACAGTTTTTGCTCCTGTAAATACGGCTTTTGTATCTTTAAATACTGAAATTGCTGGTGGAGTTCCTGGAGTTTCGGCTGCCAACATGACAAAGCTTTTAAACTATCATGTAACGGCTGCTGCTTTTTTGACAACCAATTTAACTGAAGGTCAGATAATTAACTCTTTGCAATCACCTCAAACATTTACAGTATTGTTGAGTGGCGGACCAAAAGTGAAAGACGTAAACAATAGAGTAAGTAATATTACTACTCCAAATATTCAATGTTCTAACGGTGTAGTTCACTTAACGAATAAAGTGATGTTGCCAACTTTTTAAAGAAACGAGACAAAAAACCATCGTTTTTTATGCTGAAAACTATATCTTTCACAGCAATAACAGTTTAAAAATAAGTTATTTAATGATTGATTTTTAATTTTGTTTTAAAAAAATAGAAACTAGAAAATTTAATTAATATAAATTGAATTCAAATTAATCATATTAAGAATTTATAATAGGAGATGCATAATAGAAAGATAATTTAAATGCAAATCATATTAACTTTTCTTACCATAAAAAATGCCCCAAATAGTGTCTAACTTTTTGGGGCATGTTCAATTTAGGAGTTTTTTATTCAAGAAAAAATAGAAATTAGTTTACAATAACTTTTTTCCATGATGTATCAGTGTCATTCTTTAATTCCAATAAATAAATACCAGTTTCTAGACCTTTAATATTTAGTTCTACTTCTTCAGCAGTATTCTCAACATTAATGGTTTTAACAAATGCACCAGTTTGAGTATAAATAGTAACTGTTGTTAAATAAGTTTTCGTTTTTACAACAAATTCGCCAGAGGAAGGATTAGGAAAAACCGAAGAAGCATTTAGCGAAAAATCTTCTACACCAAGAGCTGTTCGTGTTAAGGTTTGAGCCGAATGAGCACCAGCATGCTGACTTAATGTTGTTGTATTGCTTAATGCATATATAATGTTGATAGAACTATTGTTGTTAAGAAAAGTATAATCACCTGTAGATACCAAAGCTCTTGTAGCAACAACTGTTCTAACAGACCCAGATACTGTATCTGATGAGATAGTCCAACTTTGAGAAGCATCTGGACTAGGTGTAGAATGTGATCCTGAAGGTGTGTAATCTCTATTAGAAGTTGAATTCCAAATAAACATATCTGTAACTTCAAACATCGAAAAACCGTTAAAACCAATTCCTAACCAAGTAGTGCTTGGACCTGTAAGCGTTAATGTAGCTGTTGTTGTATTGGTATCAATTTTTATTGTCATACCAGTTGTAAGTGTAACAACACCTGTTGTAAATTGTGCAAAGGAAAAACTTCCAACACACAATAAAATAATAGTAAGTAATCTTTTTTTCATAGTAATTTATTTAAGCAAGTTTATAATTTGTTGTTCATTAGAAAAAGCGGCATATTCAAAGGCTGTTTTTCCGTTTTTATCCGTTTTTGTTTTATCTGCTTTATTATCAAGCAGTAGTTTAATCATTTCAATATTTTTAAAATTAACGGCATATATCAAAGCTGTGGTTCCGTTAGCATCAGTCAAGTTAATATTGGCTTTTTTTTCTATAATATATTTTGCCATTTCATTATTTCCTTTAACAATACATGCCATTAATGCGGTTCCACTATCAGATACGTAATTTAAGTCAACTTTGTTTTCAATCAAAAATTTTGCAACTTCATTATTATTGTAATAGCAGGCTAAGATTAGCATACTCGATTTTCTATCATTTATAGAATCAATAATCTTGCTATTGGCTGTAAACATTGACTTTATTTCTTGCAAAGTGCCTTTTCTAGCTACATCAAAACATGATTTTTGTTGTGAAAAAGCAGTAAATTGCAACAAAAAAAACATGGAAATCAATAAATATTTCATTTTTTTTAAGGCAAATATAGAAAAATTTAAGCCAATTTTAAGAATTTTATTCTCAATTTTAAGAATTTCAATCCCAATTTTATGAGATGTTTAGCCAATAATTATCTGTTTTTAAATTTAAAAAAAATCAAATCTTAAATTATATAATTATTACCGCAGGATAATCATAATGCTAAATAATAAACTGTAAAATAAAAAATAAACCATGATTAAACAAAGTAGCACAAGATTTTATAAATCTTGAAAGAAAAAGTTTATAAAACTAAAAACTAAATCAAAATTATAATACTAAAAGACCAAATTCTCGCAATGTAGAAATCGGTTTAGAATACCAAAACAATTCAAAATCTTCGAAGGAATTCTCAAAATCTGATTTTAGTTGTGCAAAAGTTTGAATTGAGATATCAGCGTTTTTTATTTCTAAAAGTGATATCATCTTTAAAATCTTGATTAACCATTGCGCTTTATCTTCGTCCAATGAAATTTCAAAAGTTTCGGTTTTATCATGAAAGATTAATTTGATCATTTGCCAAGAATTTCCTTTTTTAGATTTAGTGTAGGATTGACCTAATGGCATTCCTCCTATCCAAACAATCTTGGCTGAAGGTTTTATATTGAATTCTGGTTCTTTTTCTAAGCACGTAATAATATAATCATTAGAAATTTTAGTATTCGGAATTTTAAAATCAAACCAATCTTGTAGTGGATAATCAAAACATATACCGTGCATAAAATTGAATAATGATTTTTTTAATCCAAAACTAAATTTATCGTGATCTATTCCTGTTTTATCTATAAAAGCAATATCATTGTTGGCAAATGTAATTTCGTTATGAACAGGAGTCACACCAAATTCATCTGGAAACATTCCAACAGGTGAGTGAGCTGTCATGGCAAATTGATGCCAAAAACCACTTTGTAAAATACCCAGTTGAAATAGTTGGCGCACCATTTCTAGACTGTCTACAGTTTCTTGAATGGTTTGTGTAGGATAGCCATACATTAAATAAGCGTGAACCATAATACCGCTTTCTGTAAGATTCTTGGTAACCAAAGCCACTTGCTCTACAGTAACACCTTTTTTAATTAATTTTAAAAGTCTGTCTGATGCAACTTCCAATCCACCTGAAACGGCAATACAACCTGATGCTTTTAATAAAACACATAAATCGGCAGTGAAACTCTTTTCAAATCTAATATTAGTCCACCAAGAAACAACCAATTGCCTTTTTAAAATTTCTAAAGCTACTTCGCGCATTAAAGCTGGTGGTGCAGCTTCATCTACAAAATGGAATCCGTTTTCGCCTGTTTGAGCAATTAATTCCTCCATTCTATCCACTAGAAGTTTGGCTGCAACAGGTTCATATAGTTTAATATAATCGAGCGATATATCACAAAAAGTGCATTTTCCCCAATAGCAACCGTGTGCCATGGTAAGTTTATTCCATCTACCATCACTCCATAAACTGTGCATTGGATTGGCAATTTCTATAACCGAAATATATTTATCTAGAAGTAAATCTGAATAATCTGGTGTACCAACTTGACTTTGTTTATAATCGTGTTTTGTAGTATTATTTACATAAACTACTTGATTATTTTCTAATAAAAAAGTTCGTTTATATTCATTAGAATTTGGGTTTAGAACAGCGTTATTTATTAATTCTACAGGAAGTTCACCATCGTCTAAAGTTATAAAATCTAAAAATTCAAAAACCCTCTTATCCTTTAACTCGCGTAATTCAGTATTAGGAAAACCACCGCCCATAGAGACTTTTACATCTGGAAAAATCTTTTTTATAAATTGACCACAACGAAAAGCGCTATACAAATTGCCGGGAAATGGCACCGATATTAAAACCAATTTTGGTTGAACAACTTTAAGTTTTTCCTCAAGAATTTTAAGTGAAATTAAATCAATGTACGTCAATTCACTATTTAGTGCATCGTACATCTCATTAAAAGAGTTGGCACTTCTACCCAATCGTTCGGCATAGCGCGAAAAACCAAAATTTTCATCAATAACTTCCTTTATAAAATCGGACAAATCTTCGAGGTACAATGTTGCTAGATGTTTCGCCTTATCTTGCATTCCCATACTACCAAATGCCCATTCCATATCGTCTAATTGACTAAAACGAGAAGCTTCTGGCAGAAAATTACCACTACATATTTGTCTTGCCATTGATGGTTTTTTTCCTTGAAGAAAGGCAATTACTGCATCAATAGTTTTTATGTAATCGTTTTTTAAAGAATAAATTCTTTCTAAATTTGGGTTTATTAGATTAGGGTTAACTTGAAATTTCAAATTTGAAACACTAAATATTTCTTTTAAACCTTTATTAGAAAACAATTCTAGAATAACTTCAATTCCCAAATCCATTTGAATAGCCGAAATATCTTTTGTATTTAAAAATCCCTTGATGTATGCCGTTGCCGGATAAGGCGTATTGAGCTGCGTAAAAGGTGGCGTTATGAGAAGGATATCTTTCAATGGAAAATAGTTTTTACAAAAGTAAAATTAATATTTAGGATTTAACTATTATTTAGTATTTAGTAATTGTAAAAAAGATTTAAATTTTAAGTAATTTTACAACCTAAGCCATAAGGTAGAATTGTAAGAAATAAATAAAAAATAAAATGCCAACAGATTGTATAAGCTATCAAGATTCGGGATATTTTACTAAAGTAATAATTGATTATTTAGATGAAAAACCGCAACTTAAGCAGTTGTATAATCGTTTTCCTAATATTGAAAATTTTAAACTTCAAATAGAAGAAAAGCAAGATAATTTTCCAGATGAAAACAGGCAAATAATAGCATCCGAGCTAGAAAAACAATATGTAAATGTTGATGCATCGCTTAGTACATTAAACAATATTAAGCTTTTAAAAAAATCAACTACTTTTACAATAACTACAGGTCATCAATTAAACCTATTTACTGGTCCTTTATATTTTTTATATAAAATTGTTTCTACAATAAATCTGTGCAAAGAACTAAAAATAAAATATCCAGAGAATGATTTTGTACCAATTTATTGGATGGCAACCGAAGATCATGACTTTGAAGAAATTAATTATTTCAATTTTAAAAATAAAAAAATAAAATGGAATAAGGAAAGTTCAGGACCAGTTGGACGATATTCTACAATAGGTTTAGAAAATGTTTTTACAGCTTTTTCGTCGGAAATAGGAGTTGGTGAAAATGCAAATTATTTAAAAAAAAAATTTCAAAAATCCTATTTAGAAAATGACAACCTTGCCAAAGCAACCCAGTTTTTAGCCAATGAATTGTTTAAAAATGAAGGTTTGGTTATTCTTGATGGTGATGCTATAGCATTAAAAAAGCTTTTCATTCCTTATGCCAAAGAGGAACTCACAAATCAAACTTCTTTTAAGAAAGTTAACGAAACTAATACCCATTTAAAAGAGTAT
>NZ_JAYWFT010000101.1:0-4449 GCF_043778725.1 Flavobacterium sp. | reverse complement strand
CCAAATCCATTTGCAGAGAACTTCAAGCTGGATGTAAAAACTAACAGTGAAGAAAATCTAAGTGTAAAAGTTTACGACATGATAGGGAAATTGGTAGAAAGTAGAACGATTGTTTCATCAGAAATAGAAACATTAGAAGTTGGAACTAATTATCCATCGGGAGTTTACAATGTTATTGTATCTCAAGGAAGTAACACTAAAACACTTCGTGTTATAAAAAGATAAGTTTACAATAAATCTATAAATGCAAAAACCTTCTCAAGCAATTGAGAAGGTTTTTTTTATATAAACAATTTGTAATCACTTGTTAATAAATTAATAACATCAAAATTTTATTTTCTTTAACATTTGATTGTACTTTTGTTTCTCAAAATCAAAATCATCTATTTATGAAACAAAAGTTACTAAATATTAGTACGTTACAAAAACTCTTTTTGGGTTTTGTTATTATGTTATTGAGTTGTAAAACTATTGGCCAAACAACTTCAGTATGGAGCGGCACAAGTGGCGGAGCATGGCTAACAGGAGCGAGTTGGACACCATCAGGCGCGCCAAATAGTGCAACCACTATTGCTTCTTTTGGAGGTTCTAATGTAGCAACAACTGTTGGTGTGAATACAAATACTCAGGCCAGTTTAAATGTGGCAGCTATTACTTTTTTGACAGGATCATCTACTGTTAATTTAGCTTTAGGTAATAGTGCTTCAAGTGGTTCTGGAGGTACAATAACATTTGCAGGAACTACACTTAATTCTGTTGGCAATGTAGTACTTAGAAGTACATCGTCTAAAAATTTTACTTTTCAAAATAACATTGGAACAGGAGCTAAAACTCTAGGATTTATTTTAGGAAATACTACAGACAATATAATAAATATTGATGGTTCTGGAGGTGTTATACTAAGTTCTATTATTAGTGGAAGTTCAAAAAAATTAACTTTGGGTGGTTCTGGTTCAGGAGCTTTGACACTTTCAGGAGCTAACACTTACACCGGAGCAACTACAATTAATTCTGCTACAAGTAAATTAATTTTAGGTGCTAGTGGCGTTATTGCAGACGCAAGTAATGTGATATTAAATGGAGGAACTTTAAACACAGGTGCTTCAGTTGGTTTTTCTGAAACAACAGGTACATTAAGTTTGACTAACGATGCTACAATTTTATTAGGCACAGGAAATCATGCATTAAATTTTTCTGATAGTAATGCGGTTGCTTGGACTTCTGGTAAGACGTTAACGATAACCGGTTGGACAGGAACTGCCGGAACATCTGGAACTGCCGGAAAAATATTTTTTGGCAATTCTGCATCTGGTTTAACATCTACTCAAATAAGTCAAATTTCATTTACAGGATTTGTAGGTGGAGCAATAATTTTAAGTTCGGGCGAAGTAGTTCCGGTTGGAGCATTAATAACACCTTCTTCAAGTCCTTCAAGCCTAACAACCACATACGGTTTAGCCTCTTTAGAATCATCATTTACTGTTTCAGGAACAAGTATGTCAGCAGGAATTTCTATTAATCCACCATTGGGTTTTCAAGTTTCTACAACTAATGATTTTTCAAGTAATGTTGGTTCTAATGGATCTCCTATAACAGTAGGTTTTTCTGGCACTATTCCTGCGACAACGATTTATATTAGATTAGCAGCAGGATTATCAGCAGGAAATTACACAGGAAATATTGTTTTGTCTAGCGCTGGAGCTACAAATGTTAATTTAGCTACAAATGCTATAAATACTGTAAATCAGAAAAATGTAACTATTTCTGGATTGGTTGCAGACGACAAAATATTTGACAATACAACAACAACTAGTTTAAGCGGAACAGCATCATTAAGTGGTGTTTTGGCTGGAGATGTTTCTAATGTAGTATTATCTGGAACGCCAGTTGCTAATTTTTTAACTGCTGCTGTTGGAACTAACAAACCCGTTACTGTTTCTGGTTATTCCTTAACAGGTTCTGCTTCATCTAATTATTTATTGTTGCAACCTTCAGGTTTAACAGCTTCTATTAATTCGTCTGGATTGCAAGATCAGATGATAACATTCGGATCATTGTCTTCTACAACTTATGGAGACAATAATTTTAATTTAAACGCAACTTCCAATTCGGGATTAACAATTACTTATTTTAGTTCTAACACTAATGTTGCAACTGTTTTAGGAAATACGGTTTCAATAGTTGGTGCTGGATCAACTATAATTTCTGCAACTCAGGCTGGTGATTCTAATTATAATGCAGCAACTTCTGTAGATCAACTTTTGGTTGTAAATCAAAAGAGTTTAACAGTTTCGGGCGCATCAGCAAGCAGCAAAGAATACAACGGAAATAACGCAGCTACACTATCTGGAGGTGTACTTGTAGGGATTTTTAATTCTGATAATGTTACTTTTTCTGGAAATGGTGTTTTTGATACTCCCAATGTTGGTACAAGTAAAACAGTTACCGGAACATTGGTTTTGGGTGGAGTAAAAGCGGTAAATTATATTCTTACACAGCCAAGTCTTCTTGCAGATATAACTCCTAAAGAACTAACAATTACAGGAATTTCTGTGAGTAATAAACAATACGATACCAATAACTCGGCATCCATTGTAGGTACACCAACTTTACTTGGATTGTTAACTATCGACTTGACTGCTGTTTCTCTAGGTGGTTCACCTACTGCAACTTTTGGAAATAGTACAGTTGGTACTGGTAAGTTGGTTACTATTTCTGGATATTCTATTTCTGGTTTGGCATCGGGTAATTATTTATTGACTCAACCATCTGGAATAACTGCAAATATTACTACAAAATTACTATCTATAGTAGGATTAACTGCTAACAATAAAATTTATAATAGAGATTTAGCAACTACATTATCTGGCGTAGCTACATTGTCTGGAATTATACCTGGCGATGAAGCTTTTGTTTCTTTAGTAGGAACACCTTCGGCAGCTTTTCTAAGTTATACTTTCGGAATAAATAAAACAGTTGACGTAACAGGATTATCTATTTCTGGTGCATCAATTGCCAATTATTCTTTATCAAATTTAAGCTTAACAGCAAGTATATTGAAAAAAGATGTTACTGTTTTATCTGCAACTGCAACTGATAAGTTTTATGACGGAAATACTACAGCAACAATTAGTGGAACTCTAAATGGAGTTGTCTTTCCAGATGCCGTGACTCTAAATTTAAGTGGAGTTTTTGCAGATGCAAATGTTGGAACTAATAAAACGGTGACTTCTACAAGTTCGATTACAGGAGTAGATGTTTTAAACTATAATTTGATACAACCTACAGGTCTTTTAGCTTCAATTAATGCTGCTGCTTGTGGTATTAGTTCTGGTCTTGTAACTTATAACTTTAATACCTCTTCACCATCAAGCAATACTGTAAATGGTGTATTAGTCTCACCATTGACACAAGGAAATAATAATGGAACTTCAACTTTGTTAAGTAGTACAAGTGCATCAAATTTTTCTGGTGCTTCTGCAGCAAACAATGCTGGTGCAGCAGCTTTTATTGGAGCAATTAATACATTAACATCTACTTATTTTGAATTTTCAGTAACTCCTCAATCTGGATATAATGTTTCTTTAACAGGTCTTAGTTTTGGTTCAAGAAGTACAGGAACTGGTCCTAAAGCGTACGCTTTGAAATCTAATTTAGATAATTATTCAGCAAACTTAGCTACTGGAGTTTTCAACAACAACAGTACTTGGGTGTTGTTTAATCCTTCTACGACGACAAGTTCCTCTAATCAAGCTATAACTTATAGACTTTATGGATATGATGGAGCTGGTGGCGCTGTGGCTGGATCTGTAAATTGGAGAATTGACGATTTAAAATTAAATATAATTGCCACTCCAGGTGCAGCATTAACTAGTGCGACTTCTGCAATAATTTGTTCAGGTGATACTTTTTCTTATTCTCCAATAACCAATTATACAGGTGCTACCATAAGTTGGGCCAGAGCAGCCGTAACAGGAATTAGTACTACATCTGTTTCAACTCCGCAATTGACAAATCCTAATGAGGTTTTGGTTAATACTACAACTACTCCAATAGACGTAGTTTATGTTTATAATGTTACCACTTCAACTTGCTTTGTATCTCAAAATGTAACGGTAACTGTTAGACCAATATTTAATTGGTATTTAGATTCAGATAATGATGGTTATTACTTTGGTTCCGTTATTACATCTTGTGATTCTCCTGGTTTGGGTTATAAAACTTCTGGAATTATTGCTTCAGGAGATTGCGACGACACAAACCCAGCAATAAACCCTGGCGCTGTTGATGTATGTTATGATGGACTAGACAATAACTGTGACGGAATTATAGACAACGGTTGTACGCCAGTTGTAAGTACGCTTTCTACAGGATCATGTGGTGTAACACTTTCAGGTTGGTATTCCTCTGTGTCGGTTAACAATGTAGCTTTTGCACAAGGATATAGAT
>NZ_JAYWFT010000100.1:0-31985 GCF_043778725.1 Flavobacterium sp. | reverse complement strand
CGCTCATTGGATCAAAATTAATGTCGGTATGACCATACAATCCTGCAAAGAATTGCTCGATATTCATTGCGCCAATTGCCATCATAAAAGTTTGGTCGCGATAATATCCCGAACGGAAATCACCATTTTTAAAAGCTTTGGCTAATGCTAATTGCGGTACTTCTTTTCCGTCGCCAAAAATACCAAATTTTGCTTTACCAGTAAGGACTTCACGTCGTCCTAGAAGGCTACATTCACGGCTAATAGTGGCTATTTTATAATCGGTTAGAACTTCGGATTTAAAATCTTCAAAAGTAATTTCGACTTTGGTTTGTGTTTCGGTCATATCTGAAATGGAATTTCTTAATGAAACAAATTTAATGAAAAAGTAGTAATAATTATAATTCTATGAAAAAAATATAATTTAATTATTGATAATTAAACTGCCTTAAAATAGCTTTTGAATATGATTTATTTATAAAAGGTAATAATAATAAATCAAATCATCAATAAAACTACTCTTTATTTGAGGATTAAAACCATTTTCGAGTAAATAATCCTAATAACGATTTTGGACTAAATGCTATAATAAATCGTATTTTCTCGGCATATTTTGGTTGCGAAACTTCCCATCCATTGTTAGAATATACTGGAAAATACAATTCGAAATAATCGGTTACTAGATTCAAACGGATTCCGTTATCATAAACAAAACGCGCGTCTTGTTGTTTATTTTTCATCAATCCAAAATCACTATATACTTCAATCCAATTCCAAATATTGAAACTTCCATTAAAGGTTGTCATCCATTGATTAGAATAGGGATTACTTAATTTTGATTTAAATCCGCCTTCTGCCTGAATGTATTGTTGGCTAAAAATTCCGGTGCTTTCCGATCTTCCCAAATAATTATAATCAAATAAATAATCGGAAGGTCGGTCTAAAGCAAAGCTAAAGTAATTGGAATTGGTTCTGTTATAAAGAAAAATACCGGCATAAAAACGTAGATTAACTTGACGATTATCATCAAAAAGGCGTCTAAAATTGATGTTTCCAGATGTTTTTCCAAATTTAGATGAAATTTGTAAATCGGTAGAATAACTAAAAGACTTAGTGATTTCAGTTTTTCCACTTGCAAATCGAGCATTAAAAATGGAATAATTGCCTTCAAATGTGTTTTTTACAAAACTACTTGGATCTCTATTGACATAAACTTGTCTTAGCACAAGACTTTTTCCTTGATTGTTTCTAAAATCATTTTCTCTAAACTTAAAAATAATATATGGATTTATCTTTTGATAATACGCATCTGGCGCATAATGAAAAGTACTTCCGCTAAAACCATATTTTATATAATATGGATTACTGTCACGATTGTATTGATTTACACCCAATGAAAAACTTCCTGATAAATTGTTGGATTTTGTAGAATAAGATGGGTTTATATCAAAGGTGAATGGCTTGTCTAAAATGGTCTTGTTGTGAAAGTTAATACCAGGAATAAATCCATCATAGAAGTTATATTCTAGCGTAGGCAAATAAATAATTTGATTGTAAAAAGGATCTTCTAAATCTTTTAGAAAATTAAATTTGATTGGTTTATTACTTAATCTAATTGGTTTTAGCGATTTCCAATTGTTTCTTTGATTGTATTCTGGAACGATATTTTGATAATTAATGACAATTTTATCAGCATCAAATCGCTTAAAAGTATAAATACTGTCTTCTTTTACTTCGTTAATCCATTGTTTAAAAACAATTTGTTTGTTCTTAATTCCATAAATTGGAATTGGAACATTAACGCCAGTTTTATTTTTTAAATTAAAAGAAACGCTGTCGTTGGTTTTAGTAACTTCATCAAATTTATAATCTATAATTTTTCTAGAATTGATTATGGTATTGAAAAACCAATCGGTAT
The DNA here is from genome assembly GCF_043778725.1 of Flavobacterium sp. Classification (GTDB taxonomy): domain Bacteria; phylum Bacteroidota; class Bacteroidia; order Flavobacteriales; family Flavobacteriaceae; genus Flavobacterium. Next base: position 30,088 of record NZ_JAYWFT010000100.1, on the reverse strand, counting down.
TTTTTACAGAATGATTTTGAATAATGGTTTCAAATTTAGAAATATCACTTTGATTTTTAGTTGAATATGCTACAAATTGGGTAACACTTTCTTTCAGGTTTTGTTCGCCAATATAATCTGATAAATATCTAAAACTTAAACCAGCTCTGTATTTGGAAGCAATTTTTTCATTAAATTTTATCAACGTATTTTTGGGATTACCAAGCGGTTGGTCTAGATTTTTACGAGCCATTAACATGTAAAAATAGCTGTATTGCTCATTAAAATCTAGCGAAACCAAATTGTAACCGCGCACCAATCGCAACTTTGCAATAGAACCCATCATTTTGTAATTGGGATAATTCTCGTCTATGTATTTCATCATATAATAGACTTGAATGGCATCATAAATCCAATTGTCTTTTCGAGAATCAAGTTGTAAAGTCGATTTTAAATAATTGTTTAAATACGTTTTTAAAAACTTCAATTCATAGATAAAATTATCTGGAAACGGACTAATAAATGAAGGTAATTGGTTCAATCCATAAAACGGATTTTGCTCATAATCTAGTTGGGAAACCGTAATTTTAGATTTGGGATAAGTACCTAAATTATCACCTACATAATTAACAATTTTATCTACAATTATAGCTTTGTTAATATCGTCAACTTTCTTGTCTTCGATGTTAGTTGTTACCTCCAATTGACTAGTTTTAAAACTTAAAAAAGTAGGTTTTTTAATAATGTACAAATTAACATAAAGCTGGTTTTTACCCGAAAAAGTAGTGGTTGAATTTTCTTTTTTATCTAAAACTAAATCACTAATTACTTGAAAATTAGCATTAGTTGTAATTTGTAAATCAATATCGGTTAATGCGTTTGGAACATCGTCAATATTGAGATTGCTATAAGTGATAAACTTTTTATTTTCATAACGAGAAGGTGTTAAAAACCAATTTTTTAAAGCCATTTCTTCGTTAGAATTGAAACCGTATTTAGTAAATTTATCATCCGGAATTTTCACAAAATAGGAGAGAACAAACGTTGTTTTTTGACCTGGTAATAATTTATTTTTCAATTGAAATGCTACCAAATCAGGAAAACCATCAGGACGATTCCACGACAGTAATGATTTGGAATCATCAATTATTGTAATGGTATTTGTGTTGCCTCGTTCTTTTTCGGAAGCCAAATGAAAACTACGCACAAATTCATCAGAAAATCGTTTTCCTAAAGGTGTATTTTTATCAGAATAGGCATTGTTCCAATCGTTTAAAACAATACTTGATAGCGTGTCGTTGGTTTGATTAAAATAGGTTAATTCTTGATAAATATTCAGCGTTTTCTTTTCGTTGTTTACTTCAACAATCAGTTTTGAATGATGTTGTGCAAAGCAATGAACAGAAAAGATGAAAAGGATGTAGGTTATTTTTTTCAATTAGCTTTTTGGTTTAAAATAGGCTTTAAAGACAATTTTTGTAAACTCAATGGCGCCATCTTTATTCATGTGTCCACAGGTTGAAAAATATTTGTCGTCGGTTACTGCATTTTCAAAGCTACGAATTTCAGGATAAATAAGTTTTATTTTATCAAAATATTCTCTGTTAATCGTTTCCATACAAATAGGAGTCGTTAGTGCAATCAAGTTGATGTGATTTTTTTTGCAAATGGCTTTTATTTCTTCGTAACCTTTGTTTCGTTTAGGGTAATACTTTGATAAATCTGCAGCAACCATTGGTCTTTCGTCAGTCATTAATGGATAAAAACCGTCGTTGTCTAAAGCATTCGTTTTTTTGTGAATGGCTGTTTGATACATTTCTCTAAACCCAATTCGAGCATCATAATTCATATATCTATAAAACGGAATGTACAATAATTCATTGTATTCATCAATGTTTTTGTAATGATTTCGGATAGTTTCCGATTGATGAATATAAGGCATAAATAAGGAACGAATGGCTTCGGAGTGATCGTTGGTATTGATGTTTAAATCTACTTGAAGAATTAGATTTTTGATTTTGTAGTTTCGTTCCACCATTAGTTTTAACATCAAAGCCGATTCTTCCAATCGAGAGCGTGTCAACCCGAAATTAAACGTTTTGTAGCCGTTGTCTTTAAATATTTGAGGTACAAAATGATTGTTAACTCTTGATGAACCAAGGAAAACTACATCATAATTTTGGTCTTTAGAATTGTACAAATAATCAATCTTTGTACGTTCGCTAGATTGTTTATATACCAAAGTGTAAAGTGCGTCAAGAAGTACTAAAGTCAAAATGAAAAGCACTAAAATTTTTCCGATAAATTGTATAAACTTCTTCATTAGAATTGGAAATAAATAAATTCTTTATAATCTGAAAAAACGCCCAAAGCTAAAATTGCTGCTAAACAAAGTGCTAATTTTAACCAACTGTATTTACCCGAAATAGGTTCGATTTTATGACGGTTGTTCCATTCTACAAAAATGAAAATGACTACGAGCGAAATTAACTCATAACTGTACCGATCAATACTGAAATATTGCCATGAAAAATCGTGGTTTTCAAACATTCTTTTGATGTAACCTGTGGCGTCGTGAATGGTTTTGGATCTGAAAAATATCCAAGCAAAACACGTAATTGAAAAAGTCATTAAGATGTTTATAACTGTTCTAATGGATTCAAAATTAAGTCCTAACGAGAAATCGTCTACATTTTTTCTGTTTCGGTTTAACACCAAAAGTGGTAGAAAATATAATGCGTTTATGAAACCCCAAGCGACGTAAGTAAAATTTGCTCCATGCCAAAATCCGCTTACTAAAAAGATGATGAACGTATTTCTAATTTGGAACAATTTATTACCTTTGCTGCCGCCAAGCGGAATGTATAAATAATCACGAAACCATAACGAAAGTGAAATGTGCCAACGTCTCCAAAACTCGGCAATATCTCTAGAAAAATAGGGATAATTGAAGTTTTTTAGCAAATCAATTCCGAATAATTTAGATGTTCCAAGAGCAATATCTGAATAACCCGAAAAGTCTCCATAGATTTGAAATGCAAAATAAATCGCACCTAAAACTAACGACAAAGAGTTCATTGTAGGATAATGATTAAAAATCTCATTGGCATAAACAGCGCAGGAATCGGCAATGACAATTTTCTTCACCAAACCCCAAATTATTTGATAAATTCCTTCTTTGGCTTTTTCTAAATTGAATTCTCTTTTTACTTTAACTTGTGGCAAAAGATGCGTTGCACGTTCAATTGGGCCAGCAACTAATAAAGGAAAATAGCTCACAAACAACGAATAATCAATGAAGTTTTTCTCCGATTTTATGCGTTTGTAATAAATGTCGATGATGTACGATAATCCGTGAAAGGTGTAAAAGGATATTCCAATAGGTAAAATTAATTCCAATAAAATTGGACTTGCAGTAACTCCAAACGATTGCAATAATTCGGCAAACGATGAAGCAAAAAAGTTGTAGTATTTGAAAACGCCAAGAAATCCTAAATTGATTGAAATACAAAGCCAAAGCCACATTTTTCTGAGTCTGTCATTGCTGCTGTTTTCTATTTGAATGGCCGAAAAGTAATCTAATAAAGTAGAAAAAACCAATAGAAATAAAAACCTCCAATTCCAACAAGAATAGAAATAATAGCTTGCTATAATTAGTAAATAGTTTTGATAATTTTTCGATTTATTGAATACAAACCAATACAGTATAAAAACTATGGGCAGAAAAATAACGAAATGAAAGGAGTTGAAAAACATCTTTTTGAAAATAATTAACCACAAAAGACACAAAAGTTATTAATTTTCTTTTGTGTCTTTTGTGGTTTAAGCAAATTAAAAATTCGGACTTAAATTATATTTTTTGTAGAAATTATCCAAAGCTTCAACCACTTCATCTTCGGTATCAACAATTTTGATTAAATTCAAATCTTCAATATTGGCATTTTTTTCTTCTGCAATCATTACGTTTTTAACCCAATCCATCAATCCTGACCAGTAATGAGAGCCAACCAAAATAATTGGGAATTTACCAATTTTCTTAGTTTGAATTAAAGTAATTGCTTCAAACATTTCGTCCAAAGTTCCAAAACCTCCAGGCATTACCACAAAACCTTGTGAGTACTTGATAAACATTACTTTACGCACAAAAAAGTAATCGAAATTTAAGTTTTTATCCTTATCGATGTATGGATTATAATGTTGTTCAAACGGTAATTCAATGTTTAAACCTACCGAAGTTCCGCCACCAGTATGTGCGCCTTTGTTTCCAGCTTCCATAATTCCTGGTCCGCCACCAGTTATAACTCCATAACCAGCTTTACTGATTTTGAACGCAATTTTTTCTGCCAACAAGTAATATTTATTGTCTGGTTTAGTTCGTGCCGATCCAAATATAGAAACGCAAGGTCCAATTCTAGCCATTGATTCGTAACCATTTACGAATTCAGACATGATTTTGAAAATTCCCCACGAGTCGTTACTTCGTATTTCGTTCCAAGTTTTTTGTTGTAATTTATCTTTTATTAAATCGTCTTCGTTTGCAAATTCTTCAAATTTCATATTCTGTATTTTATAATTTTTTAGTTTTTTTTGGAGCTATTTTACTTCGTCAATTCGCTGCGCTCGGGTCAGCTATCCATTACAAACGTAGTTCACTGAACTCTGAATGAGATAAACCTTTAGTGAGGTAATCTTTTATTTTTTAAAGAAAAAAATAAAAGGATTTCCATTGCTATCTGGGCTAGAAAAAAAGCATGCTAAAGTACTTATTTTTTTGGTGCCAGAAAATTTTCTCCTGTAACAACACTTTTTCCTGTATTTTGTTCTAATTCAATTCTGGCATTTTTAGCAACATTTCCGCCTTTTTGACTTGCTTATGCATTTTCAATCAATCCTTTAGCTTCATCCTTTTCTGTAATTTGTCTTGTGGATAATTCTGCCAAAGCAGTAAAAATTAATTCAGCTTCACTCATATGATCACGAAGATTTTGAGATTTTAGGCCTTTCGCTTCTTTATGTTTTTTCACACTCAATCCTGTCCATTCCTGATGAATGATATTTGTTAAAAGTGCAAAATCCTTCTTTTCTTCAATTCCAGCATCTTTCCAATAATCGGTTAACTTGTTTCTAGTTTCTTGACCCATCATGCGTTGCTGAATCCATTTTTCACTTCTTCCGTGTTATTTCCAGTTTTCTCTTGCTCGGTCAATACTTTGCGCTGGATCTTGAATTTCCTGAATTCTTTCGTAACCAACTTTTGCTAGCCATTGTTTAAAAGGTTCCGCTTTTGGTGATGGAATGGATTGCACAACACGTAAAATATCTTTTACATCTCCAGCTAAAGTCTTCCTGTTTTTTCCATTTGTCAACATTGCTATCTGGGGACAATTTGTCCCTATGTAGTTACCGAGTTCAGAATCTCTTTTTCTAATTTTCTTTAAATAATCTGTTGGATTAACAGAATCAGTTAACGCTCCAATAATGTCAACTAATGAGAAAAACCAAGTTTCAGTTTCTTCAACATAACTCCTTCTTATTTCTTTATTTTCAAATATCGCTAATGAATTATTATTTTCCATATATCTAAAATTAATTATTCAATTCTTTCTTCAAAAACTGAGCAGTATAACTTTTCTTATTCTTAACAATTTCTTCTGGAGTTCCTTTACAGATAATTTCGCCACCGCCTTTTCCGCCTTCCAAACCAACGTCAATAATATAATCCGCAAGTTTAATAACGTCCAGGTTGTGCTCAATAATTAACACCGTATTTCCTTTGTCAACCAATCTATTTATTACCTCCATCAAAACCCGAATGTCTTCAAAATGCAAACCAGTTGTAGGTTCATCCATAATGTAAAACGTATTTCCGGTATCTTTTTTAGATAATTCTGCGGATAATTTTATACGTTGCGCTTCGCCACCAGAAAGTGTTGTACTTTGCTGACCAAGAGTAATGTATCCCAAACCAACATCTTGTAAAGTTTGCACTTTTCGCTGAATTTTAGGAATATTTTCAAAAAACGGAACCGCTTCATCAATCGTCATATTCAAAATATCAGAAATTGATTTTCCTTTGAATCGAATTTCCAATGTTTCACGGTTAAAACGTTTTCCAAGACAAGTTTCACATTCTACATAAACATCGGGTAAGAAACTCATTTCAATTGTTCTAACTCCAGAACCTTCACAGGTTTCACATCGTCCGCCTTTTACATTAAAACTAAAACGTCCAGCTTTGTAACCACGAATCATGGCTTCTGGCGTCATGGTGAAAAGATTTCTAACTTCACTAAAAATATCAGTGTAAGTCGCAGGATTGGAACGTGGTGTTCTTCCAATCGGACTTTGATCGATGTCAATTACTTTATCAATATGTTCTAAACCTTCAATTTTTTTGAAAGGTTGCGGTTTTTTTACACCGTTGTAAATGTGTGCGTTTAAAATAGGGTAGAGCGTTTCGTTAATCAAGGTCGATTTTCCGCTTCCTGAAACTCCGGTGACACAAATTAGTTTTCCTAACGGAAATTCTACTGAAACATTTTTAAGATTATTTCCGCTTGCGCCAGATAATTTTATCGATTTTCCGTTGCCTTCACGACGCGTTTTCGGAATGTCAAATTTCATCGTGCCGTTCATATATTGCGCTGTAATTGTTGTTTCTTTCAACAACTCTTTTGGCGTTCCTTTGCTGATGATGTTTCCACCAAATTTTCCTGCTTTCGGTCCAATATCAATCACATAATCGGCACATTCAATCATATCTTTATCATGTTCTACAACCAAAACCGAGTTGCCAATATCACGAAGATTTTTCAAGGAATTTATCAATCTTTCGTTGTCTCGCTGATGCAATCCGATACTTGGTTCGTCCAAAATATAAAGAACTCCAACCAGTTGCGAACCAATTTGTGTTGCCAATCTAATACGTTGCGCTTCACCACCAGAAAGCGATTTGGAACTTCGGCTTAACGATAGATAATTCAGTCCAACATCCAATAAAAATTGCAAACGGTCATTAATTTCCTTTAAAATTTCAGTTGCAATTGTAGTTTGTTTTTCAGATAGTTTTGATGGTAACCCTTTAAACCAAACCGTCAATTCTGATATATCCATAGCCGATAATTCAGCAATATTCTGATTGTCAATTTTAAAAAAAAGTGATTCTTTTTTCAATCTAGAACCTTCGCAAACTGGACAATTAATTTCGTCCATAAATTCTTTCGCCCAACGTTTTATGGAACTTGAACCACTTTCGTCAAATTGGTTTTTTATGAATTTAGAAATTCCTTCAAATTCAATTTTGTATTCTTTGGTAACACCAGCAGTTTTTGAAACTACTGAGAATTTTTCGTTTCCACCATTCAAAATCATTTCCATGGCTTCATCCGAAATTGATTCGATGGAATCTGTTAATTTAAAGCCATATTTTTCTCCGATGATTTCCAATTGCTTGAACATCCAAGAAGATTTATATTCGCCAAGCGGAGCAAATCCACCTTTATTGATGGACAATTTTGGATTCGGAATTATCTTTTTTCTGTTGATTTCGTTTACAATTCCCAAACCGTTACAGTGTTCGCACGCACCTTTTGGTGAATTGAACGAGAATAAATTGGGTTCCGGATTTTGATAGGATATTCCAGTCGTTGGACACATCAAAGTTCTACTGAAAAAACGCACATCATCGCTTTCATGCTCAATAACCATCATCACATTTTCTCCGTGATACATGGCAGTTTTGATGCTTTCTGCTAATCTTTTATCGGTATCTTCATCGTTTTCGACTTGTAATCGATCAATTACAATTTCAATATCATGGGTTTTGTAACGATCGAGTTTCATGCCGGTTGTGATGTCGGTAATTTTTCCGTTTACACGCACTTTTACAAAACCTTGTTTGGCAATTTGTTGAAATAATTCGGCATAATGACCTTTCCTAGCACGAATAATTGGCGCCAAAACATTGATTCGTTTACCAGTAAAATTCTCTTTAATCAAATCTTTTATCTGATCATCAGAATACGAAACCATTTTTTCTCCAGTATTGTAACTGTAAGCGTCGGCAGCACGAGCATATAGCAATCGCAAGAAATCATAAATTTCAGTAATGGTTCCAACAGTTGACCGTGGCGATTTGCTTGTTGTTTTTTGTTCGATTGCAATTACTGGCGAAAGTCCGTCAATTTTATCAACATCTGGACGTTCTAGTCCGCCAAGAAACTGACGTGCATAGGCCGAAAAAGTTTCAATATAACGACGTTGACCTTCGGCATAAATCGTATCGAAAGCCAAAGATGATTTTCCTGAGCCAGAAAGTCCGGTAATTACTACCAGTTTTTCTCTCGGAATGGAAATGTCTATATTTTTAAGATTGTGAACGCGAGCGCCAATAACTTCAATCGTATTATCGTTTTCTAACATTTTAGAAATTGTATTTTTGTATTGTTTTATAATGTAAAAAGCATTAAAAAAATGCCAATTGCAAAAGTACGATTTTGTGAGTAAATTTCAGTTAGTCAGATTAGAAGAATTTGTTAAAGATTTTATTCAAAATTGATTTCTATTTTTATAAACCATTAATGAATTAAGTTTCATTAAGTGATGAAACTTAATTTTCTTAATTCCTTAATGGTTCAAATTTCTCCAAATTATTTATATTTGAAAAAAAATAATTTCATGAATATATTAGGAATTGGTTCTCGAATTAAACATTCAGAATTTGGAGCAGGAGTTGTAACAAATGTCACTTCCAAACATTATTGGGTTACTTTTATTGAAAGTGGATTGGAAACTATTGATATTGACAGCGAATTTGAAGTAATAGATGCAGTTGATGGCGAAGTAGATTCGGTAAGTTTTTATGAAGTAGAGAAAACACTAAAAAACCTTTTGCAACGTTGGTCAGACGTTACTCAAGTAGTAGCAATTGCCGATAAATGGAAAGGTGGAAAATTGATAATGGAACCAGGAACACCTACTCAAAATAAAGAAGTGCCTATTGATACGTTCTTTCACAAAATAACTATGGTTCGTGACCGATTAAGAGTTTTGGAACAAAAAATAAACTCAAGCAATCTTGAAGAAGCCGAAAAAATTGAAATGCAACAATACATTACCAGATGTTACGGTAGTTTAACCACTTTTAATGTTTTGTTTAAGAGTAGTAACGATTACTTTGTTGGCGAGAAAACGAAGTAAAAGATAAAACTCCGACAGCGTTAAAAATTCTGTCGGAGTTGAATTAAATAATTCTCTTCCTTTGACGATTTTCTATATAATCTTCAATGGCTTTTTTTGTTGTGTACCAATTTCTGCCTTCTTTGTGTGCATCAATTTTTCCTTGACGCGCCAATAAACTTATGTATTCTTGACCATAAGGCGAATTGGGTTCGCTAACAATATTGGAAATTTCCTGAAAATCATAGTCATTATCGGGCAACGAACTTAGATAAATATTTAAGGTTCGTTCTTGTGCTTGACACATCAACAACATCAATTTTTGATAATTTCCATTATTGGCTTGGTTTAATGCATCGTAATATTTTTTTCTATCATTTGATAAAATAATTGCAGGTGGAAAACCTTTTCGCATTAATAATAAATTCATTGCCAATCTAACAGTTCTTCCATTTCCATCAAAGAATGGATGAATCCATACAAATTTGTGATGAAAAATTGTTGCCAATTCTAGGTCGTTTAACTGCAATGGATTAGTATTCACAAAATCAATTAATTCATCAAGTAAATCGGAAACTTTATTGGCATTTGGTGGAACAAAATTGGCTCCAGAAATTCTCACGCCGCCATTTCTGATCCGTCCAGCGAAATCTTCTTCAATCATGTTTAAAACTAAACTATGAATTGAAAGTATATCGATAGCTCTAATTTCATAACTATCATCAACAATTGAAAATAAATAATTGATGGCTTTCTCGTGATTTTTGGCTTCAAAATGTTCTCGAAGTGATTTTCCTTTTACGGTAATTCCTTCTTGCAAAACCATTTGTGTTTCTTGAAGTGTCAATGTATTTCCCTCTATACTGTTGGAATTGTAAGTCCATTCTATAGATAATGATTCTTTAATTTTTTGTAAAGCAATGTTAGGTAATGGTCTGCTTTTTTTTAAAACAGCCATTTTATCATACAATCTATCGAATGTTGATTGTAATTCTTCTCTATAATTTGTATTAATGTTCCACATAATAGCACAAAGATACTTTTAATATCGGATAATCCAAATTTTTAACCCATCCGATATTAAGAAAAATAAAATTATTGATAAAATAGAGTTTTAATGTAACAATGAATTTTTTGTTTTCTAGTTTTGTGAGATATGATATTTTTCTAAAATTTCATTGAAAACTTTTTCTTTTCCATCTTTTTTCAATGCTACATAAACTACATTAATTAGCGTTTCGGCATCTGTTCTATAAGGTGATTTTTGAGCTATATAAATAGTATATGCCTGACATAAATTTTCTAGTGCTTTTTCATATTCGAATAAATATTGAGCATAAATATTTCCAATGCCATAATAAACTTCGGGATTTTTAGAATCTAATTTGGCTAATTTTTCATAAGCTTTTATGCCTTTTTTATATTCTTTCTTATAAATGTATGCAATAGCAATATTTTGCAATGGTGTCAATCCGTTTGGATCAATTTTTAGAGATTTTTCGTACGCATCAATGGCATCATCATATTTATTTAGTTTTCTACTACAAATGCCAATGTTGTCGTAAGCAAAAGCAAAATTTGGATCAAAAACCACTGCTTTCCTATAATATTCTATAGCTTTTTCATAATTTTCTTTTTGCGATTCATCAAGCCCTAAATTATAATATTTAATAGCTTCAGAATTATTAGATCGAGATCTTTCAGAGATAACATCGTTTGACCCTATTTTACTTTTAATTACAGTACAATTTACCATTAAATGTTTCTCTATTTCATAATAATATTGTTTGTATTCTTTAGAATTTGGATTAACATTGATTGTTATATTCATCGATTTTTTTCCATCATTTCCCTCTTTAACTTCATCTAAATTTCCTATTGAGGCTAATTTAGTTCCCATTTGATAAGCTCCAACTTGCTTGTCAATGCATTTGTGAATTTCTGATGAGACAGAATCGGCAATTTTATTATAGGTAGAAATTGAGTCAATACATTTGCAAGCATTTTCAGATAATTCTTTAAGAAATTGCTTTTTATCGAATTTGGTTTCTTTAGCTACCGATGTAGTTTCTTGCGAAAACCCAAATGAAATTGAAACGACAACCAATAGAAATGAGAATAATGATTTCATAGTTACTAATTTAGATTCTAAAATTAACTATTTTATTCGAATATCAAAATTTTATTCAATAACCATTTCTTTCAACTTTTCTCGATAAGCTTCTAAAATTTCAACTTTAGAAATTAAGCCAAAGAATTTTCCGTTTTTAATAACAGGAAGTAATGTTTCGTAAGTTTTTTCAAATTTGTCCATGATGGTTTCCATGCCGTCGTCATGAAGGATAATTTCTTTTGGTTGCGATAAAACTTCCTTTATCATGGTAAATTTTATTCGATATGGATTGAATATTATTGGTCGGATTTGTTCAAAATCAACTACGCCAAGAAGTCTGTTTTTTTCATCCAAAACCGGAATCAATTGCTGGTTGGAAGTGGATAGATGTTCTACTAAATTTTGAAGCGATTTGTCCAATGAAATTGAAATAACATCTGTTTTAACAAGCTTTAAAAAATCAATACTTTGCAATATATTTTTGTCTTTATCACTAGTAAAAACTTCGCCTTTGTCGGCAAGTGCTTTTACGTCCATCGAATGTTTTTCAAATTGCTTAGAAACCGCATAACTTATAGACGATACTATCATTAACGGAACCATCAAATCGTAACCGCCAGTAATTTCTCCAATAAGAAATATCGCAGTTAATGGCGCATGAAACAATCCTGATAAAATTCCTGCCATTCCAACTATTGCAAAATTTGTTACTGGAAGATGCGAATTGATATTGGTTATATCCATAAATTTAGCAACAAAAAATCCCAAATAAGAACCAACAAACAGCGAAGGAGCAAAGTTACCTCCATTTCCACCTGAACCAAGCGTTAAGCCAGTTGCGAAGGATTTTAGCAAGACTATAATTCCAACAAAAATCAGCAGAATCCATTGTTTACTTTTGTATCCTTCAAGAAAAGTATTGTTTAATAAATTCTCAGGATGTGATGTAGATAATGTTTTGATACTTTCATAACCTTCTCCAAAAAGTGACGGAAATATAAAAATTAATAGCGCTAAAATACTAGCTCCAAACAATGCTTTTTTATAAACTCCAGTTTTTAATTTGCCAAAAAAATGTTCTACTTTTCTAAAATTTCTAGCATGATAAACTGAAACTAATCCGGCGAGAATTCCTAAAACAATATAATAAGGTGTGTTATGATAATTAAATTCCTGAACATTTTTAAAACTTAAAATCACATCTTGACTTAAAATCACTTTAGAAACCAAAGCACCAGTTGCACCAGAAATTATAATCGGAATAAAAGCAGAAATCGATACATCAGTAAGAATTACTTCAACTGCAAAAAGCACACCTGCAATTGGTGCGTTAAATGCGGCTCCAATTCCGGCTGCAACGCCACAAGCTAGAAGCAAAATTCTATCTTTTTGTGAAAGTTTATATTTTTGAGCAAAGTTAGAACCAAATGCGGCACCAGTAATTACAATTGGACTTTCCAAACCTGCAGAACCACCAAGACCGACGGTTAATGAACTTGTAATAATTTGCGCATACATTTGTTTTTTGGGAATAATTCCGCCTTTTTTAGCAACAGCATACAATATTTTGGAACTTCCTTTTTCCAATTCACCATTTAAAACTCTACGTATTACAAAAACGGTTAGTAGAATTCCGATAATTGGTAACAGAATCGAAAAGAACGGAAATTTTAGAAATCCGTTTACATAATTAGCAAAAACAAATACATTGTGAGCAAAACTTTTTAAAACAATTACTGCCAAAGCACAAGAAATTCCGACCAACACACATGCCAGATAAATGAAATTTCTTTCAGATAAAAGCTGTTTGCAAAGAAAAATAACCGCTTCAAATTTTCGAGCGAGTTTTCTCAATAAAAGTTGGAGTGAAACCGATTTACGATTGGACATTATAATTTTAGACTAAAGTAATTACAAAAATAGTGTTTTATAAATTCATTGTCTAAAAAAAATCCGATGAAGTGCATTTTCATCGGATTTTTTTTGATTTGATTATCTAATTTGAAGTATCAATTTTATATGAAATATTCAAAGTCAATACATATTGAATGCCAACCTCTGGAGACGAATTGTTAATTACTTTATCAACATCAACTTGCGAAGTTCCATCATAATAAAAAGTGTTGTTTTTTCGCGCTATTTTTTTCATAACCGTAGCATTTGATGAGTTGTAATAGGTTTCAAATTCTGAACTTTCGTATGCTTTATAATTTTTGTACTGACTTTCGGGTGTAATTACAAAAAATTGGTCGGAAGCTGTTGGATTTCCTACGGTTCGCTTGTTAAAACCTTTTAAATATTTGTCTTTTTTTGTTGAAGCTATTTTGATTGCTTCTTCAAATAAGGAGTCATAAATTTGGGATGAATTATCCGAAAAATAATCAATTTTAATAACATCATAGATTTTAAATTGACTAGCAATTTCAATCATTTCATCAATGTTTTTTAATAATTTTGTTGTAATAATAATGTTCTTTTTAATTTCAAAACCTTTCTCAAATTGTTCGGCTTTGTTTGTTGTAACAGTATAATCATAAATTTTAGTTTGCGAAATAAAATCGATGTAATAATCTTCTTTTTTAATTCCAAGTTTAGATAATTTGCTAACAAAACCATCAATTCTTTGATTTATTTGTGAATTACAACTTTCAACAGTATTAGCTTCTTCATTCAATCCTAAAATAACCTGAAATCGATCTGCTTTTTTATTCATCAAGATTTTAACTTTAAAAGTTAAGTTGTTGTCAGTTAAATTAAATCCAACTCCATTGTTGGTTGCATAATCTGAATTTCGATTGGTACTGTAAACCACATTGCCGCTCATTTGCGAAAAACTAGAATTAAAACTGATGAAAAGTAAAAATAAGTAAATTGCTTTTGTGTTCATTTTTATATGTTTTTAAAATTATTGATGCAATAGTACATCTGCTTTTTAAAGTTGGTTTAGCAAAACTACTTTCAACTCACTGTAAAGATTTTTGGTTACATTTACAGTCGTTTTACAGCTACTTTTCAGTAAAAGTAAAAGCTACTTAATCTACATTTGAACCTAATTTAGAAATGACCGAACTACAACATTTTCAAGAATTAAAAGAAAAAGTACTTTTGAAATATCAAGAGCAGTTTCCTTTTTTTCAAGGAAATTGGAAAAATTTTAGTTCACAGGATATTCAGAATTTGATTGGTTCAATCGAAGAAAAGTGTAAGCAAACCATCAGCGAAAAATGGATTTACACGCATTTGAAACCCGAAACTAATAGTAAAATTCCACGAAAAGATATGTTGAATATTCTATCGGAATTTGTAGGTTTTTCAGGTTGGGATGAGTTTGTTTTTGAAGAAATAGCAGAAACTAAAGATGTTTTGGAGATTAAAGCATCTAAAACATCTAAAAAAATGCTTTGGTTTATTGTCTTAACGTTGATTTTTGTCCTTGCAATTGCTTTTGTAATTTTTTACAAAAAAGAAGTTCCAGAACTAAAAACGATTCAGTTAAATAATGAGTTTACCAATGAAAAAGTAAATTCAGAAGAAGTAAAAGTATATGAGGTTAAAGACTCAGTTTCAAAACAATTAGAAGTTAAAGAAGGAAAAGTTATCATTGATAATTCAGATGATAAAAAGTCGAAAATAGTTATCAAAAGTCCTTTTTACAAAACAAAAACGATAGATTTAAATTCAAATGAAACAGAAGTTAAGTCAACAAATAATGTAGATTTAACGCCAGATGATTTCGCTATGATGCTCAAAGCATTTATGCTATCGGACATAAAAAATTGGGAAACGCGAAAAGTACAATTAGACAAAATACTGTCAGATAATTTAGAAGTTTTAGTGTTGTTGAAAAACGATTTGGGTGTAGAATTTTTTAATAAAAGTGAATTTTCGCAAAAGCTAATTGTTCCTACGCCATCCGTAAGAAGGATGAAAATTATCGAAATTAAAAACGATCAAAACAATAAAATCCAGTTTATAAGAATCAAACAAGAATAGCATGAAAAATAGTTTTTTAAGTATCGTTTTTCTAATGTTTAGCTTTATTTGTAAGGCGCAATCAAGCAACTCAGATAATGCGCAAGTAAGTTTGAGCTCTAAATATGCTCCAAATGTGCTAGCTGTTTATCAAGAAAATTCTAAATCTAAGATTGAAGATTTGTTTAATTATTTTCAAATGCTTACCAATGCTTCGTTGAGAGATGATTTAAAAAAAGAAGTTGTAACCAATATCAATCAATTGTATCGAAATAAAAATGCAATGATTATTGATTTTACTTCGGCATCGTTTGATAAAATTCCGTTGCAACAATTCATTCAAAAATTATTAATTTCCGAACCTATAACTTTTACAGTTTCGGAGGAAGCTAATTTTAATTTGGTGACTTTTAATAGTTGGAAATCAGAATATACAATTACAAGAACCAAATTGGGAATAACTTCAAAAATTAAAGTCAATCAAAAGATTTTCATGTTTGATTTTGAAAAAGAATTTGGTAATAAAACTAAAATTGTGACAAACGTTTTATTAGACGAAATGCAATAATTTTTTAAAATCCAACCGCTTTATCATCGCCACGTTTATCTGCTCCAGCTTCAAGTTTTTTATTTGGTAAAACCAAAATCGCATCGACTTTTCCTATAACTGGTGCCGATTTTTCATTAATTTTGAATCCTTTTTTAGTAAGGTTTTCTACAATTGATTTTTCAAATTTATTAGGTTCAAATAACACTTCGTCTGGCAACCATTGATGATGAAATCTTGGTGCATTTACGGCTTCTTGCATTCCCATTTTAAATTCGGAAACATTTAAAATTGTTTGTAAAACGGAAGTTATTATGGTTGATCCGCCAGGCGTTCCTAAAACCATAAAAAGTTTACCATTTTTTTCTACAATTGTTGGTGTCATTGAACTTAACATTCTTTTTTGTGGCGCAATGCTATTGGCTTCGGCACCAACTAATCCGTACGAATTTGGAATACCAGGTTTTGCAGAAAAATCGTCCATTTGATTGTTAAAAAAGAATCCCAATTCGTTAGAATACAACTTCGAACCATAAGCTCCATTTAATGTAGTTGTTACTGAAACCGCATTACCATTGGCATCAACAATAGAATAATGTGTAGTTTCATTACTTTCGGAAATCGAAATTTCACCATGACTTACTTCTGATGATTTGGTTGCTTTTTCCCAATTGAAACTCTTCATTCTATCTTTTAAATACATTTTATCAAGCAATTTATCTTTAGGTATTTTCACAAAATCTGGATCGCCTAGAAAATAATTTCTATCGGCATAAGCGCGTCGTTCGGCTTCTGCTAGTAATTGAATATATTTCTCAGAATTATGCTTAAATTTAGAAACATCATAAACTGAAATCATCGTCATAATTTGCGCTAAAGTAATTCCGCCGCTTGATGGTGGCGACATCGAAATTATATCTAAATTTTTATATTTAAAACGAATTGGAGTACGCCATTTTGCTTCATAATTAGCCAAATCTTCCATCGAAATAATGCCGCCGTTTTTCTGAATAAAAGTTACTATTTTCTTTGCTGTTTCTCCTTTGTAAAATTCGTCTTTACCGTTCTTCATAATCTGAATTAAGGTTTCGGCGATGGCGTTGTATTTTATGGTATCACCAACTTTATAATTTTTAGAATACAAAGTTTCGTTACCGCTAACTTTACTTATTTCTTGTTTATTATCATTTATTTGCTTCAGTTGTTTTTCGGTTACAACAACGCCTTTTTTCGCGAGAGCGATTACAGGTTTCATAATTTCTTCAATAGATAATTTTCCGAATTTTTTATGAACTTCAAATAATCCAGCGATAGTTCCAGGAACTCCAACAGACAATGCGCCGTTGACAGATAAATTTGGAATTACATTTCCGTTGGCGTCAAGATACATATCTTTTGAAGCTTTCATTGGTGCTTTTTCACGATAATCTAATGCGCCAGTTTCGCCATTATTCAATCGATAAACCATAAATCCGCCACCAGAAATATTTCCTGCATACGGATAGGAAACTGCAAGTGCCAATTCGGTTGCAACCATAGCATCAAAGGCATTTCCTTCTTTTTTCATGATTTCAACGCCAATTAGCGAAGCTTCTTCACGTGCCGAAACCACCATTGCTTTAGGAGTTATTAATCCTTTTTGGGCTTGGGAGAAGAAGGTGAAAAGTAAAAATGTTACAATTATTTTTTTCATAATTCAAGTAGTTTCTCTTTGCAATGTTGTTGTAATTCTTCAAAATATAATGTAAATTCTTCTTCAAATTCTGTGTAAAATTGCTTCACTTCAACAATTGCTTCTTGCATGTGAACTCGATGTTTGGTTCGGTAATCCATTTGAAATAAAATCATTTCTAAACCGTCTAAACTTGCGTAACTAACAAGCCAATTTCTTGCAATCATATAAGGCATCATTTTCTGAATTTGCTCTGTCAGAAGTCCATGATTATCTTGAAGTAATTTGTAGAAAGTTGCCGCATAGTCTTCCAATTTTTCATCAGAATATTTTGCCCAATTTTTGGCCAAATAATGATCATAAACAATATCCATTATCACACCCGAATAATGTCCGTATTTTTCATGAAGTTTATGTTTACTTTTTCTATAAATTGGGTGCGCATCAGTAAAAGTGTCAATGTAACGATGCAACAAAATACCTTTTCTAATTTCGTCTGGATAATCCAAATAGGAATTTCCACGAATGCTGTCGGCCATAAAATTACCAATTTTAAGCAAATCGTTGTTTCCAGAAAGATATATGTGTGCAAGAAAATTCATTCGTCTAAAATAATAATTATAAATGATGAATTTTAAATTTTAAATTATATTTGTATGAATTTAAAATTTATCATTCAAAATTTAAAATAAAACAATGACTTTAATAAAATCTATATCAGGAATTCGTGGAACCATTGGCGGAAAAGTAGGCGATAATTTAACGCCAGTTGATGCTGTAAAATTTGCTTCGGCGTACGGAACATTTTTAAAAAACTCGCAACGCGAAACTCACAATTCTAAACTAAAAGTAGTTATTGGAAGAGATGCGAGAATTTCTGGACCAATGATTCATAATTTGGTGATGAATACGTTACTTGGATTAGGAATTGATGTTATCGATTTGGGACTTTCTACAACGCCAACCGTTGAAATTGCAGTTCCTATGGAAAAAGCTGATGGCGGAATTATTTTAACCGCATCGCACAATCCAAAACAATGGAATGCCTTGAAATTATTGAATTCTAAAGGTGAATTTCTTAGCGGAAAAGAAGGCGAATTGATTCTTGAAATTGCCGAAAGTGAAGCTTTTGATTTTGCAGATGTTGATTCTCTTGGCGAAATTACTGTGAATGATGCTTATATGGATATTCATATTGATGATGTTTTAGATTTACCTTTGGTTGATGCCGATTTGGTAAAAACTAAGAAATATAAGGTTGTTGTTGATGGAGTAAATTCATCTGGAGGAATAATCATTCCAAAATTATTAGAATTAATGGGCGTGGAATGCGTAAAATTATACTGCGAACCTAACGGACATTTTCCTCATAATCCAGAACCTTTGAAGGAACATTTGGGAGATATTTGTAAATTGGTAGTAGAAGAAAAAGCCGATTTCGGAATTGTAGTAGATCCTGATGTTGATAGATTAGCGTTTATTTCTAACGATGGCGAAATGTTTGGCGAAGAATATACGTTGGTTGCCATTGCCGATTATGTTTTGAGTAAAACTCCAGGAAATACGGTTTCTAATATGAGTTCTTCTCGTGCACTGCGTGACATTACCAACAAACATAACGGAAATTACCAAGCAAGTGCGGTTGGTGAAGTGAATGTGGTAGAATTGATGAAAGCTACAAATGCTATAATTGGTGGTGAAGGAAATGGCGGAATTATTTATCCAGAATCGCATTATGGTCGTGATAGTATTGTTGGTGTTGCGTTGTTCTTGACGTATTTGGCAAACCAAACTAAAACCGTTGCCGAACTTAGAGCAAGTTATCCACAATACTATATGAGTAAAAATAAAATTGAATTGACGCCACAGATTGATGTTGATGCGATTTTAGTTGCGATGACAGAAAAGTATAAAAATGAAGATATTACTACAATTGATGGTGTAAAAATTGACTTCGCCGAAAACTGGGTGCATTTAAGAAAATCAAATACGGAACCAATTATTAGAATTTATACTGAAGCTGCAACGCAAGAGCTAGCTGATAATTTGGCCAAAAGAATTATTGTTGAGATTAAAGATATTGCTGGAATTTAATTTAAGTTTATTTCAGACTTTTTAAAGTTTAAAAACCTTTTAATTAGATATTTCTAATCAAAAGGTTTTTTTAGTATTGGTATTTATTTTTTTTTCTTGTTAATCTTTTGGTAACACATTTTTAAAGAATTTTACAATTATTTAAACATAGGATTTTTTGTATGAAAAAAAACAAAATTTTTGTTTGTATTTGCAAAAAAACTTCTATTATTGTTACTTGAAACGAACAAGGAAAAAAAGTTTAAAATATAATGGTTCTTAAGACATTTTATTAGATCCATTCTCAAAAAAAAGATGCGATGAAAAAGATACAATTATTTTTTATATTGTTAATTTTATTTATAAATACCACAATTTTTGCGCAACAATCTTCGTGCCCAAATTCAGATTTTGAGTCAGGTACATTAACTGGTTGGCAAGGAGGCGTTGGTTATTGTTGCCCAATAAGTACATTAAGTTCAGGTATTATAACTGGACGTCATACAATAATGACCGGTACAGGAACAGATCCAAATACTTGCGGTAATGTTACGGTCGTTGCGCCCGGAGGATTATATTCTGCTAGGTTAGGAAATGACAATACCAATTCAGAAGCTGAAAAGCTTACCTATTCAATGACAATAACACCTTCTAATTCTTTGTTTATTTATAAGTATGCAGTAGTTCTTGAAGATCCATCACATTCACCTAGTGAGCAACCTCGTTTTCAAATTAGAGTTTTAAACGCTGCTGGTGCTCTTATAGATCCTGTTTGTGGCGAATATACAGTAGTTTCTGGAAGTAATATACCTGGTTTTCAAACTTGTAATGGTGATATCAGATATAAAGATTGGACTACGGTTGGATTAGATTTAAGTGCATATGCAGGACAAACAATTACTATTGAATTTGCAACAGGCGATTGTTCTTTGGGTGCACATTATGGTTATGCTTATGTAGATGCATATTGTTCTCCATTACAAATTAGTTCAACATATTGTACAGGATCTTTGGCAGCAGTATTAACGGCACCAATTGGTTTTACCTATTTGTGGAATACAGGTGCTACTACTCAGTCAATAAATGTTAGCAATCCTAATGCTGGATTGACTTATACTTGTTTGTTAACTTCTGTAACAGGATGTACTGTAAATATTTCTACAAATCTTACTCTTTTTAATCCTGTGGCCGATTTTAGTATTACTAATACATGCTATGATAACGCTATTTTTGCAAATACAACCGCATTACCATTTGGAACAATATTAGACACATTTCTTTGGAATTTTGGTGACGGAACGACTTCAAATATTGAAAATCCAACACATAGTTATGCATTACCTGGAAATTACAATGTGACATTTACAATTTCTAATGCTCTTGGATGTACAAGTACAACAACATATCAGATAACTGTTTATCAAGAACCAACAGCCAATATAACTTATACTGGTGGAGTCTTTTGTACATCAGTTACAACACCACAATCTGTTAACTTAACTGGGACTAATTTATATACTGGAGGTGTTTTTACTGCACAATCTGGCTTAAATATCGACTCTGTTACTGGAGCAATAATTCCAAGTATGAGTTCGCCCGGAAATTATACAGTTACCTATACAATTCCTACTGCAAATGGATGTACTGTTCCTCCTGTTACCAGAAATGTTACTATTACACAATCACCAACAGCAACTATAAATTATCAAAACTCACCTTATTGTGGAAATCTAACTTCTTCACAATCTATTACATTATCAGGAACTGGTGCTTATACTGGCGGAACATTTACTTCAACTCCAGGATTAACAATTAATAGTGCAACTGGTGCAATACAACCAAGCTCGAGTGTTACAGGAAATTATGTAGTTACCTATAATGTACCATCAATTGGCGGATGTGTTGGTTTTCCTATTACTACTAACGTTATTATCAATTCTTTTCCAACAGCATTAATTAGTTATTTGGGAACACCTTTTTGTACTTCATTAACGGCGCAACAATTGGTAACTCTTTCGGGTACTTTTGCCTACACCGGAGGTATTTTTAGT
This sequence comes from Flavobacterium sp., assembly GCF_043778725.1. GTDB lineage: Bacteria > Bacteroidota > Bacteroidia > Flavobacteriales > Flavobacteriaceae > Flavobacterium. Next base: position 8,504 of record NZ_JAYWFT010000100.1, on the reverse strand, counting down.
GCTCCTTCAGGATTAACCATAGATCCAGTTTCGGGAAATATAAATCCAAGTAGTAGTACTCCTGGAAATTATGTAGTTACTTATACAATTCCTGCAGCACCAGGTTGCACGTTAGCTCCAGCTACAACTAACATTATAATTACTGGATTGCCAACTGCAAATATCAGTTATAGTTCACCATTTTGTAGAGATGTTTTAACTCCGCAACCAGTAGTTCTATCAGGAACATTTGCTTACACCAACGGAGTATATACTTCTACAGCAGGATTAGTTATTAATAGTACAACTGGAGCAATTACTCCAAGCGCAAGTGATGTTGGAACCTATTTAGTAACTTATGCAATTCCTTCTGGTGCAGGATGTTCTTCATCGGTTGTTACAACAACAGTAATTATAAATCCTCTTCCAGCTCCAACTTTATTGAATGGTGATATTTGTTTTGATCCATCTGGAAATCTTGCCCGAAGCTATACATTTGATAGTGGCTTAAGCAGTTCAATTTATTCTTTTAAATGGTTTCTAAACGGAACATTAATTCCTCTTGCTATACAAAGTACATACACGGCAACAGCTATTGGAAATTATTCTGTTGTTGCAACAAATTTGGCAACAGGTTGTGCTTCAAGTCAAGTATTCGCTACTATAATTTCGGCACAAATGGCCAGCGATTTTATAACAAGTATTGATGATACCTTTACAGATAATAATGTTTTAACTGTTTTAGTTCAAGGTGGCACAGGACCATTTTATTTTCAGTTGGATAATGGTGCTTTTCAAACTTCTAATGTTTTTTATCAAATTCCATCTGGAGTGCACACTATTTCAATTACTGACGATACTACGTGTACCGTGATTTCTAAAGAAGTTACTGTTATGGGTTATCCAAAATATTTTACTCCCAATAACGATGGACAAAATGATTATTGGAATATTTATTATTTTAATAATTTTCCAGAAGCGCAAATTCATATTTTTGATCGTTTTGGCAAAATGATAAAACAGATAAGCCCAATGGGATCAGGATGGGACGGAAATTATAATGGAACTTTAATGCCAGCAACAGATTATTGGTTCATTGTGAAATATAAAGAAAATAACTTAAAAGGTGAAGTAGAATTAAGAGAGTTTAAATCACACTTTTCATTGAAAAGATAATTTTTTTTCAAGAACTACATGATAGCATAGAGCTTCCTATTTTATCTCTAGCCCAATCGGGTCTTTTAGCATACCATTTTTCATGTTGAGGTTGTTCATGATAAGGTTTTTTAAGTAGTTCAAATAATTCATCAATTAAAGAATAATCATCTTTATTGGCTGCTTCAATAGCAAGTTGCGCCATGTAATTTCTAAGCACATATTTAGGATTTATAGTATTCATGTACTCATTTCTAGACTCATCAGTACTATTTTCTAGATTTAATCTTTCTATGTATTCTTTAAACCATCTGTGCCAAGTATTAAGTACCTCTTTTTTAATTTCTTGTGGTTTATAAAAAGAATTATTTATAATAGAAATTGCAAATTCTGGAGAATGATCTTTTTTTACCAAACCTAATTGTCTAAAAAAAATTGTCATGTCTGTTTCAGATAATTGTAGTATTTTTTCTAAGTCTGAAATTAACTTTTTGTCCTCTTTATAGTCTAATTTAAAACCCAATTTACTTCGCATCATATCTAAATAGTAAGTGTCATATTGCGTCTGAAAATCATTTAAAATTGTTTCCAATTGAGTAGCTTCTTCAATCAAAGGATACAAGGCATTTGCTAATTGATATAAATTCCATTGTGCAACTTCTGGCTGATTTCCAAATTGGTACCTACGATTTTCTTTATCTGTTGTATTTGGTGTCCAATTAGGATTGTAATCTTCCAGCCAACCGTATGGTCCATAATCAATTGTTATACCTAGAATAGACATATTATCTGTATTCATAACTCCATGAACAAAGCCAACACGTTGCCAATTAACAACCATTTCACACGTTTTATGAACAACAATTTTAAAAAAATCTAAATACTTTTCTTTCCCATTAGAAGTTATTTCTGGATAGTAATATTTAATAGTAAAATCGGTAAGTTTTTTTAAGTTAATACGGTCATTTGATGCCGAAAAAAGTTCAAAGCTTCCAAAACGAATAAACGTTGGCGCAACTCTGCATACTATAGCTCCTTTTTCATAATCTGGATTTCCATCATACATTACATCACGCAACACTTCATCACCAGTTAAAATTAATGACAAGGAACGAGTTGTTGGTACTCCCAAATAATGCATAGCTTCACTACACAAATGTTCACGAATTGAAGAGCGTAAAACCGCTAGTCCATCTGCTCTTCTTGAATAAGGTGTGCTTCCAGCACCTTTTAATTGTAGGGTATAAAATGCTTCTTTAATTTCAATTTCTGTTAAAACTATAGCTCTACCATCTCCCAATTGACCTGCCCAATTTCCAAACTGATGTCCGGCATAATTCATTGCATAAGGTCTAGAATTAGAAAGTATTTTTTTTCCAGAAAAAATCTCCAAGAATGTTTTAGATTGGGTTTCTAGTTCACAAATTCCTATTAAAGCGGCAACTTCAATTGAGGTGTGAATTAATTTTGGATTAGAAGGAATTCTGGGTGTTACATAAGAAAAACAAGCATTCAAAACTTGTCTAGTGTTATTAGATTCATTAGTGTCGGCTGGTAATTCTGAACTAAATCTGTTGTTTATTTTTAATTGCATTGTGTCTGTTGTATGTACTTCAAATTTAGTGTTTTTTTTTAAAAGAAAGTTGTAGTTAATACTATCATATTCTAAAAACTTATTTTTATTAAATACCAAATAAATGTATATTTGAAAATCTAAGAAAAATAACTTTTATGTATTTGAATTTCATGAATATTAAAAATAAAGCAACTTTATTAAGTAGTTATATCCTATTAATTTTACTATTTGCAAATTGCAGTTCGGTAGAAAAATATAATGAAAATCTCGGCAAACCAATAGCAATCAACAAGTTGATTAAAGATGTTGATTATGTTCAACATAAACTTGAAAAATTACATCCTAGTTTGTACATGTATATTTCTAAAAATGAACTTAATGGCAAGTTTGATAGTTTAAGAAAAAGTATAACTAAACCACTAACTAGTAAACAATTTTTCTTTGTAATGAGTCCAATCGTAGCTTCTGTAAGACAAGGACACATGACTTTATCTCCGCCCTTTAAAAGAATAGGAAAACAAGAACAAAAACGTTTGGCCAAATTGGGCACCGGACCTTTATCACAATTTGATTTTGAATGGATCTATGATAAGTTATATGTTGTAAAAAATAAATCGAAAGATAAAGGAATTAATCTAGGAGCAGAAGTTGTATCTATAAATAAAATTACACCTCAAGAAATTCATAATAAATATCGTAAAACATACACTTCAGACGGATTTAATACCACTTATTTTTCTAGAGGTTTTTCTAAAAGATTTTCTACCTACATGACGAGTGAAATAGGAATTAATGATAGTTTGCATTATGTTTTTAAGCAAAATGATTCTTTAAAAAATAGTGTAATAAGCCGTTTTAAAACAGAAAAAAAAGTAAATAAAGTTGCTGTAACCACTATTAAAGTTGATGCCAAAAAAAATAAATTAGAAAAAAAAATAAAACGTATATATGGATACGATGAACTTAGTAAAACGTATAGCAAAAATTTGAATTTTATTGTACAAGATAGTTCTGTAGCTGTTTTAAAAATTAAAGATTTTTCAAAAGGAAAGTATTATAAAGCCTACGCCGAAATATTTGAAAAGTTAAAACAAAAGAAAACTAAAACCTTAATTATTGACCTAAGAAACAATCCTGGAGGTAGAGTTGAAGAGGTTGTTGAACTTTATTCTTATTTGACAGATAAAGAATACACAATGCTTCAACCGGCAATTGTAACTTCCAAAACAAGTTTATGGAAATTAGGATTATTCAGTAAAATTCCAACTATTGCCTATCCATTTGCAGCAGCATTTTATCCTTTTTACATGGGATTCTCTACTTTGAGAACTAAGAAAGATAAAAACGGAATATATACGTATTCTTTAGTTGGAACTAAAAAAAGGTCAAGTAAAAGCAATCATTTTTCGGGAAAAATATATGTTATTATCAATGGCGGAAGTTTCTCGGCAGCTTGTTTATTATCTTCTTCGCTAAAATCCAATAAAGAAGTTACTTTTGTTGGAGAAGAAACCGGTGGAGGATTTAACACAACCGTTGCAGGATTATTGCCTGTTGTTACACTTCCTAATTCTAAATTGCCTCTAAGAATTGGACTAATGGATATAAAAACAACCAATCAAACCAACGTCATTGGTCACGGAATTTATCCTGACTATGAAATTAAACCATCTATTCAAGATAAAATTGAAGGTTTAGATACCGAACTTGATTGGATTATTAACGCCATTAAAAAAGAATAAATCTATTTAAAAATATTGTTTTCAATTGCCAATTAATCAATAATTTAATTGTCAAAATTTCTTATATTTGAGCTCAAATAACAAACGATGACAACTACCGAAATCACTACAGAATTAGAACTTTACTTTCAACAGTTTCGAGAAAATATTATCGGAATTGATCAAGAATTTGATTCTCCTTTTGGTAAAAAGAAAATCATTTATACCGATTGGACTGCAAGCGGAAGATTGTACCGGCCAATTGAAGAAAAATTAATGAATGAATTTGGTCCCTTTGTAGCCAATACACATACCGAAACTACAATTTCGGGAACGGCAATGACAATGGCTTATCACGAAGCAAAACACATTATTAAACATCATGTAAATGCAACACAAGATGATGTTTTAATCAATACTGGAACCGGTATGACTGGTGTCGTAAATAAATTTCAACGTATTTTAGGTCTTAAAATTCCAGAAAATCTTAAAGAATTTATTACATTACCAAAAGAGTTAAGACCAATTGTTTTTATCTCACACATGGAACATCATTCCAATCAAACGTCATGGTTAGAAACGATGGCAGATGTAGAAGTTATTCCGGCCAATGAAGATGGATTATTTTGTTTGAATCAACTAAAAATTATTCTAGAAAAATATAAAGATAGAAACTTCAAGATTGCATCAATTACATCATGCTCCAACGTAACCGGAATTAGAACCCCATACCACGAAGTTGCCAAAATTATGCATCAAAATAAAGGATTGTGTTTTGTAGATTTCGCTTGCTCTGGTCCGTATGTTGCTATTGACATGCATCCAGTCGATAAAGAAAGTTATCTTGACGCAATTTTCTTTTCGCCACATAAATTTCTTGGTGGTCCAGGAACTTCTGGAGTTTTAGTTTTTAATAAAAATTTATATAAAAATAATGTACCCGATTGTCCCGGTGGCGGAACCGTTTCTTGGACAAATCCTTGGGGTGAACATAAATATATTGACAACATTGAAGATCGTGAGGATGGCGGAACACCTGGTTTTCTTCAAGTTATAAAAACAGCATTGGCAATTCAGTTAAAGGAAAAAATGGGAGTCACTAATATTTTGGCTCGTGAACATGAATTGGTTGAATATGTTTTTGAAGAATTAGGAAACATTGAAAATATTAAAATTTTAGCCCAAGAACATCAAGATAGGTTAGGAGTAATTTCATTTTATATTGATAATTTGCATTTTAATTTAGGTGTGAAAATGCTAAATGATAAATTCGGAATTCAAACTCGTGGTGGATGCAGTTGCGCCGGAACTTATGGGCATTATTTACTTCATGTAGATCAAGAAACGTCACACGATTTAGTATGTCAAATAATTTCGGGTGATTTAATTAAAAAACCAGGATGGATAAGAATGTCTATTCATCCAACCACAACCTCAGAGGAGATGAAGTTTGTTTGTGACAGCATTAAACAATTAGCAATGCATCATCAAGAATGGGAAAAGGAGTATTTATACGACGGAAAAACGAATGAGTTTGCTCATAAAAATGCAACGCCAACAGAAAGTGTGATGGTAAAAAAATGGTTTTCTATTTAGAATCGTAAATGGTAGTTTTAAGCATAAAAAAAGGCGATTTTTCTGTAGAAAAATCGCCTTTTAAATTCCAATATTTTAGTTTTGAAAACTGAAAACTAAAAACTAAAAACTAAAAACTAAAAACTAAAAACTAAAAACTAAACCTTAACTGTCCATCCAAAAGTATCTTCGGCAAGTTTGTACTGAATTTTGTTTAATTTATCTTTTAATTGTAGTGCAAATGAGTTTTCAATTTTTGGTAATTGATATTCAGTTCCTTGATAAGAAAAAGCTACAATTGGGCTAACGACAGCAGCAGTTCCTGCACCAAAAATTTCTTTTAAAGTTCCATCCTTGGCGGCATTTACTAATTCCTCTACCAATACAGGACGAACATCAACATCCATTCCTTCGCGTTTTGCTAGTTCAATTAAACTTTTTCTAGTTACACCATCAAGAATTCTTTCACTTGTTGGAGCAGTATATAAAGTGTCATTTATTCTAAAAAAAACATTCATTGTTCCTGCTTCTTCAAGCTTGGTATGTGTGGCATCATCTGTCCAGATAATTTGTTGAAATCCTTTTTCATTGGCCAATTTTGTTGGATAAAATTGCGCCGAATAGTTTCCAGCTGCTTTTGCTGCACCAATTCCTCCATTGGCAGCACGACTATAATGTTCTGCAATGATAACTTTAACTTCGCCAGAATAATACGATTTTGCAGGAGATAAAATAATCATAAAACGATATTGTGTAGACGGTTGAGCAATCACTCCAGAGCCAATTGCAATCATAAATGGTCTAATGTAAAGTGTATTTCCCAAACCTTTTTTTACCCAATTGCGCTCAATATCCAAAATAGTTTTTAATCCGTCAATAAATATTTCTTCTGTAACTTCTGGCATTGCCATCCTTACAGCTGATTTATTAAATCGGTGAAAATTTTCTTCGGGTCTAAACAACCAAATTTCGTCTTTTTCGTCTTTGTAAGCTTTCATACCTTCAAAAATCGCTTGTCCGTAGTGAAAAACTTTTGCTGATGGATCAATTAAAAAAGGTTCATAAGGTTTGATAATTGGTTTTTGCCAAGCACCGTCTTTAAAATCGCACAGCAACATGTGATCTGTAAAAATATTTCCAAAAGCAAGATTTTCAAAATCAATAGTATCAATTTTAGATGAAGTAGCTTTAACTATATCGATTTCGAATGTATTTTTTAAACTCATTATGTTGTAAATTATTTAGGTAGGTTGTGTATAAGTATTTGAAAATTAATGTCTTGTATTTTTTTTAGGTATTAATTTCAATTCACTTATAATATTTCGCTAAAATAAGAAAAATTTGGATGGTAATTTTATCAAATTTCAATATTTTATTTCGTTTTTCTAATCTCTCACTCGATCTCCTTTATAATTATCTAATTGATAATAATTTTGAAAAAAAAGTACTTACTTTGTATTAAAGTTTTCAATAACTCATTATTTTTGCTTCAAAGTTAAATTCAATTAAAAATGAAAAAATTAAATAGTATATCTTTATTAATAGTTCTTTTTTTAAGTTTTTCGGCTACTTCTCAGGTTGTAGCTAAGAAAGCAAAAAAATCTAAAGTTGAAAGTGTAGCGATTAATACTAACGATTATGCCTTATTTGGCGAAAAATTTGTAGCCAGCAAAGTATTGACAAATAAGGAAATGCTTAAAAAATACAAGACATTAAAAAAAGGCGATTCTGTTGCAGTTAAATTTAAATCGACTATTAAAGAAGTTTGTAAGAAAAAAGGTTGCTGGATGCAAATGGATTTATCAGATGATAATCAGTCGTTTGTTAGATTTAAAGATTATGGCTTTTTTGTACCATTAAACGCCGATAATTCGGAAGCAATTGTAAACGGAATAGCATTTATTGATGTTGTAACTGTAGACGAATTGAAGCACTATGCTAAAGATGCCGGAAAATCTCAGGCAGAAATTAATAAAATTACAAAACCAGAAATCACTTATGCTTTTAAAGCAACTGGTGTTTTAATTAAAAAATAATGAATCGATTTTTTATAGTTTTTGCAGCATCAATTTTATTTTTTTCTTGTCAAAAGAAAGAGGAAAAAAAAGTTGAAATAAAAAAAGATTCGACTTCTTGTTCTACTAAACCTTCCAAAGGTAAAGAATTTGAAATGTACCAAATGTCGGAAATGGCAGCTCTAATGGAGCAAATGTATGTAGAGAATTTAGCACTTAAAGAACGCATTGTAAAAGGAGAAAAGATAGGCAATTTTCCAGATTATTTTCTTGAAATTTACACGTCAAAATTTACAGATGAATCTGATAATGACGCTTTTTTTAAACAGAATGCTAAAGTGTACATAAAGGCGCAACAAGTTATTTATAGCGATGAAAAAGAGGTGGAGAATTCAAAAACCTAACGCAACAAATGATAAATTTTATCTTTGTTGAATTATGGAAAAAAAACACAAACGATTATCGTTTAAAGAACGAGTTGTA
>NZ_JAYWFT010000099.1:0-11321 GCF_043778725.1 Flavobacterium sp. | reverse complement strand
CCAGATTTTAGAACTTCTTTTGGAACTGGTTTTGCAGGACAATCAGCATTAACAGGCTATCCTTCTGCAACAGTAAATAGAAATGTTTTTAGCGGATATTCAATGACTACTGGCGGAACTGCAATGGGAAGAAATTACTGGACTAGCGCAGCCAATCAAATTTTAGCTCAAACATCTTATGTAAACGTTGCTGTTGAGTCTAATATTAATGTAAACACAAGATTACTTACAGTTCATGTTGAAGCATACTATACAGCAAACAGTCCTGTTGCTTCTAACAAATTAAATGTTGCATTATTACAGAATAACACACTAGGACCACAAACTGGTGGTAACATGGGAGAAAATTATAATCACCAACATAGGTTAGTTAATATGTTAACAGGTCAATGGGGAGAAGTAATAACAACAACAACTTTAGGAACATTTGTAGATAGAACATATACCTATACAATTCCACAAGATTATAATTTTATTTCTGCAGAATTAGGAGATTTTGAACTAGTTGCTTTTGTAACTGAGACGCAGCAAAAAATTATTAGCGGAAATGGAAGTACACCAGTTTACTTAGGATTACCAGCAAGCGATGCTAAGGTTAAAGAAGTAAATCCGATAAGTGCACAATGTAAAAATTCATTGAGTCCTGTTATTACTATTCAAAATAGTGGTCAATCTTCTTTAACAAATTTAGCAATTAACTATTCTATAAATTCAGGATCGCCTCAGGTTTACAACTGGTCGGGTAATTTACAATCTTTAGCTAAGGCTACCGTTACATTACCAAATATTACTTATACTATTTTACCTACAAATACACTTAATATTTCACTTCCTACAGATGCAGTTTTAGCTAATAATACAGGTTCAATAACCTTTGATAAGTCATTGGAAAGTACAAATACACTGAGTTTAAATTTTCAAACGGATGCCTATGGAGATGAGGTGAGTTGGAACATAATAAATTCTGCAGGAACGTCTGTAGCTTCTGGTGGACCGTATGCAAATAGTGCCTCAATTATAGTTCCTGTTACTTTGCCAGCAGATGATTGTTATAGTTTTAATTTGATAGATGCCTATGGTGATGGTGGTGGACCAGTTACAGTAACAGATTCAAATAATCTTGAAGTATATTACACCGATGGTGCTTACGGAACAGGAGAATCTAAAAATTTTGCTTCTGGAAGCTTTCTTAATACATCTGTTTTTTCAGAAATTAAATTTTCATTATACCCAAATCCGTCTAATGGTCTTTTGTCATTAAACACTCCTGAAAGTTTAAATATTGTGATTACAGACATTACTGGAAAAATTGTTTTTGAAAGAAATGATGTTAAAAATAATGAATCTATCAATTTAACTAATTTGCAAAAAGGAATTTACATTGCTAAATTGAAAGGTGAAAATACTGAAAACGTTCAAAAACTAATATTAAATTAATTATTTTTAGGATGCTAAAGTAAATGGCATCCTAAATTTTATATAAACAATCATGAAAAATTATTTTATAATACTTTTCCTTTTAATAACTGCTTCTAGTTTTTCTCAAATTGCTTTGTCAAGACGTAACGGAACAATAATAAATAGCGGTGATATTATTGCGCACAATGTTATTGGTTATCCAGATGGAGAATTAGGATTTAAAGTTAGAAATAACGGAACTGCTAGCACTACAGTTAAAATTAGATGTGAGTTATTAGTGAATAATAATGGAACAAACTTTGAATTATGTTTTGGTGAAGAATGTTTGGCCGATATTGTTCAAGGTCAAGTTTATCCTAGTATTCCAGTTGTTTTAAATCCAAATCAAGTTACTGGAAATTTTGATCATCTTCTCAATGATAATACTGGAGCTGGTGTTTATCCTTTAGATTTTAAATTTAAATTTTTTCAAGTAAACGCATCCGGTAGTGAAACAGGAAATGCTATAACATTAACTTACAGATATGATCCAACCTTGTCTTTAAATGAAATAAACCAACTACAAACTGCTGGTGTTATTGTTAAATCTACTGTGATTAATGACATTCTAGATCTAGATGTTATGAAATCTACAAACATGAAAATTTACGACTTAAACGGTAAAATAGTTAAAGAACAAACTTTAAATTATGGCGTTCAATCTGTTGATATTTCTGATTTAGCATCCAATATTTATATATTGAGCTTTACAAGTGAAGGCATATCGACAACTCAAAAGATTGTTGTCAATTAGTTTTATTATTTTTAAAATAAGCATAAAAAAATCGCCTATATAGGCGATTTTTTTATGCTTATTAGTTTTTTAAAACGATGTATTAAGTGACAATGACAATCCAGAACTTTCGGGAACAAATCTACAAACTCCACCAACACATACCAATCCACCTCTTTGGCGTCCATAGTTTAATGCAATTCTTGTTGATTTTTTTCTAAAGGCACCGCCAAAATTGTAGTAATGATTTTGTAAATAATCAACATCATTTCCATAATTGTAGAGGTCTAAAGCAAATAAAGAAAGTTTAGAATTTAAATTGAATTCTACAGTTGCTCCAGCCCAATTTTTCTTGTCATGATCTGCCCATAAATGTTCACCCATAACTCTTAAAGAACGAGTTGTGGTAAACTTGTAAGTTACCTCTGCAGCAATAATATTAGTATTTACTTCGCCTGCAGTTTCTTCAATCATTTTCTTGTTGTAATACTGATTGATATAACTAAACACAGATTGCCATTTATTATTCCATTTTTTAGTTATTTCAACATTATAATCTGTAAAATATCTCTTTCCAAATCCCAAAAAATCAGTTTTATAATCTTGTGGATTATATATATAAAATGTGCCTCCAAGCGCATTCCAATTAGAGAAATTAAAAGCAAGTTTCATTCCGTTTTTTCCGCCAAGAACAGTTGCTTTTTTAATGTCATAAAAAACATCTACTTGTCCGCCTATTTCGCCTGCTTTTACTAAATCTTTATCAGCAAGAATTACGTTTGGTTGCGATTGATATACATAAATGTTAGCGAGATTATAATGATGCTGCTTGGTTAAACTTGGAATAAAATTCATGATTCTATCATTATACGAATTTCCTTTTGCGGCTCTTTCAGAAAAGAAACTCATGTTTTCTAATCTTCTAAAAGAACCGTCAATTCCAAATCCCTTTTTAGAATAACCCATGTTAAGTAACACTGCACTTCCTGGTTTTATTAATCTATTGTCAATTTGTTCTGTAACTTGTACAACGGCATCTTTAGACTTATAATCGTATTCTGTAGAAAGATAAAAAGCATTTCTGTTAAAGTTTAATCGTCCTGAAAAACCATTTGTGAGGTTGCTAAACTTAGGGTTTTCAATAGCTGTTTTTTCATCTCTACCAACATAGGTAAGTCCAATTGATAATTCTGTTTTTTCAAATTTTAATACATCCGAAAGTGCTAATTCTGTATCTAGTCCATAAATTTTTCCTTTAGAGACATCAAATCCTGTTCTTTGCTGACCATAAATAGATTTTACAGTTAAATATTTTGTTGGTTTAAAAATAATTCTTCCACCACGCAAAGCATTGTTAATGCCCAATGCTCTATCTTCCCAACTTCTGTATAATAAACCACTACCAAATTGTTCGTAGAAATAACCTGCAGTTAGATCAATTTTTTCGTTTTTATATTGAATAAAATATGTTGCAACATTGGTACCTTGATATTTAGGATTCATGTTTAATAGTGCATTTTTTTCATAAGCTTCGCCTTGAATTCCTGCTGACCAGTTTTTATATTTATAGTTTAAAAAAAGATAACTATTAGACCGTAATGGGTTTTCTGGATGTGTGGTAGAATTGTTAAATTCATTTTTTAATCCTTTATCGTTTAGATACCACTGTGAATTGGATTCAAATCCTCCAAAAAAATTTCCTTTTTCTTGAGCGATAACAGTTAATGGTAAAAGGAAAAATAATATTTTAGTTAGTTTTATTTTCATGGTTTATAGTGACTTCAGTTTTTCAAATAATTCTACTTCACTTCCAGGAACATAGCCATTTTGAATGTGAACTATTTTACCGTTTTTTACTACAATTGTGTACGGAATATTAACAATAGAAAGAGCTCTTTTAAAATCTTGATTGGTGTCAAGTAAAAATTTATAATTCCATTCTTTACCGTTTACTAATGGTTTTACTCTTTTTTGAGTTCTTGAATCGTCTGTAGAAACAGCAATAACCTCAAAGTTTATTTCTTTTTTCCAGTCTGTAACAACGTCATTTAATTCGTCCAACTCATTTATACAAGGTGAACACCAAGTTGCCCAAAATGAGAAAACATATAATTTGTCTTTTTCAGAAAAATCATTTTTTAAAGAAATCTTTTTTCCGTCTAAATCTGATAAATTTAAATCAGGAAGGTTTTTTTGAGAATAAGTGTTGAATCCTACAAAAAGCAATAAAAGCAGTAATTTATTCATAAAAGTTTAATTAGTTGTACAAATAAATAAATAATAATGATAAGATTAAAATTTATTTTATTTTATTTGTAATCATTAACAATGCAATACTTTACATACGATGAATAAAGTTTACTTTTTAAGTATTTTACTGATGACATTAATCTTGTCATCATGCAGTGATACTGTAGTAGTTGAAAATAAACCAGATGGAAGTGCTAACGCTCCGGCGATATCAGGTTATTTTAAAAAAAGAGTTTTAATAGAAGACTATACAGGAACTTGGTGTGGAAATTGTACACGAGTTGCCTATGCAATAGATCAAGTTAATGAACAAACCGATAAAGCTGTAAGTGTGGCTATTCATAACGGAAACGATCCTTATGATTTCGCTGGTATTGCTCCTTTAAAAAATTTAATCTTACCTAATAGTCCATTAGCTTTGCCTGTTTCAAGACTAAATAGAACATTGGTTTGGACTTTTCCTGAGCCCACAAATATTCAAGAAGCATTAGATTTAACTAGTAATAATTCAACTCTTGGTTTGGCAATGAGTTCTACTGTTTCTAATGGAACATTGAATCTAGATGTAAAAATGAAATTTGTAGAGGATTACTCTAATTTAAAACTTGTAGTTTACCTTCTAGAAGATCATTTAATCTATTATCAACGTAATTATACTAATTATTACAATGCTGTAAATCCTATTTTAGATTATGAGCACAACCATGTTTTAAGAAGTTCACTTACTAATATTTTGGGTGATGAAATTAATGGAGCAATAAATGGAAGTACCATTACCAAGAATTTTTCAATTCCTATTCCTTCAAATATTGCTAACCCTACTAATATTAGTTTTGTTGCTTTCCTTGTAGGAAGCGATAATAAAGCATTAAATGCACGAGCATCTAAAGCTAATGAAAATCAAACTTTCGAAATAAATCCATAATTTATTTTTATTAAACACAAACTAAAAGTCGCTATAAAGGTGACTTTTTTTATTTTTGGTCTGCACACAATTTATTCACTAAATTTGCAATCTAAAATAAGTACAATGAGTAAAATCAGAATTACAAAACAATTTTCTTTTGAAACGGGTCATGCACTTTATGGCTATGATGGAAAATGTAAAAATGTTCACGGACACAGTTATAAACTTTCGGTCACCGTTATTGGAACTCCAATTTTGGATAATTCTAATGTAAAGTTCGGAATGGTAATTGATTTTTCTGATTTAAAAAAAATTGTTAGAGAAGAAATTGTCGATTTGTTTGATCATGCTACCGTTTTTAATAAAAATACGCCTCATGTAGAATTGGCAAATGAACTTTCCAATCGTGGGCATCACGTTATTTTAGTTAATTATCAGCCAACTAGTGAAAACATGGTGATTGATTTTGCTAAAAAAATTAGTGATAGGTTGCCAAATGATATTCAACTTCATTCTTTAAAATTGCAAGAAACTGAAAGTTCATTTGCCGAATGGTATGCTTCGGATAATTTATAATCTATCACATTGAGTGCCGTTGAAGTGCTTTTATATTTCCATATTTTAAATTAAAATGGCAAACAAAAAAATTTATTTTGCATCTGACCAACATTTTGGTGCTCCAACTCCAGAGGCTAGTTTTCCGCGTGAGCAAAAATTTGTTGCGTGGCTTGATGAGGTAAAAAAAGATGCCGAAGCAATATTCTTATTAGGTGATTTATTCGATTTTTGGTTTGAATATAAAACTGTAGTGCCTAGAGGGTTTGTGAGGGTTTTAGGTAAATTGGCCGAAATTAGAGACAGTGGAATTCCAATTTATTTCTTCGTAGGAAACCATGATTTGTGGATGGATGATTATTTTGAAAAAGAATTAAACATTCCAGTTTATCACGATAATAAAGAATTTACGTTTAATAATAAAACATTTTTAATTGGTCATGGCGACGGAAAAGGTCCTGGTGATAAAGGATACAAGCGCATGAAAAAAGTTTTTACAAATCCGTTTTCCAAATGGATTTATCGTTGGTTGCATCCAGATATTGGAATGAAATTGGCGCAATATCTATCTGTGAAAAACAAACTCATTTCGGGTGCTGATGATGTAAAATTTCTTGGTGAAGAGAATGAGTGGTTGATACTTTATTCTAAAAAGAAGTTAGAAACAAAACATTATAATTATTTGGTTTTTGGTCACCGTCATTTGCCAATGATTGTAAAGGTTGGCGAAAATGCACAATATGTAAATCTAGGAGATTGGATTGGGTATTTTACTTATGGGGTTTTCGACGGCGAACAGTTAGAATTGAAGAAATATGATTTGTAAGTTAAACTTTAATTTTACGAGTATTGCGTGAGTGATAGTAGTGAAAATCCTTTTTTATAATGAAGTGATAACGGAATTATAAAAAAGATTGCAACGAATAGCACGACCTTTTTAGGTCACGCCCAAGAAATTTTAAAGTTAATCGCCATTTTCTAAAGCTTCAACATCTTTTTCTAAATCTAATTTTCTAAATGATGGCGAAACAAGAGCCGTTGTAGTAACTGTAATTAATGTCATTATTCCTCCAAAAACTACTGCATTTACTACACCCATAAGTTTGGCGGTGACACCACTTTCAAAAGAGCCCAACTCGTTAGATGAGCCAACAAAAATTGAATTTACAGATGAAACTCGACCTCGCATATTGTCTGGAGTGTGAATTTGTAGAATGGTATTTCTAATGACTACCGAAACGCCATCAACAATGCCGCTTAAAAATAACGCCATTACTGAAATCCAGAATATTGTTGATAAACCAAATACAATCATACAAATTCCGAAGATAAAAATTGCGGATAATAATTTAATTCCGGCTTTTTTATTTAAAGAAATATAAGCTGATAAAATCATTGTTATTACGGCGCCAACAGCTGGTGCAGCTCTTAGAATTCCGAATCCTTCTGATCCAACTTTTAAAATATCTTGGGCAAAAATTGGCAATAATGCAACGGCACCACCAAATAAAACCGCAAACATATCTAAGGAAAGCGCTCCTAAAATGGTTTTGTTCTTGAAGACAAATTTTACGCCTTCTTTTAAACTTTGTAGTATTGGTTCTCCAATTTTTGGATTTAGAATTGGTTTTTTAGAAATTTGTGAAAGTGTAATTAATGAAAAAACTGAAAAGGCAAATACCAAACACATGGACCAATGAACTCCAATTAAACTTATTGAAAATCCTGCGAGTGCTGGTCCAAACATTGATCCCATTTGCCAAACAGAGCTGCTCCAAGTTGAAGCATTAGGGTACACTTTTTTAGGCACAATTAAAGATAATAATGAAAAAACAGATGGGCCAATAAATGCTCTAACTAGTCCGCCAAGAAACACTAATGAATAGACTAAATATAGAATTCCATCAAAAGAAAAATGTGATTGAATGGATGGTAATGTGACTAAAAACAAACCGAAACTAACTACTGAAAATCCAAAAATACATTTTATTAATAATCCTTTTTTCTCGCTTTGATCTACAATGTGTCCAGCAAATAGTGCCATAGAAACTGCAGGAATAATTTCCATTAATCCTATAATGCCTAACGAAAGAGGATTTTTTGTTAAACTGTAAACTTCCCATTCGATGATTACAAATTGCATTGACCAAGCAAAAACCATTGCAAATCTCATTATTAAAAAAAGATTGAATTCTCTATATCTTAATGCTGCGTAAGGATCATTTTTTTTCATAAAGTATATTATCTCAACAAATAATCTAAAGTAATGGCATCAACTTTTCCGTCAGCAAACAATCCGTTTTTTTGTTCAAATGCTCCTAATGCTTCAATTGTCGTTTGTTTAAAAAGTCCATCAACTGGAATATTATAACCCTTTTTAACCAATATTTTTTGCAATTCAAATACAAACGAGCTGTAGTCGCCAACCTTCAAACTATATTTTTCGGGATTGCTTTTAAAAGTTTCCATCAAGAATTTTCTTTTGATGAATTCGTTGTAATCTTTTGATTTATAGCTACTTTCTTCAAATGCTATTACGTCTTTATCGTTCAATCCTTCGCTTTTCATTTTGGCAGATTGCACCAATTTTTCTTCATATAATTTTACAATCCCTAACTTTTTGGTATAACCAGAAACAACCGCTTTTGTATCATCATCATCGTCTTCGGGATTTCTAACATCTACATCATCATTTGTCCAAGCCATTTTTACATAGCTGTTTGCATCTTCAATCGCTTGATAATAATTTTGTAATGTAGCAGCGTCATAATATTTTAAATCGATTTTTTGAGTGCTTGCATAATCACTTCCTGGCGAATGAAAACGCTTGTAATTACTATATAAGTTGAATCCTAATATTAAAAATATAACTACAAGAAGTGCAATGATAATCTGCTTCATAATAAGTAAAGGTTATTTTGTAGACAAAAATAGACAAAAATAATGGTATCGTTCGTAGTATTAATTCTTCAAATCTTTCATTCTTAATTGTACCGTCACATTTCCATTAAATTCATTTTCGTCAATAGAATAAACCGCGTCAAATGGTTTTTGATTTTTGATGGAATCTAATTTGTTTCCAAGTCCAAATCCTATTGCACCAAATCCTTCCGAATTATTCTGTTTTACAAATAATTTTAAATGCTCATCTTCTTTTCCTAATGGTTTGGCATAACCTGTATCTTTTATGTTTTTAGTGATAAAAGTAGGCGTCATATTTTGTGGTCCAAAAGGTTCAAACTGACTCAATAGTCGAATCAACTTTGGGTTAATTGCTGCAAAATCTATCTCGGCATCAACCGAAATTTCTGGAATTAATAAATCGGGAGGAATGGTTTTTTGAACTTCTTTCTCGAAGGCATTTTTAAAATCCTGATAATTTTCTTCTTTCAAAGTCATTCCGGCAGCGTACATGTGTCCGCCAAATTGTTCTAGATGTTTTGCGCAAGCTTCCAAAGCATTATAAACGTCAAAATCTTTTACCGAACGTGCAGAAGCCGCGAGTTTATCGCCACTTTTTGTAAAGACAATTGTTGGTCGATAATAGGTTTCTGTCAATCGTGAGGCAACAATTCCGATAACGCCTTTATGCCAACTTTCTTGATAAACTACCGTTGTAAATTTCTCTTTTTCGTTGTTGGTTTCAATTTGCGAAAGCGCTTCAATGGTAATTTGTTTGTCTAAATCTTTTCGGTCACTATTATAACCTTCAATTTCAGCAGCAAATTGTTCGGCTTGTTCTAGATTGAATTCTGTTAAAAGCGCAACAGCTTCATTTCCATGTTTTACTCTTCCTGCGGCATTTATTCGTGGTGCAATTATAAAAACTACATCTGTAATGGTAAGTACTTTTTTCTTAACATTTTGGACTAATGCCTTAATACCCGGACGCGGATTTGAATTAATAACTTGTAATCCAAATTTTGCTAAAACTCGATTTTCGCCAGTCATGGGAACAATATCTGCAGCAATTGCTGTGGCAACCAAATCTAAATATGGAATTAAATCTAAAATAGATTGATTTCTGTTTTCAGCCAAAGCTTGAATCAGTTTAAAACCAACTCCGCAACCACAAAGTTCGTCGTAAGGATAAGAACAATCGGAACGTTTTGGATCTAGAACTGCAACAGCATTTGGTAATTCATCGCCTGGTCTGTGGTGATCACAAATAATAAAATCGATGTTTCTAGCATTTGCATAAGCCACATGATCGATTGATTTTATACCACAATCTAGTGCAATAATTAACGAAATTCCGTTGTCATCGGCGTAGTCAATTCCTTTATAGGAAATTCCGTAACCTTCGTCGTAACGATCTGGAATGTAGGTTGCAACATTGGGATAATAAGTTTTTAAATAAGAAGAAACTAACGAAACGGCAGTGGTTCCATCAACGTCATAATCGCCAAAAACCAGAATATTTTCTCCGTTTTCAACAGCTTTTTCAATACGAGAAACGGCTTTGTCCATATCTTTCATCAGATATGGATTGTGTAAATCGTCTAAGCTTGGTCTGAAAAATGTTTTGGCTTGGTCGTAGGTTTCAACTCCACGTTGAATTAATAAAGTAGCAATGGTTTCGTCTACTTGAAGTTCGTTTTGTAATTTTTGAACTTTTGCTTTTTCTGGCTTTAATTTTAATGTCCAACGCATAGTTTAATTAGGAATTAAAAATTATGAATTATGTTTTTTTGGCGTATAACTATTTTGCAAATGTATAAATGTTTTTAAATCAAATCATTAAAAAAAGATAAAAATGATTTTATATCCAAATAAAAATAGTAAATTTGTATCATAATAGATTCGTTATAGTTTAAATCAAGCAATTATGTATCAAACAAGTTACAATAGAAACTGGTATGCAATGACCGATGCGGTTGTAGTAAAAACACTTTGTCAAAGCATAAAACAAATGCGTCTCAATAAAAACATGTCGCAAGATGAACTGGCAGAACGTTCAGGAATTTCAAGAATCACTATCAGTAGAATGGAAACAGGAAAAGCAATAAATTTACTCACTTTTGTACAAATTCTTCGTGCATTAGAAAATTTAGATTTGCTTAATTATCTTAATATTGAGCCAGAAGTTAGTCCGATGCAAGTTATGGAAGAACGTGCCAAATATAGAAAAAAAGCATCTCCTAAACAGTAGTTTATGAATACAATAGCCACTATAAAAATTTGGGATAAGCGTGTTGGTGTAATCCTTTGGGATGAAGTTAAAAATGTCGGTTCGTTTGAGTTTGACAGATCTTTTGTAGCATTAAATTTAGACATTTCTCCTGTTCATATTCCTGTTGCTTCTGCCAAAAATGGACGTCGTGTTTTTTCGTTTCCTTTTTTGAATTTCGAAACCTTTAAAGGTCTTCCGGGTTTTCTTGCCGATAGTTTGCCAGATAAATTTGGAAATCAAATGAT
>NZ_JAYWFT010000098.1:0-31999 GCF_043778725.1 Flavobacterium sp. | reverse complement strand
TAGTATTGGTTGGAGCAGGCATAATGAGTGCGACTCTTGCTGTTTTTCTTAAAGAATTACAACCCGAAATAACTATAGCAATTTATGAACGGCTTGGTAACCTGCATTGGAAAGTTCTGATGCTTGGAATAATGCTGGAACCGGACATTCTGCCTTCTGCGAATTAAATTATACGCCACAGCACGAGGATGGTTCAGTAGAGGTTAGTAAGGCTATAAAAATTGCTGAATCGTTTGAAGTTACGCGTCAGTTTTGGAGTTATTTGGTCGCCAATAATAAACTTCCAAATCCAGAAAATTTTATACATTCTATTCCACATTTAAGTTTTGTTTGGGGAAATGAGAATGTTGCGTATCTACAGGAACGATTTGAAACTTTGTCTAAGAATCCGTTGTTTTCTAATATGGAATTCAGCACCAATTTTGATCAATTACAAAAGTGGATGCCATTGGTTATGCAAAACAGAGCTAAAGAGGAAAAAGTTGCTGCAACGTATATGCCATTAGGAACTGATATAAATTTTGGAGCATTAACCAAAAGTATGTTTGAATATTTAACAAAACAAGATGGGATTTCTATATTTTACAATCATGAAGTCCAAAAGATAAGACAAAATGACGATGGTATTTGGCGGTTAAAAATTAGAAATCTTGATGACAATTCTAAGTTCAAGAATTACCCAAAATTTGTTTTTATTGGCGCTGGTGGAGGATCTTTGTTATTGTTAGAAAAAGCCAATGTTAAAGAAGGTGAAGGTTATGGTGGATTTCCTGTGAGCGGACAATGGTTGAAATGTACTAATGAAGAAATTATTGAAAAGCATCAGACAAAAGTTTACGGAAAAGCTAGTGTTGGCGCGCCACCAATGTCAGTTCCGCATTTAGACACTAGAATAATTGATGGCAAAAAAGAACTACTTTTTGGTCCTTTTGCTGGATTTTCGACTAAATTTTTAAAGAATGGATCTTACTTTGATTTATTAAAGTCAATTGAAGTTGATAATATACTTCCAATGTTATCTGCTGGTTTGCATAACATTCAGCTTACCAAATATTTAGTGCAACAAGTTATGCAATCGGACGAGGATAGATTAAATGCTTTGAAAGAATATTTTCCTGATGCCATGATGAAAGATTGGGAGTTGCTTCAAGCAGGACAACGCGTTCAAGTAATTAAAAAAGATGAAAAAGAAGGTGGAATATTAGAATTTGGAACCGAAATTATTGCAAAAGAAGACGGAACATTGGCTTGTTTACTTGGTGCTTCTCCTGGAGCTTCAACTGCAGTTTCTATAATGATTGATGTTTTAGAAAAATGTTTCAAAGAGCAATTTGAGTCGTCTATTTGGCAAGAAAAATTAAAAGAAATGATTCCTTCTTTTGGTCAATCTTTAAATGATAATAAAGAATTGTGTGATCAAATTAGAACTAAAACATCTGAAACTTTGAAGTTAAAAAACGTCTAATTTTTTTTAATTGGCACTAATTATTTTTGAGCTTTTTAAAATGCTTTCAGACAAATTGGTCAACCATAATAATTGTTCAATAACAAGTTGAGATTCTTGCATTTTTAGGTGGTATTTTTCATCGTCAAGAGTGCCTTCTTTTAGTTCTTTTGATAGTATATCTTTTAATTCTTTAAATCGAATTGCAACTTCATTATTGGTCTTGAAAACTAACGTGTTATGATTGTTTAGCATTGCAATACAATAATTTAAATTGGTGATAACAGCATCGATTACTACATTAAAAGCTTCAGATGCTTTGGTGGTTTTGTGGGTTTGAACATAACTACCAAGTGATGCCGATGCCGATAATAAAGTGTGATTTAGTTCGGTTATTTTATAAATTTGGGAAAGCATTTTTTGTTTCGATTTGGGTTCTTGTTCCATTCTTTGATACGAAGTCATAAGATTTCCTAATTCGATAAAGGCATGTTTTCTTGACAATTTATAAGAGGTTGTCACTTCACCTTTTTCGTTATAGAAAAGTGATATTTGCTCAATGTAGTTTCGGTTTGCTTCAATAGATTTTTCTATAAATTTCTTAATATTCATAAATTCCCAAGAAGGCCAAAGAAAATAATTTGCAGCAAATGCAAGAGCTGAACCCATAAGTGTATCTAAAATTCTATTTATAATTACAGAATCAATATTGGGCACTAGCATGCCATAAACAAACACCACATACATTGTTACAAAAGTTGCTCCAACCTTATAATTGGTTTGTGTGAAAGTAAAGCCTAATAAAATAGAAATTATTGCTAATGTACTAGTAATTATTGTATTGTGAGTGAAATATAAAACGCCAAAGGCAATAAATCCGCCAAGAATAGTTCCGAAAATTCTCTCGAATGATCGTTTTTTTGTCAATCCATATCCTGGTCGCATTATTACAATTATGGTCAAGACGATCCAATAGGCATTATTGAACGAAAATAATTGTCCGATTGAAATTCCTGCTAAAATTGTGCAAGTTAATCTTATAGAATGTCTAAAAACTGTTGATGAGAAACTCAAATTTTCAAGAAAAGTACTTAACGGATAATATAAAGGAGTAAGGAATTTTTCTAATTCTTTATCTTTAACTTTAAAATCCTGTAAATCAATTTTTGCTGATAAAATTCGTTCTAGAATTACAATTTTTTCAACTTGTTTTTCAGCATAATGTAACATATTTGTTAGCATCAAAATACCTTCAGATTGCGATGTTAAACCCAATTCTACTTTATAATTTTTAATAACAATTTCGGTATTTTCTAAATCTTGTAACAAGGAATGATTACCATTATATTTCTTGTTATTTTCTATAGAATCTGAAAGTTGTTTTAAAACTTCGGCAAGATTAAAAGCAAGATTTTGATAGGTTTTTAAAACCATCGGATGCGAATCAAATTTCTCATGTAGCTTGGCATGATCAAACGATGTTGAAAGAGCTAATTCTAATATTTCGACCAATGAAATAAAGAAAATTAACATTTTTCTATTTTGATTGGAACTTCCAGTATTGGATCGATTTCTAATTAAAAGTTCTCTTAAATCCTCGTGAATAGCATTAATTTCTACTTGTAGGCTAAGTTGTTTGGAAATAATATCCGATCGATTACAGTTTATTTCCCATAAATCACTTCGTAATTTTAGATATTTGGAAGTCAATTTTATACATTCAGCAATTTGAATTTCAATATAACGATACGGTTTTATGTAATGAAAAGTCAACGAAACCAATAGGTAGAAAAATCCACCTGCAATGATAAGAAGAACATAATTTACAATTTCCCAACCTGTATGAGTTTTCCCTAGTGCCAATGCAATAGACAACAAACCAGAGAATGAGACCATCATAGCGCGATGCCCATAAACAGAAATCATTGACAGAAAAAAAACACTAATTGTTAAAAGTGGATAAAAAATAAAAGGATAAGGATGTAAGATATTGATACTAAAAGTAGCAGTAGATATTATTAAAATGGCTACTAAAATTCCGTTAATTTTATGCTTTAAGTTACTTGGAATATCACTTGAAGAAGTTAGAAAAGCTCCGAGTGCTATGGTAAAACCTATTTGAAAAAGATTAAAATAGGAGAGAACAATAACAGGTAGTACTGCGGCAATAGTTATTTTTAGTGCTTTGGTAAAATTATAACTTTCAGTAAAACTTTTAATTTTGTTTCTCATTTAAAATGGAATTTACTACAAATATAAGGATTGTTAAAGTTTCTATTTGCAAATTTGTGATAGGTTTAATTTTAAAGTTAAAAACTACATCAGTCTAAAAAGTGATGGCAAATAGCTGAATTTTTATTACTTTTGCACTTCGATTTTAAAATATAATATCAAAATGATACTACCAATATACGGCTATGGTGATCCAGTTTTAAGAAAAGTAGGCGACGAGATTTCGGTTGACTATCCTAATCTGCAAGAACTTATCGTTAATATGTATGATACCATGTATAATGCTTATGGCGTTGGATTGGCTGCACCACAAATAGGCTTGGCAATTAGATTGTTTATTATTGATACAGAGCCATTTAGCGACAGCGATGATTTGTCTGCAGAAGAGCAAGAGCAACTTAAAGGTTTCAAACAAACTTTTATTAATGCCAAAATGTTAAAAGAAGAAGGCGAAGAATGGAGTTTTAATGAAGGTTGCTTGAGTATTCCTGATGTTCGAGAAGATGTTTATCGTAATGAAAAAATAACTTTAGAGTTTTATGATGAAAATTTTAACAAAAGAACAGAAGTTTATGATGGTTTAATTGCAAGAGTTATTCAGCACGAATACGATCATATTGAAGGAATTCTTTTTACTGATAAAATCGCAATGTTAAAGAAAACATTGATTAAAAAGAAGTTACAAAACATTATGGACGGTAAAGCCAGACCAGATTATAGAATGAAATTTTGTAATAAAAAAGGAAGATAATTTAGAAATTCCAATTTTAGAAATTCCAAATTCCAATTCTTTCTCAAATTACCAAGAATTGCCAAGATAATTCCAAATTCTAAAATCACATAATGTTGTTAAAATTGGTATTTGGGTTTTGATTTTTGGAATTTTATTTAGTTATATTTGCCACTCTTAAAATAATTTTTAGAAAATGAATGTAGAAAAAATATTGTCGATTTCAGGAAAACCAGGATTATACGAATTAAAAGTTCAAACGCGTTCAGGATTCGTTGCAGAATCTATGATAGATGGGAAAAAGATAACTGTAGGATTGAGAAGTAATGTAAGTTTACTTTCTGAAATTTCTATGTACACACATAGCGAAGAGAAGCCTTTGGTAGAGATTATGCGTGCCATTGCTATTAAAGAAAATGAAGGTCCAGCTATATCTCATAAAGAAGATAACGAAAAGTTATTGGCTTATTTTAAACAAGTAGTGCCAGATTATGATGAAGATAGAGTGTATCCTTCAGATATTAAAAAAGTGCTAAATTGGTACAATACACTTCAAGCTAAAGGATTGGTTTCTAAAGAAGAACCAAAAGTGGAAAACGCTGAATCTGTTAAAGAACAAGTAGTTGAAGAAGTAAAAGCCAAGAAAGAACTTAAAGCTGATAAAGCCGAAACTCCAAAAGCAAAAACAAAAAAATAGTTAATTACTTTTTTATAAATATAAATCCTATTACCAATTTTGAGTAGTAGGATTTTTTATTTTTACGATTACATTAAAGAAAATTTGTCTTCCCGAGCGCAGTCGAGGGATTCTTATCAAATAATTAAAATTAAAAATGAACTCAAGAAAACAACAACTCGAAGCTTTTGGAAGATTATTAGATATAATGGACGATTTAAGAGAGAAATGTCCTTGGGATAAAAAGCAAACGCTAGAAAGTTTACGTCATTTGACCATAGAAGAAACCTACGAATTGGGCGATGCAATCTTAAATAATGACTTACAAGAAATAAAAAAAGAACTAGGCGATTTGTTATTGCACATTGTTTTTTATGCCAAAATAGGAAGCGAAACCAACGATTTTGATATGGCCGATGTCTCAAATGAAATATGTGATAAATTAATTCACCGTCATCCACATATTTATGGAGATGTTGTGGTTGCCGATGAAGAAGAAGTAAAACAAAACTGGGAAAAACTAAAACTCAAAGAAGGAAAAAAATCGGTTTTAGAAGGAGTTCCCAAAGGTTTGCCAGCATTAGTAAAGGCAAGTAGAATTCAAGATAAAGTAAAAGGAGTAGGGTTTGACTGGGAAGAATCGCATCAAGTTTGGGATAAAGTTCAAGAAGAATTACAAGAACTTCAAGTAGAAGTTGCCGCTGGTGATCAAGATAAAATTGAAGCCGAATTTGGAGATGTTTTATTCTCAATGATTAATTATGCAAGATTTCTAAAAGTCAATCCCGAAGATGCTTTGGAACGAACCAATAAAAAATTCATCAAGCGTTTTCAATATTTAGAAAGCAAAGCTGGCGAACTTGGAAAACCTTTAATGGACATGACTTTGGCAGAAATGGATGTTTTTTGGGAAGAAGCTAAGAAACTATAATTAGCTACTATTTTTCTATGCTCTATTTTACTATATTTGAAAAACTAACCAAAACTAAACTTTATGTCGGAAACAGATACTTCATCAGTTAGCCCAAAAGGCTCGGGTCAAGAATTAAAACGCTCTTTAGGTCTAATTGATGCAACTAGTTTAGTTGCTGGTTCCATGATTGGTTCCGGAATTTTTGTAGTAACAGTTTACATGGCGCGCGATTTAGGTTCGGCTGCATGGATTTTAGTCACTTGGTTAATTACTGGTTTGTTAACGATGTCGGCAGCACTCAGTTATGGTGAATTAGCAGGAATGATGCCCAACGCTGGCGGTCAATATGTCTACATCCAACGTGCTTACGGAAAATTAATTTCCTTTCTTTACGGATGGACAGTTTTTACAGTAATTCAAACTGGTGTTATCGCTGCAGTTGCTGTTACTTTTGCCAATTATGCCGCCGTTTTCTTTCCAGTTTTAGAAAATAAAATCTTTACAATAGGCGATAGTTTTACTTTTACCAACAGTCAAGTTTTGGCTATGTTTAGTATTGTTTTGCTTACTTATATCAATACAAAAGGTGTCAAAAACGGAAAAATTATTCAATTGGTTTTTACATCTGCCAAATTGATTGCTCTTTTTGCCTTAATTATTTTCGGATTGTATATTGGCTTTCATACCACTACTTTTCACGATAATTTTGCCAATATGTGGGACGCAAGTAAAACAGTTTTTGACGAAACTACCAAGACAGCAACAGTAACAAAAATCTCAGGTGTAGCTCTGGTTGGTGCCATTGGAGCAACTATTATAAATTCTTTATTTTCTAGCGATGCTTGGAATAACGTTACTTTTATTGCAGGAGAAATTAAAGACCCAAAAAAGAATATTCCAAGAAGTTTATTTCTAGGAACATTAATAGTTACTATCATTTATATCTTGGCCAATATTGCTTACTTAGCTTTATTGCCATTAAATGGAACTCCAGATGGTTCTGTAGTACAACACGGAATTATGTTTGCCAGTCAGAATAGGGTTGGAGCAGCAGCTGCAAGCATGATTATGGGAAATATTGGTGTTTTTGCAATGGCAGCATTAATTATGGTTTCTACTTTTGGATGCAACTCAGGATTAATTTTATCTGGCGGAAGATTGTTTTATGCCATGGCAAAAGATGCACTCTTTTTTAAACAAGCAGGAGAATTAAATAACAATGATGTTCCTGCAAAAGCGCTTTGGTTTCAATGTCTTTGGGCTTGTGTTTTATGTATTTCTGGTAGGTATGGCGATTTGTTAACCTATGCAACTTTTGCCTCTTTAATTTTTTATATTCTTACCATTTACGGAATTTTTATTTTAAGAAAAAAAGAACCAAATGCAGAAAGACCTTACAAAGCTTTTGGTTATCCAATAATACCAATATTATACATTATTGTAACATCTTTAATATGTGTAACCTTATTAATTTATGAAACTACAAGTACTGGTTTAGGATTGTTTATTGTTGGACTCGGAATTCCAGTATATTATTTGTTCTTGAATAAGAAAGAAGGTTAGAAAATAAAAATGGCTGAATAATTTATTCAGCCATTCTTTTTAATTTAATTTTATCAAGTATTGTAATCTTTTTGCCAGTAAGTTCTATCAAGCCGTTTTTATTCATTTCAGATAATAATCTAATGCAACTTTCGGTAGCAGTACCAATTATTCCAGCTAACTCATCTCTAGAAAGTTGAATGTGCAAACTTCCATCTTCATTTTTACCAAAAGTATCTTCAAGATAAAGTAAAGTTTCGGCCAAACGTTCTTTTACGTTTTTCTGAGCCATATTTACCATGTGGTCATCAGCATCTTTCAAATCACTACAAATGGTTTTCATAACATTCATAGAAAATCCATTATTATCATTGAAAAATCCCATTACATCTGTTTTTGGAATAAAACAAACTTCCATATCTTCAAGCGCTACGGCACTTAAATTGGCAGGTTCATCACTTATCATCGATCTTTGACCAAGTAATTCGCCTGGTTTAACCAATTTTACTATTTGATCTTTTCCATTAGCACTCAATTTAGAAAGTTTGCAAACACCTTCTTTAATGCAAAATACGCCTTTAGTAATTTCGCCTTCTTCAAAAATATGTTCGCCTTTTTTTATGGTATAGGATGTTTTGCAGTCGGCCATTCGCAAAAGTTCTTCTTTGTTCAAGGCTTTCAACGAACTAAACTGTCTAACTATGCATTGTTCACATTTGCTCATAATGCTTTTTGTTTAAAGGTCTTGCAAAGATATCAAATAGTATGACAATTATCATATTTTAAATTTAAGAATTGTTCAACCTTTGTTCAAGGTAAAATGAGCAAATTTATGGACGCAACAAATTGTTTCCATTGTGGTAATGAAATTATAAAAAAAGAAGAAATTCTATTTGACGAAAAACGTTTCTGTTGTAATGGTTGTAAAACTGTTTATGAAATTTTCAGTATAAATAACATGTCTTGTTATTATGATTTTCAGGCATCTCCGGGTGCAACTCCATTGGATATTAACGGAAAATATGACTTTTTAGAAAATGAAAACATTGTTTCAAAACTTCTTGAATTCCAAGAAGATGCAACACACATTATTTCACTTTATGTTCCTCACATACACTGTAGTTCATGTATTTGGATTTTGGAAAATCTACAAAAATTGCAATCGGGAATAAACACGTCTCAGGTAAATTTTCCAGAGAAAAAAGTGCGAATAAACTACAATCCAGAGAAAACAAACCTTAAACAAATTGTAGCACTTCTTTGTTCTATTGGTTATGAACCTTACATCAGTTTAGATAATTTTGAAGAAGGTAAAAAAGTTGTTGATAGAAGTTTGGTTTATAAAATTGGAGTAGCATTTTTCTGTTTTGGAAATATAATGTTGCTTTCATTTCCAGAATATTTTGAAGTAAATGAATTTTGGATCAATCAATATAGAGGATTCTTGCGATGGTTAGTTTTTGCAATTTCACTTCCATCTTTCTTGTATTCGGCAAGTGGCTATTATGTTTCAGCTTGGAAAAGTATCAAAGCAGGAATGTTAAATATCGAAATTCCAATTGCTTTAGGAATTATAGTAATGTTTATCAGAAGTACCGTCGATATAATTTTTGATTACGGACAAGGTTTTTTTGACAGCATGTGCGGATTAATTTTCTTTATGTTGCTCGGAAAATTATTCCAACAAAAAACCTACAGTTTTCTTTCGTTTGAACGTGATTACAAATCCTATTTTCCTATCGCAATTACTAAAATTTTATCCAATGGAACCGAAATTCCAGTTCAAGTTTATGATATTAAAAAAGGAGATCGACTACTAATTAGAAATCAAGAATTAATTCCGGTTGATGGAATTTTAATTTCTAATAAAGCTTCAATAGATTACAGTTTTGTTACTGGAGAAGCCGTTCCAATTGAAAAAAAATCTGGTGATAAAATTTTTGCAGGCGGAAAACAATTGGGTAAAGTAATCGAAATGGAAGTGCTATTTTCGGTTTCAAACAGTTACTTGACACAACTGTGGAGCAACGATGTTTTTCAGAAAAAAGTAGAAATCAAACACAAAACCATAACGGACAAAATCAGTCGTTACTTTACTCCAGCCTTGCTTGCATTGGCAGTACTATCTTTTTTATATTGGATTTTTATTAGCGTCGATACTGCTTTCAATGTATTTACGGCAATCTTAATTGTGGCTTGTCCATGCGCTCTAGCACTTACAGCTCCATTTACACAAGGCAATGTATTGCGAATTATGGGAAGACGAAAGTTGTACCTAAAAAACGCTATGGTTATTGAGCAATTGGCCAAAGTAGATACAATTGTATTTGATAAAACTGGAACCATTACAACCAATGAAAAAACTTCTATCACTTATGAAGGTGAACCATTAAATGATTTTGAATTAAAATTATTAGGCAACACTTTAAGAGGTTCCAACCATCCATTAAGTCGAAGATTGTATGATTTTATTCCGAAACAAGAAAAAATAGAACCTTTGCACTTTGAAGAAATAATAGGTAAAGGAATTAATGCTGAGTTTGAAGACGGAACTGTAAAATTAGGATCTTCTCAATTTTTGCAACACATGAGCGAGAACACGCACAAGAAAACAAAAGTCCATGTTGAGATAAATGGTGTTTACAAAGGCAGTTATATTTTCAATAATCAATATAGAGAAGGTTTAGAAAAATTATTTGAACGCTTGTCTAAAAATTACAAATTGATTGTTCTTTCTGGAGATAATGACGGCGAACGTAAGATTTTGGAAAAAATGCTTCCAGCAAATGCAACTTTAGTTTTCAATCAAAAACCAGAACAGAAACTGCACTACATAGAAAATTTACAAAAGCAAGGAAAAAATGTAATGATGGTTGGCGATGGATTGAACGATTCTGGAGCTTTAGCACAAAGTAATGTTGGAATATCAATTTCAGAAAATGTAAATGTCTTTTCACCTGCTTGTGACGGAATTTTAGACGCTTCTCAGTTTCAAAAAATTGCCTTTTTCATGAACTATTCCAAAAATGCAATGCTTACAATTTACATGAGTTTTACACTTTCATTATTGTACAATATTGTAGGATTGAGTTTTGCCGTTACAGGAAATTTATTGCCCATTGTAGCTGCTATCATAATGCCTTTGAGCACCATAACTGTTGTGAGTTTTGTAACTATCATGAGTAATATATATGCAACAAAGAAATAGATTTTAGTAGTTTTTAGATAACATGAAACTATAATTTCAATTCAAAATTTAAGTATGATAAATATCATATTTTATAAAATAAGGTCAAAGTAATTTTGTTAACACAAATTCAAGGTATGAGTGTCATTTATTTATTAATATCCATCAGTATAGTAGTAGCCGCAACATTTCTTTATGCTTTTATTAGAGCAGTTAGAAGTGGACAATATGACGATGATTATACACCGTCTGTCAGAATGCTTTTTGACGACGAATTAATAACAAAACCCAAAACAGTAACAAACAAAAAAGAAGAACAAAAACCAATTTAATTATGGAAATGCAACAATTTTATTACGACAACAAAATTGTAAAGAAATTTATCTACGCCAGTATAGTTTTTGGTATAGTAGGAATGTTAGTTGGGCTTATTTTAGCCATTCTGTTTCTATTCCCAAACATGACCGATGGAATACCGTGGTTGAGTTTTGGACGATTGAGACCTTTACACACCAATGCAGTTATTTTTGCCTTTGTTGGTAACGCCATGTTTGCAGGAATTTATTATTCCTTGCAACGTTTACTTAAAGCAAGATTATTTAGCGATTTTTTAAGTAATCTTCACTTTTGGGGATGGCAATTAATTATAGTTGCTGCTGCAATTTCTCTTCCGTTAGGATATTCAACTTCTAAAGAATATGCCGAATTAGAATGGCCAATAGATATTGCAATTGCTTTAATCTGGGTAGTATTCGGTATCAACATGATTGGAACAATTATTAAAAGAAGAGAACGTCACTTGTATGTAGCCATTTGGTTTTACATCGCTACGTTTGTTACAGTTGCCGTGCTTCATATTTTTAATAGTTTAGAGTTACCAGTTTCTGCAATGAAATCATACTCGGTTTACGCAGGAGTTCAAGATGCATTAGTGCAATGGTGGTACGGACACAATGCAGTTGCCTTTTTCTTAACAACACCATTTTTAGGATTGATGTATTATTTTGTTCCCAAAGCAGCTAATCGTCCTGTATATTCTTATAGATTATCAATCATTCACTTTTGGTCGTTAATTTTCTTATACATTTGGGCTGGACCACACCATTTATTGTACTCAGCATTACCAGAATGGGCACAAAATTTAGGAGTTGTTTTCTCAATTATGTTAATTGCTCCATCTTGGGGCGGAATGATAAACGGTCTTTTAACACTTCGTGGTGTTTGGGATAAAGTAAGAGAAGAACCAGTTTTGAAATTCTTTGTGGTAGCTATTACTGGTTATGGTATGGCAACTTTTGAAGGTCCAATGCTTTCGCTTAAAAATGTAAATGCTATTGCTCACTATACCGATTGGATTATTGCTCACGTTCACGTTGGTGCATTAGCTTGGAACGGATTTATGGCGTTTGGAATGGTTTATTGGTTGATTCCAAGAATGACTAAAACCCAATTATTTTCTAAAAAATTAGCCAACTTCCATTTCTGGATTGGAACTTTAGGAATCATTATGTATGCGTTACCGATGTATGTTGCAGGATTTACTCAAGCATCTATGTGGAAACAATTCAAACCAGACGGAACATTACAATATGGTAATTTCCTAGAAACAGTAACTCAAATTATGCCAATGTATTGGATGAGAGCTATTGGAGGAACATTATATTTAACAGGAGTGATTGTGTTGGTTTACAATATTGTTAGAACAGTAAAACAAGGTTCAGCCGTTGAAGATGAATTGGCAGAAGCTCCAGCATTAGAAAAAATTACTACTGGAAGATTGAAAGGAGAAAAATTCCATCCATGGTTAGAAAGAAGACCAATCCAATTAACAATATTAGCAACTATCGCTATTTTAATAGGAGGAGTCATTCAAATTGTTCCAACCATAATGGTTAAATCTAATATTCCAACTATTGCAGCTGTCAAACCTTATTCTCCATTAGAATTACAAGGACGTGATATTTATATTAGAGAAGGTTGTGTGGGTTGTCACTCTCAAATGATTCGTCCGTTCCGTTCAGAAGTGGAGCGTTATGGAGATTATTCTAAAGCAGGTGAATTTGTTTATGATCATCCATTTCTTTGGGGTTCTAAACGAACAGGTCCAGATTTACATAGAGTAGGCGGAAAATATAATGACAACTGGCATTTCAACCACATGTGGGATCCACAACGTGTAAATGAAAAATCAATTATGCCAGCTTACAAATGGTTATTTGCTAACAAACCAATGGATTATTCTACAACAGAAGCTAAGATGAAAGCCATGAAAACGCTTGGTGTTCCTTATTCTGATGCTGATATTGCTAATGCTCAAAAAAGTATTCAAAATCAATCTGCATCTATTGAGAAAAATCTATACAACGATCCTGATTTTGTGAAATCTTATGAAGAAAGTAAACAAAAAGCAGCTAAAAATGGTGAGACTTTCGTTCCGATGAAAGATAGAGAAATAGTAGCCTTAATTGCTTACTTACAACGTTTAGGAACCGATATTAAAGTAAAAAAATAAGTCATGCTAAAATTTGTAAAATACAGTTTAGAAACAATAGATGGTGTAGCAGTTTATCCAATTATCTCACTATTAATATGTTTTAGTTTCTTTGTTGGACTTTTCGTTTGGGTTTTCACCTATAAAAAAGAGGCAATTAAAGAAATGAGTGAATTACCAATAAAAGATTAATCCTATGAAAAAATTAATTCCATCATACGTAAGAGTTCCCTTGATATTTGCCACAGTATTTGGTGCAATGGAATATTTTATTGACTCAGGCGATCAACCAGCTTTTATAAAATATCCAATGGTTTTGTTGTTTCTTGCTGTGTTTCTATTCCTTTTAATAGCTATAGAAATTGTAGTTAGCGCAGTAGATAATATAACGTATCATTTGCTCACTGAAGAACAGAAAAAACAACTGGAAGAAGCACAATCAATTCCTTTTACAGAAAGCGAATTCTACCAAGGTTTATTAAAAAAACTAACGCGTTCTAAAGAAATAGAACAAGAAGCCGACGTAATGTTAGATCATAACTATGACGGAATTAGAGAGTTAGATAACGTTTTGCCGCCATGGTGGGTGTATCTTTTCTACGGATGTATAATTTTTGCAGGAATTTATTTGGTAAGATATCAAATATTAGGTGCTGATAATCAAACTCAAGAGTACGAAAAAGAAGTTGCAGAAGCGAAAATTGCAGTTGATGAATACAACAAAACCGCACCAGATGTAATGGATAAAGAAAAAGTTGTGCTACTTACAGATGCGGCAAGTATTGCTGCTGGTAAAGCTATTTTCCAAAGTACTTGTGTTGCTTGTCATAGACCAGATGCTGGTGGACAAATAGGGCCAAATCTAACAGATGATATGTGGATTAATGGTGGCGGAATAAAAAATGTGTTCAACACTATTATGGAAGGCGGACGTGACGGTAAAGGAATGGTGCCATGGAAAGCAACAATAAAACCATCTGATATTCAAAAAGTTGCCAGTTATGTTTTATCACTTCAAGGATCTAATCCAAAAGAACCAAAACCAACTGAGCCAGAAGCAAAAAAATGGGTAGAAGAAGCTACTCCAAAAACAGATGCAAAAACTGCACCAGCAGATACAACCAAAGTAGCTGCAAAAGTTGTTGCTGTCAAATAAATAAATCCTTTCAAGTCTCGGTTTTAAAATCGGGACTTGAGGTTTTAAAAAACAAACAAAATGTCAACATTACCAGATTATAATTTTAGAGATAGCATAGGTACTATCAATAAAGAAGGAAAAAGATCTTGGATATATGCCAAAATTCCTAAAGGGATTCTTTATGAAAGAAGAAAATGGTTAAGTTATTTTTTACTGTTATTTTTATTTGCAGCTCCTTTTGTAAAAATTAACGGAAATCAGTTTTTACTATTTAATGTTATTGATAGAAAATTTAACCTTTTCGGATTTCCTTTTTGGCCTCAAGATTTTCATATTTTCGTGATTATCATGATTATTGGCGTAGTTAGTTTGGCACTATTTACAGTTGCCTTCGGAAGAATTTTTTGTGGATGGTTTTGTCCGCAAACTATTTTTATGGAAATGGTATTTCGCCGAATTGAATTTTGGATTGAAGGTGATAGAGGTGCTCAAATTAGATTAGACAAACAAGCTTGGGGTGCCGAAAAAATTAGAAAAAAAGGTACTAAATGGTTTATTTTCTATATTATTTCCTTCTTAATTGCTAATGTTTTTTTAGCTTATTTAATTGGTAGTGACGAATTGATAAAATTTATTAAAGACGGACCAACAAAAAATACGCATACCTTAATTGCATTAATAATTTTTACTTATGTATTCTATTTTATTTATGCGTGGTTTAGAGAGCAAGTATGC
The DNA here is from genome assembly GCF_043778725.1 of Flavobacterium sp. Taxonomy (GTDB): domain Bacteria; phylum Bacteroidota; class Bacteroidia; order Flavobacteriales; family Flavobacteriaceae; genus Flavobacterium. Next base: position 16,911 of record NZ_JAYWFT010000098.1, on the reverse strand, counting down.
ATAATTGCTTGTCCTTATGGTAGAATGCAAGGTGTTTTACTAGACAATAAAACCATCAATGTTGCTTACGATTATGTTCGTGGTGAAAAAGAAGTTGGAAGAGCTAAATTCAACAAACAAGAAGATAGAGCAGCATCTGGAAAAGGTGATTGTATCGATTGTAAATTGTGTGTTCACGTTTGTCCAACAGGAATAGATATTAGAAATGGTGTACAACTAGAATGTGTAAATTGTACCGCATGCATTGATGAATGCGACCACATTATGGAAAGTGTTGGTTTGCCCAAAGGATTAATTAGATATGCTAGTGAAGTTGAAATTGTTAATAAAGAAAAATTTGTTTTCAATGCAAGAATGAAAGGGTATGCATCGGTATTGCTAATACTTACTGGTGTTTTTATCGGAATGTTATTTCTTAGAAACGATGTTGAAGCTACAATTTTACATCTTCCGGGACAATTGTTTGAACATAAAGGAGAAAAAATCAGTAACGTTTATACTTTTAAAGTGGTTAATAAAACCGAGCATGATTTTAATAATGTCTATTTCAAACTGGTTTCTCCAAAAGGCGAAATAAAATTAGTAGGAAAAGACCATTTTACAGTAAAAAAACAAGCTTTATCAGAAGGAACTATGTTTGTTGAGATCGATCAAGCCTTTTTAAAAGGAGATAAAACAACATTGCAAATAGAAGTTTATAATGATAAAGAACTGATTGATAATGAAACAACTAACTTTTTAGGACCAAGAAGTTTTAACTAAAAAATTTAAACATATGAAATGGCCATTAACAATTAGTTTGCGTAAGCAAAAACCAATAAATAAAAAGGCGATACCATATATGACCACTAACAAATAACTTTTACATATATGAAAATTAATTGGGGAACAGGAATTGTAATTGCGTTTGCACTGTTTATGAGTTTTATTTTATTCTTTGTATTTAGTGTGCAATCCAATTCTAAATACGATAACGAATTGGTTGTTGACGAATACTATAAAAAAGAATTAGTAGCTCAGCAAGATTTAGACAGAGAGCAAAACGCCCATGATCTAAAAAGTAAAGTAATTATTAAAACTACAGCAGAAGGAATCAATGTTGATTTTCCTGCCGATTTTGATTATAAAAATATTAAAGGAATGGTGTCCCTTTATAGACCGTCCAACCAGAAACTAGATTTTGAAATTCCTATTTCACTTTCTAGTCCACATTTGCTCCTACCTAAAAGTAATTTGGTTGGCGGTCGTTGGGACATTAGTATAGATTGGACTTACAAGGATAAAAAATACTTGAGCAAAGAGTTTGTCTATTTTAAACAATAAACAAAGCATCAAAATATAAATTATAACAATGCTATATTCAGCTTTTATATTCGGATTAATAAGTAGTTTGCACTGTATTGGTATGTGTGGACCAATTGCTATGATGTTGCCATTAGATAGAAACAATTCAGCCAAAAAAGCAGTACAAATAATGCTTTATCAAATGGGTAGATTATCGGCTTATGCTACTCTTGGTTTAGTGTTTGGTATTTTAGGAAAAGGGTTTTATATGGCAGGAATTCAACAGAGTATTTCAATTATAGTTGGAATTTTCATGATTGCAATTGCTGTTGTTCCCGAACGTATTTTTATGAAATACAATTTCTCTAAACCAGTTTACAGAGTAATTTCTAACGTAAAAAGCAGTTTAGGAAATCAATTCAAACGCAAATCACCAGATGCCTTATTCACAATAGGTTTACTCAATGGGTTTTTGCCTTGCGGATTGGTTTATGCAGCTTTGTTTGGCGCCATTGCCATGCAAAATGTAACTTTAGGAGTTTCCTACATGTTGCTTTACGGATTAGGAACCATTCCAATGATGAGTGCTGTGGTTTACATATCTAACATTCTCTCAACGCCTATTCGAAGTAAAATGCAAAAAATGATTCCAATTGCAACAGTTATTATTGGAACACTTTTTATCCTTAGAGGATTAGGTTTAGACATTGCTTACATTTCTCCTGGCAACCTTTCATTATTTGTACAAGCCAACGCCAATTGTCATAAATAACTAATAATAAATTATTTATGGAAAAACATAGTTTACTCTTCTTAGATGTTTTTTTTCAATAATGTAAATCACTTTATCTTTAAAAAGTCTTGTTATATAACTGTATCTATATTTATTAATAAAATCGACACTTATTATTCTAGATTTATTTTTCTCCAACGACCTTCTATCAATTATTAAATCTCGGTAACTTTCAAAATTTGTTAATGTGATTTTTTTAGTACCAGAAAAAAATAAAGAATAGTAATTTACACCATTGTGATTTTCTTTATTTAACTCTAAATTGTTAAGTTTTTTATTTTTTTTAAATTCTAAATATAGGGTATCTAGTTTATTAACATTATTATAAATCGAATCAAAAAAAAGTTTGTTTAAAGCAGTGACACCTTTAAGAAACTTAGCTCTTTCTTGGTAATGAGGATATTTTTTCTCAATATAAATCTCTGGATTATTTGATTTTAAAGTTAAGGCATACTCTTTTTTAAAAAAATTAATCTCATATTCTCTACCGTCATTTACAATCAGTTCTCTTCCATTTTCATCTTTTGTAATAGTAAGATAATTTGGATCTATACTTTTTAATGAATCTAAAATAGTGGTACATTCAGTAGCTTCTTTAGGTGCCAATTTAGTACTGCTAATTATTATTTTTTCATCTTTATCCACATAAAATTTATAAAAACCATCTTTTTTTTGAACTATAAAGTTCTCATTGTTTAATTTAAACAGAAGTGCTTCCGGATCACTACAATTCAATAAATTTCTACAGTTATCTCCATCTTTAGCGTGGTCATAACGTTCGTTTTTTGATATAAAAAAAAACGCTTGACTGTAACCAACAGTTACTACTAAAAACCAAAATAATAAATTTATCTTTTTCATAATTAATTTATAATAAAAGCACGCTTTTAAGATGTTCTTTTAGAGTAATTATTTTAAAAATTTCACGTATGCTTTGTATAAAATAAACACTATAAATGCAAGTATTGCTACACTAATTAGTATTAATAAGATTTGGATGTATGATATTTCCATAGGTTTTGGTTATTTAGTTTCTTCTTTTTTTAATTTTATTTCATAATATTTAATCTTTAAAAGTATGTATTTCTTTACTAGAATGTATATAGTTATAAAAAAGTATAATATTAGAATTATAAAAAAAGTTGGTAAAATATACGTTAAGTATTCTAGAGTATTTTGCATAGTTTTTTATTTTAAATTAATAGTTAGACTCTCAATTTTATAAGTTGTCCTTTTACCCTTTATATCATCAGAGTATTCTATTATTTCTAACGGATAATATTTTTCTAATATTTCTATCTCATTAATTACCGGATGATAATTACATTTTATTTCCTGTGTTACCCATAATTCTCTACTATTTGAAGTTACATTTGCTAGAAAATCCAATTCTACATTAGGCTCATTATAGCTATAAATAACCTTAAAACAATTGAAACCATTTATTTCCCTGATGTCATTTTTATATTCGGTAAGTTTAATGATTTCATTTTTTTCAATTTCAACATATTCATCATATTCGTCTTTTACTTCTAATGTAGTTTGATTAATAATGATTTTATTTTTTATTAATTTACTATCTACGGTATAATATTTTGTTATTATATCTTTATTAAATTCATTGTAAAATTTTATTTTTTCGTTATCTTCTTCAAGCATAAACGGTAACATCATTTCAAAATTTTGAGCCGTTTTTTCTACTTCTGATTTTAATAGTGTCGTATCTACTTTTTTACCATCTGTTAAACATTCAAAAACAATTTGTTTCTCCATTGCCTTTTTCATTTTAGGCATTAGTTCTTTAAACGATTTTACATATAATTCTTTATCATAAATAATTTCTTCTTTAACAAAAACAATAGCTCCAGATCTAGGAGCTATTGCATTATTTTGAGAGAAAATATTGTTATTAATAAACAAAAGTAAGATTAGGTATTTCATATTAATTGTATTATGTTTTTCCATATGTTTTTTCTCTGAGACCATCTCTTTTTCCCCATTCTTGTAGAGAAATTTCTATAGGTCTAAACTCAATTCCTGTTATAGTCTCTTTTTCAATTTCTACTTTTAGTCTTTCTGAAACGATACCTTTGTGAGCTCCATCAGTATACCTTAATGAAAAAAAATCTAAATTCATTTCTTCCGTAAAAAAAATATCTTCAGAAAAAAGCCACTTCGGATAACGAATCTGATTAGCAAATGATTTAAATTCATCAGCATTTTTAAAATTCATTACTTTACTTATTACATTTTTATTAACATCCCTATCTTTAAATATGAACGTAGTCTTTATAAAATCAATAAATTGATACGGAAAATCATATTTATTGACTTGCCAATAGTTATCTAGTTTTTGATTCTTTTGAATAAAATATGTTTGAAAGAATTGAAAGCCATAACAATTAAATTTGTCTAATATTTCCTTAAATTTATTGCTAATTAGGTAACCAGATAAAAAACCAATATGACCATAAGTATCTATAAAATCGGTTTGTTTTGCATTTGAATATAAAATAACATTTGATAAAATCGGTTGGATTTTGATTTCTTCAAATATAAATCGATCAATGAACTTAGGTTCTTCGTCAACATTGCAATGATGTATAAATTCTTTTACTTGAGGAATTTTCCCCACTAACTTTTCGTTACGACTATGTTCTATTGCAAAATATTTCATAATAGTAAAACTAAATAATAAATTTATCTTTTTCATAATTAATTTATAATAAAAGCACGCTTTTGAGATGTTCTTTTTAGAGTTATTATTTTAAAAATTTTACGTATGCTTTACTAAATAATAATAAAAGCACAATTTTAAAGATTAATTTCATTTTTTTAATAAATTCTTGTCAATGTATATTCACCACTAGGAAGTTTTGGGTCAAGAGGCATTGCATCACCTGGATTAATTATTCGAGCTAAATAAAATATTATAATTTTTATTTTTTCCTGACCATTCTCATTAAATTTCTGAATGACAATTGAGCCTCCATTGTCATTATTACTCCTACCAAAAAAATCAAATCAGCTCTTAATTGATTAGGTAAGCAATTATCGCAATTTGGTTTCATGTCGTTATAAATTAAAGTGTTTCCACAGATATCGTGAGAATATTTATTTAATAAATTTTGATTGATTCGATTTAAATTATCAACCAAAATAACCCCACCTTCTTTATATTTATATTCTCCTGTTAACAAATCTTGATAATAAGATGTATTGTAATATTTTAATTGTTTTTTAAATGTAAAAGTTAATTCATTGTTTCCGTTTGTAAATTGATATGTTCCTTCAAATTGATTCAATTCATTGTCAATATCTTCATAATAAGTATTAGCTACATAATTTCCATTCCAATTTTTTATATTCACACTCTGCGATTTACATGAAGTAAAAGCAATTAAGAATAATATTAATATATGATTTTTCATTTTTTTCATTTTTTAGTTACAATAACAAAAGCTGTAGAACTTAGAGCTATTACATTGTTTAGAGAGAAAATACTGTTACTAATAAACAAAAGTAAAATTAGGTATTTAATTTAATTGTAATGTGATTTTCAATCTAATTTAGATTGAAAAATTGTTTTCATTTTTACTTTAATTCTTTTTATCTAGATTCTTCATTATTTTCTGTACATCTTAATAACATAGTAAACTATAATAATCAATAATATGAACATAATTGTTTGCCAAATGAAAAGTCCAAGACTAAGGTCGTTGATTATTTTTTCCATATTTAGTGTATTACTTTTGCTGAAATTATTGCACCTGTTATTTTTTTTTATTTGTTATTAATTAACTCAAGCAAAGAGCAAGAAAGGAGAGAAAAATTTATATTCATTAAAACTTTTGGTTGTTTTCTAGTAAATTTAAATAGGTGAATTTTTTTTATTGTTTCTGAAAATAAACGTATAAAAATTACCTTTTCTACTTCTTAAATTCATAATAAAAACATTTAATTTTTTATTTTAACGATAACAAAATAGCTGTTATTGTACAAATAATATATTTATGTTTTACAGAAACATACTTAACAACTAAGTACAACAAATAACCAAAAACATAACATTTGCTCTTAGCTATAAAGTAAAAGTAATAAAATAATTGATATTTGTAATATTTTCCTTGGTAAATTTAATTTCAATAATGGAACACTTTATTTTACACTCGGGACACACCATTATTAACTTGGTACATTTAATTTTTAACAAAGGACATGTTATTTATAAAGCAGTATTTATAAAACAAAAATAGTGTCATATTATTGACACTATTAAGTTAATTTAGAAACCATACACCATTAAATTCCCAAATAATTGCTTGGGCTTATCTGCATCAATTCTACTTTAATTTCATCAGAAACTTTTAGTGTTTGAATAAAATTTTGAATCGCTTCTTTATTGATAACAGTATTTGTGCGAGTCAAATCTTTCAGAGCTTCATATGGATTTGGATAACCTTCACGACGCAAAATAGTTTGTATTGCCTCTGCTACAACAGCCCAGTTTTTTTCTAAATCTTCGGCAAATTTTGTTTCGTTCAAAACCAATTTGTTCAATCCTTTTAGAGTTGCTTCAAATGCTATTAAAGTATGACCTATTGGAACGCCAATATTTCTTAAAACCGTACTGTCTGTTAAATCACGTTGCAATCTCGAAATAGGAAGTTTGGCAGAAAGATGCTCAAAAATAGCATTAGCAATTCCTAAATTACCTTCACTGTTTTCAAAGTCAATTGGGTTTACTTTGTGTGGCATTGCCGATGATCCAATTTCGCCAGCTTTAATTTTTTGCTTAAAATAATCCATAGAAACATACGTCCAAACATCTCTATCTAAGTCAATTAAAATAGTGTTTATTCTTTTTAAAGCATCAAAAAATGCTGCAAAATGATCGTAATGCTCTATTTGTGTAGTAGGAAATGAATGTTGTAAGCCTAAAGTAGTTTCTACAAAATCACTTCCAAATTTTTTCCAATCAATAGTAGGATAGGCAACATGATGCGCATTGTAATTTCCAGTTGCTCCTCCAAATTTTGCCGCAAACGGAATATTAAATAACAATCGCATTTGCTCTTCTAATCGCTCAACGAATACCAAAATCTCTTTGCCCAATCGGGTAGGCGAAGCAGGCTGTCCATGCGTTCTTGCTAACATCGGAATGTCTTTCCATTCCATAGCAAGTTCCTTTAATTTTGCAATTACAGCTATTAAACCCGGTAAATATACTTTTTCAAATGCTTCTTTTGTAGAAAGCGGAATAGCAGTATTATTGATGTCTTGCGATGTCAAACCAAAGTGAATGAATTCTTTGTATGTTTCTAATCCCAATGCATCAAATTTTGTTTTAATAAAATATTCAACTGCTTTCACATCGTGATTAGTAGTTTTTTCTGTTTCTTTAATCCAAAGTGCATCTTGAGTAGAAAAGTTGGTGTAAATTTTTCGTAAATCATCAAATACCAATTTATTTACTCCCGAAAGTTGCGGTAAATTGGCTTCGCACAGTGCAATAAAATATTCTACTTCTACTAAAACTCTGTATTTTATAAGCGCTTCTTCCGAAAAAAATTGCGATAAAGAAACGGTTTTACTTCTATATCGTCCATCAATTGGTGAGATAGCATTTAATTCTGTTAGTTGCATTTTGTTGTGTTGTTGTTTAAAAGTGCAAAAATAGTTAAACCAAATTAAAATATAGACTATACAACAAAGAAAATAGATTTAAAATAACACTTAAAATCTATATTCTAGCCTCTTTTTTTTACTCTATTTTCATTAATTTTTCTCTTAAAAACGGAACCCCATCTGTTGCATTCATCGAAATTATTTCTAGTCGATTTGATAAATTAGCAATCTTTGCCGGATTAGGATCAATATAATAAACAGGAATATTGGGCGGTGTAAATTCTACTAATCCAGCAGCTGGATATACTTGTAGCGAAGTGCCAATTACTACAAAAAAATCTGCGTTTTGAGTAATAGACAACGCTTCTTCTAGTGCAGGAACATCTTCGCCAAACCATACTATATGTGGGCGCAACTGAAAACCATTTGAATCTAAATCACCTGTTATTAAATCTTTTTTCCAGTCAAGAATATAATTTTTATCTCGCACACTTCTCACTTTCAATAATTCACCATGAAGATGTAAAACCTTTGTACTTCCTGCTTTTTCGTGAAGATTATCAACGTTTTGAGTAATGATGTGAACGTCAAATTGATTTTCTAATTCAGCTAAAACTTTGTGTCCAAGATTTGGTTCTACATCTTGCAATTGTCGTCTTCTTTGATTGTAAAAATCTAACACTAATTCTTGATTTTTTTGCCAACCTTCGGGCGTTGCAACATCCATTACATTGTGTCCTTCCCAAAGGCCATCACTGTCTCGAAAGGTTTTTATTCCGCTTTCTGCCGAAATTCCGGCTCCTGTTAAAACAACTATTTTCTTCTTCATTTTTATAATTTACACTTAAACCAAAGATATTAAAAATAGTTTTATGCAAATCTTCTAAATAGCAAATTAATTAAAATTTCCGCAAACTAGTTTAGCTATAAAACATCATATTATAAACTTATTTGTTAAATAAAATGGGAGCATTATAAAATAAATGTTCAAGACAAAAAAGCGTAAAATTTGCAGTAAAAAAACTTAAACTAATTTTAATTCATTTGGCTTCACAATTTTACTATTTTTGCCAAAAACACTTGTTAAATGGTCGATTTAGAATACTTAGCTTTTTTAGAAAATATACTTACCGATAATAGAAAAGAACGATTTCAACAAGTCTTGTCTAAAAGAACCAATCATTTTACGATTGCTATGGAAGATATTTTTCAGTTACATAATACAAGTGCTGTGATGCGCAGTTGCGAGGTTTTTGGAATTCAACAACTCAATGTAATTGAGGAACGTTACACCAAATCTATCGATAAAGAAATTGCAATGGGAGCACAGAAATGGGTTGATGTAAATAGATTTGATAGTATTTTGGGTTGTATTTCTAGTATGAAAAGTAAAGGATATCAAATCATTGCAACCACACCTCATGAAAAGGATTGCGATTTAGATGATTTTGATATTACTAAACCAAGTGCTCTTTTTTTTGGAACTGAACGCGACGGATTATCAGAAGAAGTACTTCAAAATGCCGATGGTTTTTTAAAAATTCCGATGGCTGGTTTTACCGAAAGTTTAAACATATCTGTTTCTGCAGCAATTATAATTCAAAGTTTAATGAGTCGTTTGCATAAATCTAATATTAACTGGCAATTGTCTGATAATGAAATTCTTGAAAAACGATTGCAATGGGCTAAAAATACAATTAAAGATATTAAACGTATTGAAGAACGCTATTTTTTGGAACACAATAAGTAAAAATACAAATAAAAAAAGATCTGAATTGCTTTAACAATTCAGATCTTTATACTTTTATTTTTTATAAAACTAAACTTCTTCCAGAACTCTGTTAGGATCGTAACCAAACAATTGATGCTGTTTAATTAAATCTGCGGTTCCTTTTGGCAACATTTTTTCCCATCCAGGAATGCCTTTAGTAATCATTTTTAAAACTTCGCGCGAGAATATTTTAAGGTTTTCTTTATCATTAACAGGTACATCTACAACTTTTCCATTGTAGGCAAAGAATTTATACAATTCCTTCATTCTAGGATGAACTTTAAGATTTTGAGAAGTTACTACTTCGCCATTTTCTTCCATTGGATATAAATATACTTTTAAATCTCTATAAAATAATTTCCCAAAAGCTTCAAGAATTCCACCGCTCAAATGGCGATAATATTTTTCGTCAAATATATCAACTAGGTTGTTTACACCCATTACCAATCCCATTCTAGCTTTGGTATAACTAGAAAAGTACTCAACAACTTTATAATATTCTTGAAAATTAGAAATCATAACCGTTTGACCAAGTGAGCAAAGTAATTCTGCTCTGTCCATAAAGTCGCGCTCATCAATTTCACCTTCCGATCGTAGGTTGGATAATGTAATTTCAAAGATAACAAAGGTGTTGTCTTTTTCTACTTTATTTTCTTCAACAAACATTTCAAGGGAACGATCAAGCATGTCCATATTTACCTTTGTAACAGGACGAAAACTTCCTCTTAAAGCAAGAATGTTTTTCTTATATAAAACTGCTGCAGGAAGAATGTTATGCCCATCGGGACTAAACATTACCGCATCTGTCATTCCGTTTTTTACCAATTGTAAACTCATTAATCTATTGTCTACATTGGCAAATCGTGGTCCAGAAAAGTTGATTGTATCAATTTCTAATTGGTCTTTTTCTAAATGGTCATATAAATAACGCAATAATTTTTTTGGATCATTATATTTGTAAAAAGCACCATAAATTAAATTTACGCCAAGAATACCAAGTGTTTCTTGTTGCAATCTAGCATCAGTTTCCTTAAATCTAATGTGTAGCGTAATTTCATTATAATCTTCATCGGGTTCAATTTGGTATTTAATTCCAACCCATCCATGACCTTTAAATTGTTTTGCAAAATCAATAGTAGCAACAGTATTGGCATAACTAAAAAACATTTTATTGGGATGTTTTGTTCGGTCAAGTCTGTTTTCAATCAATTCAACTTCGTGCGAAAGCATCTTTTTTAATCTACTTTCGGTAACATACCTTCCGTCACCTTCAATACCATATATGGCATCACTAAAATCTTTATCGTAAGCCGACATAGCTTTGGCTATAGTACCAGAAGAACCACCAGATCTAAAAAAATGACGAACAGTTTCTTGTCCAGCACCAATTTCAGCAAAGGTTCCATAGATGTTATCGTTCAAGTTTATTCTAAGTGCTTTATCCTTTATAGAAGGAATTTGCTCAATAACTTTATCACCTTTTAACTTTATGTCTAATCCGAAGTTTCCCATAATCATTTGTATACATTGCAAAGTTAGTAAAATAGGTGCTTTATTAAAAGATAAATAATCCTATTTTTGTATAATAATTGCTACATGCTGTTTCTTAGTTGAAATATGTATCAAAAACCGTGCTAAATGAAAGTCTATTTTTTGGGTACAGGAACTTCTCAAGGTATTCCAGTTATTGGAAGTAATCACTCTGTTTGTTTAAGCAATGACTTAAAAGACAAGCGCTTGCGTGTTTCTGTTTGGATTCACAATGATAATGATTCTATAGTTATAGATTGCGGTCCAGATTTTAGACAACAAATGCTTTCTTGCAAATGTGAAAAAGTAGATGCTATTTTATTCACTCACGAGCATGCCGATCACACAGCTGGTCTAGACGATATTCGTCCGTTTAATTTTAAACAAGGTGAAATTCCAATTTATGCACATAAAAGAGTACTTGAAAATCTAAAAAGACGTTTCGATTACATATTTGAAACTAAAAACAGATATCCTGGAGCGCCATCTGTAAATGCGATAGAAGTGGTCAATAATAATTCTTTTTCTATAGGAAAAATGACTATTATTCCTATCAATGCTTCTCATGGAAATCTTCAAGTTTTTGGTTATAGGATAAATGATTTTGCCTATTTAACAGATGTTAAGACCATAGAAAACATAGAAATTGAAAAAATAAAAGGAGTAAAAGTATTGGTTATTAATGCATTGAGAGAAGAACCACATCACTCACATTTTAGTTTGCAAGATGCATTAGATTTTGTAACTTTGGTTCAACCAGAAAAAGCCTATTTTACACACATAAGTCACATTCTAGGATTTCATGAAGAAGTTCAGAAGAAATTGCCCAAAAATGTGTTTTTAGCATTTGATAATTTAGAAATTTCCATCTAATATGAAAAGACAATTATATTTATATTTATTTATTATTTCGGCTTTAATTGCCGCTTTTACGTACATGTATTTTACAAAGGCAATCGCTTTTGAAAAGAAAAATAGTGATCTCGAAATTAAAAATTTGAAATTCAGTTTAGATTCTCTAAAAAATAAAAATAATGACGATAATCATTTTTCGTTAGAAAAAAATGAATATGCTCAAGAATATTTTTCTAAATATGAAATTCAAAAATTGATTCCTCAAATAAATGATGCTTTACTGGCTTTCAACGACAGTCCAAAAGGAAATATTTATACAGGTCAAGAAACTATTGGTAATCAAAAATTTGTTATCAATAAAATAAAAATATTAAATCACCGTTGGATAGTTGCAGATTATAGTGACGGTACCTTTTGGGGTGATGTTCTAATAAAGTATTTTGTAGAAGAGGACGGAAAAATTACGTTTCAAATAATGGATACTTTTATTTTTCCCAAAGAACAATATTAAACTAAAAATTCATGAAAAAAATTATTTTTATATTTTCAATACTTACATTTGTAGTTTCTTGCAAACCTAAAGATGGTGATTCAAGTCCAGAAGAAGCTCAAACTAAAGCAAAGCAAACTAAAGATTCTACAATTGTTGGTGCAGATAAAGATGAAAATGGATGTTTGGCATCTGCTGGATATACCTGGTCTAAACTTAACAAAGAATGTGTGAGAGTTTTTACAGGAATACAATTAAATCCTGCCAACGATGTTGCTACAGAAGATGCAACTCTTTGTGCTTATGTTTTATTTAATGAATCTAGTGATAAAGCAGAAGTTTTTCTTCCAGATGAAAAATCATTCATTCTTACAAGAGCTTCACAAGGAAAACCTTGGATTTATCAAGACTACCAATTGATTCCTTGGAAAGGATATGTGCTTAAAAAATCTGATAAAATTTTGTTTTCTGGCGATGCCGAAATTGGAAACAAAGTGACAGGAAGTGACAATCCAGAAGGTCAAGAATAATATCAATTAACAAATAAAAAAAAAGAGTCTCGTTTTTAATGAGACTCTTTTTTTTTGTTATTATTTCAACCAATTTTTAAAATCATAAAAGTTCTGAGGCGAGATTCCATGACCAATTGGATATTCTTTATAGACAACATCAATTCCTAATTCTTTCAATGCTGGTGCGGCTTTTCTTGCCCATTCTACAGGAACTACTTGATCAACTGATCCGTGCGATGAAAAGATTTTTAAAGTAGTAAAATTATTTTTTTCATAACCTAATTTTGCCATTTCAATATTTAAATAACCACTCATGGCAACAACACGTTGAATTTTTTCTGGATAAGAAAGTGCTATGGCATAACTCAATATACAACCTTGACTAAATCCAACCAAGGTAACATTAGTAGCATCAATGGCATAGTTAGCAACCAATTCATCTATAAAAGTAGCAATTAAATCTCTAGATTGTTGTGCTTGTGCAACATCAGAAAATTTGTTTTCATCTGCGTCAAAATTTATAGCATACCAAGCATAGCTACCATACATTAAATCATAAGGAGCACGAGCAGAAATTACATAATATTCATCTGGCAATTCTGAGGCAAAAGAAAATAAATCTTCCTCATTACTACCATAACCGTGAAGTAATAGCAATAACGGATTTTTTTCTAGTTTTATTTTAGGTTCACGAACTAAATGATGTAGTGATAAATTCATAATTTATTGCATTTTTTTATTTTTAAAGGCTTCATTTTTACTATTATATCGTCAGATTCTAAAACTTCTAAAGCATCAGCATAAAACCATTTTCCATCCTTTTTTTTAAAATAATCTCCAATTATATTTGGGTCTAATTGTTCTCCTTCGGCATATTCAAATGCAGCTTCGTGAATAGAAAAGTGGTTTATCATCTTCCAATTGTTGTTGCATAATGTGTAGATTTTACAACTGTTTAAATTACTAAAATCGCAATAATCAATCACTAATGCAATTTCATCTTTCTTGTCGTTATTGTTGTCGCCAATATTTATAAGACAATAAACTCCAAAACTAGTTCCTAAATCAAGCTCTTTAATTTTTTTGTTAGATGATTTTAATGATGTTCTAATTGAATTTTTAAAGTAATAATCAACCGTTTTGTCGTAATCATCTATAAAAGGAATTTCGGTTATAATGGAATCTTTTTCTCCAGAAGTATGAATTTCAAATAAAGTATCGGCTTTTTTATCTCCGTCAAAATCACCAATAATAGATTTACTTTCTAATTGTTCAAGTTGTGTCTTCTTTTTTGTTGCATGTGTAAATCCAACTAAAAGAAAAATTGAAAGCAAAAGAAAGAGCGATTTACTTTTCATTAAATGTTATTAAACCATTTTTGAAACCATTTTCCTAGAAGTGGAAGCGGAGTTAATTCGCCTTTTGCAGCAGTGAAAATTCCGTAAATTGTTAAAACAGAAATGAAAATCCACATGGGTGCAGCAACCATAATACTTTCGAAATAACTTATGGAAACGCCAAGTGTTATAAAGGTTAAGGTCAATCCCAATCCTTGTCTAATGTGAAATGACGCAAACTGATTTTTCTTTTCAGAATTCATAGAAAGCGCTATTAAAACACCAATAATTAAAATATAACTTGTTATAGCTGTTGCTTTTCCTTCTTCAATTGTTTGCTTGTCCATTATTTTATAATATGTAAATCTTATTTTTAAATTAAAATTTATTTGAAAATTGCTTCATATATTACTATTACAATAAAAATTAGTAAAGCTGCAATACCAATATAGAATCTGAAAGTCATGTAGTTTTCAAAAAAATTATTTTTGTTGACGTCTTTTTTCAATTTGATTAACTTAAAATTAATTGTCCTTTGTTATAAATTCCAACAACTTTTCCTTTCATTTTTGCACCAAGAAAAGCCGAATTTTTAGATTTTGATAAGATATTTTCTTTAGAAAAATGCCATTCTTCATCTGTTGTAAATAAAGAGATAGTAGCTAAATTTCCTTCTGCAATTTCCAATTGATTTAGATTAAAAATAGCTCTTCCCGAAGTTAATTTTTCTACAATTTTTTCTAGCGGTAAAACGGTTAACAAAGCACCAAAAGCACTTTCCAATCCAATGGTTCCATTTTTTGCCAAATCAAATTCCATTTTCTTATGTTCAATATCCATCGGATTATGGTCTGAAGTTATAACATCAATCGTATTGTCTAAAACGCCGTTTAATAAAGCAATTCTATCAGCATCGGTTCGCAATGGTGGCGAAACTTTGAAACGAGTATCAAATCCGTCAAGTTTTTCGTCGGTTAAAACCAAATTATGAACCGCAACACTACAAGTTACTTGCAATCCTTTAGCTTTTGCATCGCTAATTAAAGCAACCGATTTAGCAGTAGAAATTGTCGGAATGTGTAATTTTCCACCTGTGTATTCTAAAAGAAATAAGTTTCTAGCAACAATTAATTCTTCTGCTAAATTTGGAATTCCTTTCAATCCCAATCGTGTAGAAACAATTCCTTCGTTTACAACACCGCTTCCTTTTATTTTTTCGTCTTGACAGAAGGTTACAATCAATCCATCAAAATCTTGTACATATTGCAAACCTATTTTTAATAAATTAGCATTTGACAAACTCTTTCCATAATCACCAAATGCAATGGCTCCAGAGTTTTTCATGTCAAATAATTCGGCCAAATCAGTTCCGTCGCTGTTTTTGGTTAATGCGCCAATTGGAAATAATTCGGTAGCAGCATTCAAAGCTTTTTGTTTTACAAATTGTATTTGCGATTGGTTGTCAAGTACAGGAAAGGAATTGGGTTGCAAAGCAATTGCTGTAAAACCACTTTTGGCAGCAACATTTAGTCCGTTAGAAATGGTTTCTCTATCTTCAAATCCTGGTTCACCAAGAGAAACACAACTATCAAACCAACCTTGAGAAAGATGTAAATTGGTTGTTTTTATTTCTTGATAATCATCAGATGGCATGAGGTTGTTTCCAATTTTTTCAATAGTTCCGTTATTGATTTTTACATCAACTACTTGGTTATGAAAAGAACTTTTTGGGTCAATAATCTTGGCTTCTCTGATTATAATTTTCATTTTACAAATTTTTGAATTAAAATTTCCACTGCAATAAATAGTAATGCGAGTACTACAAACCATTTCCATAACTGATTGTCAGCTCGATTGGCTTGTAACGTATCAAATATAGCATCTACATTACTTATATCTTTAAAATCACTCACTGCATCTGGATTGGCATTTGCCAAGTTACTTTCAGTTCGATTGTAATTAAAACTTATATTTTCAATAGATTGATTGTTGTTAAAAACACTAAAGTTTCCAGCTTCTTTTGGATTATCGTTGAACGTTAATTTTACTTTGTTGTTCAAAATTTGTTGCACCGGAATAAAACTTTCTTTGTCGGTTTTTACAGTTACAATTTCATCTTTTCCTAATGCCGTTTCTACAATAAATGGTTTGTTTTCGCCAATAATCAATGCATTTATTCCAGCTTTTTGAGCATTTTGTCCCATATTGTAAAATGTTGGAACAATGATAGGCGAATTCTGAAAATTGCTATTTACTTTATTAATTGGTGCAGCAAAAACATATACAGAAGCAACTCCGTTTTGAATAGCACTCAAAAAAGAAGTTTGGTCGCTGTAACCCAAAACCATTGGTGCCGAATTATTAATTTCAAATGAAGTCTTAGTATTTGGATATTGAAAATTATCAACTTTTTTCTCAAAAACACTACTAAATAATGGATGGCTAAAATTGATTTTGGTAACCATCTTTTCGGTAGTTCCTAAATTTTTAAATTGAATTCCTCCAAAATTTGTTAAAAAAGCATTCAAATTTGAAACCGAACTTTCAGCACTTGGAATCAATACCACATTTCCACCTTTTTCTACAAACGCTTTTAAAGTAGTTTGCAACGCTTGCGGAATGTCTTTCAATTCGTTTAATACAATCGCATCTTGCTTGTCTATCAAGTTATAATCTAGAGATTGCAATGAAAAGTTATAATAATTAAATTC
>NZ_JAYWFT010000097.1:0-32275 GCF_043778725.1 Flavobacterium sp. | reverse complement strand
CTGGACGGGACTCGAACCCGCGACCCCATGCGTGACAGGCATGTATTCTAACCAACTGAACTACCAAACCATCGCTTTATTGCGGTTGCAAATATACACACGTTTTTTGTTTACACAAGTATTTTTTTGATTTTTTTTATAAAAATTTCAATGAAATCAACCAAAGTTTTGTTTTTCAACCAAGTACGTAGTGAGAATTTTTTCAAAATTTGCTCCCACATTTACTGGAACATACTTTATTTTGTTTTGAGCACAGGTTAATGATACCTTTTTAAAATAATCTGAAACCTTATTTTCGTATTCTTCCTTTACATTTTCGGCAAAAAGGTTGACAACTTCACCAGATTCGACATCGATAAACTTTCTTGGCGTATTGTCAAAATCGAAATTAAGCTCTCTTTTTTCGTCAATTACATGAAAAACCACAACTTTATGCTTGTTGTGTTTTAAGTGCTGTAACGCGTTAAAAAGCTGCTCTTCGTTGCCGTCTTGAAACATATCTGTAAAAAGCACTACCATAGATCGACGGTGCATTTTTTCGGCTATTTGATGAAGAAAAGTAATTGTATCTGTATTTTTTATTTCTTTTGGATTTTCTAGCAGATTTTCCAATTGATTTAATAGCATTCTATGGTGACGATCGCTTCCTTTTTCGGGTGCATAATATTCATATTTATCAGAATAAATGCTCAACCCTACTGCATCGCGTTGTTTTTTTAATAGATTCATTAAAACTGCCGAAGCCAATACAGAAAAACCAATTTTACTTTCATAAAACAATTCATCGCTTTTAAGTTTTGGAAAATGCATTGAAGACGAATTGTCAATAATTAAGTGACAACGAAGATTGGTTTCTTCTTCAAATCGTTTGGTGTACAACCTATCTGTTTTGGCAAATAGTTTCCAGTCGATGTGCTTGGTACTTTCACCAACATTGTAAGTTTTATGCTCAGCAAACTCCGCAGAAAACCCATGAAAAGGTGATTTGTGCATTCCCGAAATGAATCCTTCGACTACTTGGTTTGCCAAAAGTTCAAGATGTTTAAATCCGGATATTATTTCTTTTTGTTCTTCTATCTTCATAACCCAAAGATAATTTGAAAATTTGGAAATGAGTTAATTCGGAACTTATTTTAACAAATAAAAAAAAGGCTCAACTTTTGTTAGACCAATTTCTACTTAAAAAAACTACTTACTTAATTTTACTTCTATAGCTTTTAAGCGATTTTCTATTTGAAGATTTTTATCTTTCTCAATATTTAATTGTTTTTTCAAATCTTCTATTTCTTCTTGTTGTTCTTGAATTGATTTTACTAATGGAACAACAAAGCTTGCATAATCTAAACCATAATGACCATCAGTATTTTCGGGTTTAGAAATACCACTGAAATCATAATTTATGGAATTAGCAGCAGTTTCTACTTCTTGAGCAATAAACCCAGAGTAGCGAATTTGACTTGCTTTTTTGTAATCTTTTAAAATTTGAGGATTGTGTTTTGCCATCGAATCGAATTCGACATTCATCCATTCTCTATCCATTTTTTCGGTGTTGTATTGATAAACAACTGGATGTAATTTTTTGATAAAATCCAATCCTTTTACTTCGTCTTTTACATTAAATTTGTATCGTCCATCGCTTACTACAGTTAATCCAACTTGTGTTTCAATTCTTGTTACGGCACTGTTTCCCAAACGCATCATGTTGTTTTGAAAAACTAATGCACCATTACCAATTGCTGTTGAATTGGAAATATTTGTATTGTTTGTTATAACATTTGTAAATGGTCCAATAAACGCAGATTGGTTGCAGTTAGAGCCAATTCTATCTCCTGCATAGGCACCGAAAGCAATGTTGTCGAAACCAATTTCGTTGCCTAAAATACGATTATTTAAAGAATCGGTATTTCCTAATGTTTGAGTTCCAATACCTATGTTGTTCCAACCTGTTGTAGTTGTTGGATTAGCATAATACCCAAAACCCAAATTTCTAGAACCTGTCCTGTTATTTGTTAACGAATAACGTCCAGTTGCAATATTCTCGTTTCCTGTTAAATTTTTCAATAAAGACCAATATCCAGTCGCAATGTTGAAATTACCAGTTGTATTATAATTTAACGCGCTGTCGCCAAAAGCATTATTAAAATCCCCAGAAATGTTAGCGGCTAATGAATAATTTCCAGTTGCAATATTAAAACTTCCAGTTGTATTATTATATAAAGATAGTTCTCCGTTTGCAATATTGTAACTTCCTGAAGTATTGAAATAAAGTGAATTTTCACCAAACGCTAAATTTTGTTTTCCTATGGTGTTAGAGTACAATGAATTGACTCCAAATGCTAAATTTGCAGAACCTGTAGTATTTGAGTATAACGCTTGATATCCATTTGCAGTATTAGCATTTCCTACAGTATTGTTATGAAGCGTTCCATCTCCATTTGCAGTATTAAACTTTCCAGTAGTATTTGAATATAAAGATTGACTTCCGTTAGCCACATTATACAAGCCTGTTGTGTTAGAATACAACGATTGATAACCAAAAGCACAATTACTAAGTCCAGTTGTGTTTGAGTATAAAGATTTAAAACCGTTTGCAACGTTAGTAAATCCCTCTGTGTTTGAGTATAACGCTTGATACCCATTAGCAGTATTATAACCTCCTGTTATGTTGGAATACAATGATTGAAAGCCGTTTGCATTATTATAAATTCCTGTAGTATTGTTAAACAATGCTTCTCCACCAACTGCGGTATTGCCACTTGCGGTATTTTTATTTAAAGCTGCATTTCCGAAAGCGGTATTAGAATTGCCCGACTGATTAAAATACAAAGCTCGATTTCCATGAGCATTATTGCCAACTCCAGTTGTATTATTGTTTAACGCTTGATAACCAGTGGCTACATTATAAGAACCACTAGTATTACTTGACAAAGTATAGAATCCGTTTGCGACATTGTCATTTCCTGTGGTGTTTAATGATAAACTATACACGCCAATAGCTGTATTTTCGATACCTGTTGTATTTGCTTGTAGTGATCCAAATCCCAATGCTATATTGTCATTTCCAGTTGTGTTACTATATAAAGTAAAATTACCAAAACCACTGTTTCTATTTCCTGATGTATTTTGCCTTAATGATGCTGAACCTAAAGCGCTATTACCGTAACCATCTACATTATTTGATAAGGCAAAATATCCAACACCATTATTGTCGTATCCAATAGTATTGTTATATAAACTTTTATGACCCAAACTGACATTATTTTGTCCTGTAGTTGTAAAATTACCTGACTGAAAACCAAAAGATGTATTATTCAAAACAGGGTCAATAAATCCCGATTGAAAATTATTTACTTTAAATTTTAATCCAACATCATCTGTAGTTCCTATAAAATTTACGTTGGCATCTGTTCCCGAATTTCCTATCAAACTCCAACCTTTATTGCTAGAAATTCCTTTCCAAATTGAGTTGGCATTGTCCCAATAATAAAAACCTTTTTCATTTGCTCCAAATGTTGTGGTTAAATAAACTAACATTCCGTCTTGATTGATTGTTGGATTTAATGCCGGAAAAGCGTCAACTTTTGGAATCAAAATTCCATCTGTAGCATCTGGATTGGCTTGATCTGATGATTTTATTTCTAGTTGTGCATGAGGATTTGTAGTATTAATTCCTATTTGTGCCTGCATTTGAAAAATAAAAATAAAAAAACTGAATGCAAATAACTTTTTCATCGCTGATTTATTTTTTTTCTGAATTTTGTTTTATGAAAGCATCAAAATCTGGCAACGTTTTGTCTTCATAAATGTCTATAAATTGCTTGAATTGCATGTAACCATACACATAAGGATTTTGAGATGAAGTTTCATAATTCTTCCCGAAATAGTCTTCAACAGTCATTCCGCTTGGAACAGGATTTGGTAATTTGGCATACATTTTCTTGGCAAATTCATAACACAATTCTAAATCCTTTTTTCTGCCTTGCTTTTTCCACCAAAGTTGAGCAACGGTATTGGCAAAATATTCATTTTTATAAGAACCTTCAATTTTTCCTTGAATTATATATTGAAAAGCATGACCTAGTTCGTGAGGCAAATAAAATCCGTTGAAAAATAATCCAAAAGCTATTTTTCCTTTTTCTTGGCTTCCTGCAACTTCATAAAAAAAAGCTTTTTGTTCAGGAATTACTTGTTCCCAAAGCGGTAAATTGGCAGTATTATTGTCAAAATAAATTAAATAAGGCGTTGTGTGAAGTATTGTTTTTACATCAAACTTAATTTGTGGCACAATTTTTTTTACGTCTTTTATAAATTGTACAGATACTTTATTTCCGTCTTTTACAAGCGCAATAGAATCTTTGTAGGTTGTAAACCATTTTTTTTGAGAATGTAAGTTTATACTAAATAAAAACAGCATCAATACTAATATCTTTTTCATAAGGTTAAAATTTATTGCTACAAATATTTGCTTTTTATTACAATCGTAAAACAACTAATAGACCAACAACATTTTGAATAGATAGACAACTGTTTTTAGCAAAATTTTATATATTTGAGAAAGTTTTAAAGCCAAATGAAATCTTACAAATGCATAATTATCGATGATGACGAAATCGACCGACTTACGGTGGTTTCGTATGCTAAAAGATTTTCACAATTGAATATAATTGGAGTTTTTGAAAATGCTGAAGATGCTTTACCTTTATTAGAATCAAATGCAATTGATATTTTATTTTTAGATATTGATATGCCAGTTTTAAACGGATTGGATTTTCGTAAAAAAGCAATGCAAGTTCCTGTTTGTATTTACATAACAGCACATCCAGAACATGCCGTAGAAAGCTTTGAATTGGACACTTTAGATTTTATAGTTAAACCCATAAAACTGGATAGATTTACTCAAACAATGAGTAGAATCGAAGATTATATGGAACTTAAAATCAAAGCGCAATTGTTTGAATCCAGCATTGGTGGCGATGTAATTTATATAAAAGAAGGTTTTACCGAAACTAAAGTGAAACTACATGATATTTTGTATCTTGAAGCACTAAAGGATTATACCAAAATTGTAACTTCTA
Organism: Flavobacterium sp.; assembly: GCF_043778725.1. Lineage (GTDB taxonomy): Bacteria > Bacteroidota > Bacteroidia > Flavobacteriales > Flavobacteriaceae > Flavobacterium. The sequence goes on along the minus strand of NZ_JAYWFT010000097.1, from coordinate 27,200 downwards.
CCAAAAAACATTGTGTACTAACAAGTATTGGAAATCTTTTAAAAGAATCTCATTTTCAGTCGTTTGTTAGGATTCATAGAAGCTATGCTATTCAAAAACAATATATTGATAAGAAAATGACGAATGAAATCGTATTAAATAATGGTGTTTTATTACCCATTGGAAGAAGTTACAAAGACAATTTAAACTTTTAAGATGAAAAAATATCTAGTGCTTTTATTGTTTTCAACAACTATTTTCAGTCAAGAAAAAAATCCGCAATTGGATTCATTATTACTTGTTATAAAAACCCAAAAAGATATTACAAAAGCTAAAACCGCCGATCGTGTAGCATCATTTTATAAAAGTAAAAGTGAATATTTCAAGGCATTAGAATATTATCAAATTGAAAAAGAAATTTTTGAAAATTCTAAAAATCAAACACCCAAACAACGTTTAAAAAACATTGCATTGTGCGATATTGGTATTGGCGTTCAATATTATCTTATTGGCAATCATGAAAAAGCCATGAGTTTTTATATTAAGGCATATAAAATTCTACCTGAAAACATCGATTTATTACTCAATATTAAAAGTATTTTCTCAAGTCAATTAAATCAGGAAAAAGCTTTTTATTATACTGAAGAAGCGATGAGAGTTGCAAAAAAAACAAATAATTTATCGCAATTAGATAGAATTTGGTCTATTAAAAGTGATTTATATTTTAGCAAAAAAGATTCGGTTAATGCTTTTAAAGCATTAGAAAAAAGCATCGAATATTCTAAGAAAGAAAATGATCTTGAGCAACTTGCAATAACTTATACAAGCTATGGTGATGTATTGACAGATTATGACAAGAAATTAGATTTTTATTTAAAATCGAAAGCCATTTGGGATGTTTTTCAGCCCGATAATTTACTTTCAATTTCTAATAATATATCTATTGCTAATTTGTATCGCAATGGAATTTCGGATGCTAAATTCTTGAAAAAAAACAATATTTCTGTTACAGCAGCTTTGCAAAAAGCAGAAGACATTTTACTAACGCAAATTCAAAAATGCAAGAAAATAAATCATAAAGGAAAAAATCTTCAATATACTTTAGAGTGTCTAAGTTATGTTTATGAAGAAAAAAAAGACTTTAAAAAAGCAAATGATTACTTTAAAGAATGTGTGATTTTATATGATTCATTAAATTCAATTGATTCTAAAAACAAGATTTTAAATATTGAATCTTCTTATCAAATTAATGAAAAAGAAAAAGAGATTAAACTGAACAAGAAATTAATAGAGCAAGAGAAAAAGCAAAAGTGGTTTTATATTTTCGGAATTGGTTTACTAGCAATTATTGGAGGATTATTATTTTACCAAAGCCGTAATCGAAAAAAAACAAATGAAAAACTACAACTTTTAAATGCCGAACTCGACCAAGCCAACAAAACCAAAACACGATTTTTTAGTATTTTGAATCACGATTTGCGAAGTCCGGTTTCCAACTTAATTCATTTTTTGCATTTACAAAAAGATAGTCCAGAATTACTGGATTTAGAAACTAAAAACCGAATGCAAAACAAAACCATTTCAGGCGCTGAAGAGTTGCTTTCCTCCATGGAAGATATTCTGTTATGGAGTAAAGGTCAAATGGAAAATTTTAAACCTCAACCGAAAGAAATTTCCATAAACTCCTTATTTGAAGACACCAAAAGTCATTTTTCTAGCGAGGAAAAAATACAAATATCATTTGAAAATAAAGATAATATTCAAATAAATACCGATGAAAATTACTTAAAAACAATCATCAGAAACTTAACAGGAAATGCTATAAAAGCCTTAAATGAAATTGAAAACCCAATAATTATATGGAAAGCTTGGCAAGAGAACGGAAAATCTTATTTGTCTATTTCAGATAACGGAAAAGGAGCTTTGGACGAACAATTTAAAGCATTGTATGACGATAAAGAAGTAGTCGGAATTAAAACTGGATTGGGTTTGCATTTAATTCGTGATTTAGCCAAAGTAATAGATTGTGAAATCTCTGTAGATTCTATAGTCAATCAAGGAACTACTTTTACATTGAAACTAAAATAAAAAAACCTTTCAAAAATTGCTTCTTAAAAGGTTTCGAAAACTATTATTTAGTCTTTATTGTAGCAATGCATCAACTGCATCGGTATATGTTTTCTTTGGTGCAACACCAACTTGACGACCAACAACTTCTCCGTTTTGGAAAATTAAAACCGTAGGAATGTTTCTTACTCCGTATTTTGCAGCAAATTCTTGGTTTGCGTCAACGTCAACTTTTCCTACTGTTGCTTTTCCTTCATATTCTGTTGCGATTTCATCTATAACCGGTCCAACCATTCTACATGGTCCACACCAAGCTGCCCAAAAATCTACTACTACTGGTTTGTCTGATTTTAATACTACTTCGTCAAAAGTAGCATCTGTTATTGCTAATGCCATATTTTCTATTTTTTTATTTACAAATTGTAAGTGCAAATCTAAACATTATTTTTTCTATTTATAGCATTTCAAAATTAGTTTTGATTATGAATGTATTTACGGAATTGATTGTTAATTCAATTTAAAATTCACTTGCAACTTATCTAATTCTTCTAGAAGCTCTTTAGAAATTTTAATTTTTAACTTTCTGCTAGGCATTGCCAATCTTGTTATAACTCTGGTTTCTTCAATTTCTGTTGGTGGAGTTGAAACAATCGTATCTTCATCAATTTCTGATTCAATATCTAAATTATCAATATCAACTTCTGATTCAATTTCCGAATCACTTTCAATGAGAACCGGTATTTTCATCGGAATTATTTCTTCTGGAACTTCGGCTTGTTTTTTTACTTTTTCTGTTTCTACAACTTCAAAACTTACTTGATTATCACCTTCATTAGCTTTAAAAACCTCATTTAATTGCTGAATTAAATTTTGCTGTAAATCGTAAATATTCAATTGAATAGAAAGTTTTTTAGCAAATGTCGGTAAAACATCAGCCAGCAATTTGGCATCTTGAAAAGTGATTTGTGGATCTGATTTTTTTCCTGTATCCCGATTTACCCAACCGTCTTTCACTCCTATTTTGAAATAAATAAATTGATTATTTACCAAGAAATGACGAAATTTTAAGTATTCTTCGTTAAAAATCCTGAAATCGTGACTTTCGTCATAACCTTCTAACGTAAACATTGCCCAATCTTTTCCGTTTTTTCCTGTTCGATATTGCACATTGGTTACAATTCCACCAAAAGTTAGATTTTTACCAATCAATACATCCAAACTTTTTAATTGCGCCAATTTAATATTACAGAAATAATTCATTTCAAATCGGTAATCGTCAAGCGGATGTCCCGAAATGTAAATTCCGACAACTTCTTTTTCCTTCGCCAATTTCTCCATCGTGCTCCAATCTTCACATGGTGGCACAACTGGTTCAGCAATTTGAACGTCACTGCTTTCGCCAAATAAACTAACTTGAGACGAATTTTCATTCTCCTGAAATTTCGATCCATATCGGATGGCTTTCTCTAAAAATGTAATTCCTTCGCCTTCAATATGAAAATATTGCGCTCTGTGTGTGTCAGTAAAACAATCAAAACCACCAGCGAAAGCTAAACTTTCAAAGGCTTTTTTATTGGCTGCACGCAAATCTATTTTCTTAGCTAAATCAAATATCGATTTGTATGGCGCATCTTTTCTATTTTGAACAATGGTATCAACTGCATTTGCTCCGACACCTTTAACTGCGCCCATTCCGAAACGAACGGCGTAATTATCATTTACCGTAAATTTATAAAACGACTCATTTACATCTGGACCAAGAACGGTCAATCCCATACGTTTGCATTCTTCCATAAAGAACGAAACTTGCTTGATGTCGTTCATATTATTAGATAAAACCGCAGCCATATATTCGGCTGGATAATTGGCTTTTAGATAAGCAGTTTGATAAGCAATCCAAGCATAACAAGTGGAGTGCGATTTATTAAAGGCATACTCTGCAAAAGCTTCCCAGTCTTTCCAGATTTTTTCTAATTTATCGGCAGAATGACCTTTGGCTTCGGCTTGTGAAATGAATTTTGGCTTCATTTTATCCAAAACGTCACGTTGTTTTTTTCCCATCGCTTTACGCAAAACGTCGGCATCACCTTTGGAGAAATCGGCTAATTTTTGTGACAAAAGCATTACTTGCTCTTGGTAAACTGTAATTCCGTAAGTATCTTTTAGTAATTCTTCACAAGCATCTAAATCGTAAACAATTTCTTCTTCGCCATTTTTTCTTTTAATAAAACTCGGAATATAAGCAATTGGTCCAGGACGATAAAGTGCATTCATGGCAATCAAATCTGGAAAAACTGTTGGCTTTAATTCCTTCATGTACTTTTGCATTCCGGCACTTTCATATTGAAAAATTCCAACCGTTTCTCCGCGTTGAAAAAGCTCGTACGTTTTTAAATCATCAATTGGAAACGCATCAGGATCAATATCTTTTCCTGTTCTGTATTTTACAAGTTTTACCGTGTCTTTAATTAATGTTAGGGTTTTTAATCCCAAGAAATCCATTTTTAATAGTCCGGCACTTTCAACAACCGAGTTATCAAATTGGGTTACATATAAATCAGAATCTTTAGCTGTTGCCACAGGAACAAAATTCGTAATATCACTAGGTGTAATAATAACTCCACATGCGTGAATTCCAGTATTTCTTAAATTTCCTTCTAATATTTGGGCTTGCTGAATGGTTTCACCGCCTAAATCGGATGCTTTTCCAAGTGCAATTAATTCTTTTACTTTATCAAAATCTTCTGGTCGAAGTGCTTTTTTCAGCTTGTCTTCGTCCATCGAAAATATTTTTGCCAAATTCAGATTCAGCGGAATTAGCTTGGCAATTTTATCAGCTTCAAATAACGGTAAATCCAAAACTCTCGCAGTATCACGAACGGATGATTTTGCTGCCATCGTGCCGTACGTGATAATCTGCGCTACTTGTTTGGAACCGTATTTATTGATTACATAATCCATTACTTTGCTTCGTCCTTCGTCATCAAAATCGATATCAATATCGGGAAGTGAAACCCTATCTGGATTAAGAAATCGCTCAAAAAGTAAATTGTACAGCAACGGATCGATGTTGGTAATTCCGAGACAATACGCCACCACAGAACCAGCAGCAGAACCACGACCTGGACCAACAGAAACACCCATTTTTCTTGCTTCGGCAATGAAATCTTGTACAATTAAGAAATAACCTGGATAACCAGAATTCTCAATTGTTAATAATTCAAAATCAATGCGTTCTTGAATTTCAGGAGTAATTTCTGCATATCGGCGTTTTGCTCCTTCATAAGTTAAATGGTGTAGAAATTTATTTTCACCACGTTTTCCTCCGTCAGCTTTGTCTTCTTCAATTAAAAATTCTGTTGGAATTTCAAAAATTGGAAGTAAAACCTCACGAGCTAGATTGTAAATCTCTATTTTGTCTACAATTTCTGTAGTATTAGAAATGGCTTCGGGTATATCAAAAAAAAGTTTTTTCATGTCTTCACTCGACTTGAAATAATATTCTTGATTGGGTAATCCAAAACGATAGCCACGACCACGACCTATTGGCGTTGATTGTTTTTCGCCATCACGAACACAAAGCAAAATATCGTGAGCGTTGGCGTCTTTTTTATTGATGTAAAACGAATTGTTGGTTGCAACCATTTTTACATTATGTTTTCTAGCTAAATCAATTAAAGAGGAGTTAACTCGATTTTCATCTTCTTGATTGTGGCGCATCAATTCGATATACAAATCGTTACCAAATTGTTCTTTCCACCAAATTAGTGCTTCTTCGGCTTGATTTTCACCAAGATTTAGAACTTTATTTGGAATTTCACCATACAAACTTCCCGAAAGGACAATGATGTCATCTTTATATTTTTGGAGAATTTCTCTATCAATTCTTGGCACATAATAAAACCCATCTGTGTAAGCAATGGATGACATTTTGGCTAAATTATGATAGCCATTTTTATTTTTTGCCAGTAAGACAATTTGATATCCGTTGTCTTTTCTTGATTTATCTTTATGGTTGTCACACACGAAAAACTCGCAGCCTACAATTGGTTTAATTATAGTTTCTGTTGGAATTTCGCCTGCTTCAATAGCTGTTTTATTTTTGGCTTCTGCAGATTTATTGTGGTATAAAATATCCCGAACAAAGTGAAAAACGCCCATCATGTTTCCGATATCGGTCATGGCAACGGCTGGCATTTTATTTTTTACAGCTGCTGCAACTAAATCTTTTACAGATACTGTAGATTGCAAAACCGAAAACTGCGTATGATTGTGAAGATGCACAAAATCAGTATCAATAAGGATTTGCTTATTGGTAGAAAGTGTTTCTTTAGAAATTGGCACGTTTCCTTTATCGCCAAATTGCTGACGAATTTTATCGGAAGCTTCTTTAAGATTTATGTGTTGTAATCCAATTAACTGAATTGACCTTGGATTTTTAAGCTGAAAATCTTCGAAATATTCTTGCTCAACTTCTAGTTCTGTTTTTGTAAAAATTTCGGTACGAATTAATTCAAAAAAACAACGTGTTGTAGCTTCAACGTCGGCAGTTGCATTGTGCGCTTCTGCAAATGGTTGGTTGAAAAGGTATTGATGAAGTTCGGTTAATGTTGGCAGTTTAAATTTTCCACCGCGTCCGCCAGGAAGTTTTAAAAGTGATGCTGTAACTTCGGTACAAGTATCTAAAACTGGCATTTGCGTCATTGGAGAATCTATTCCTAAACGGAAGAATTCGCAACCCATAATGTTTACGTCGAAACCTACGTTTTGCCCAACTATATATTTGGTTTTAGACAAAGCAACATTGAATTTCTCCAACATTTCTTTGAGTTGAATTCCTTGTTGTTGTGCTAATTCGGTTGAAATTCCGTGAATTCTTTCGGCATCGTACGGAATGTTGTAACCTTCGGGATTGATAAGGTAGTCTTGATGTTCGATAAGATTTCCCATTTCGTCGTGGAGTTGCCATGCGATTTGGACACATCTTGGCCAGTTGTCTGTATCAGAGATTGGTGCTGCCCATTTTTTGGGTAATCCGGTGGTTTCGGTATCGAATATTAAATACATAGTTTTCAAAAATCAATGTCAATTGCAAAAATCAATGTCAAAAAAGTGCTGTTTTTGACTTTGTTCAAAAGTACAATTTACGAAATAATTTATGAATTTAAGTTATCAACAAAAATAAAAATGAAAGAATAATTAGCCCTGATGCAAGGGAAAAACCTCGCTTTTTGTGCGAGTTTTGGAAAGGTAGCAGGAAAATGGATTGCTGATAAAGCCCGAGCCATTCGCTGCTAAAAAATGAAAAATATTGAAACAAAAAAACTGAAACAAGTTTAGAGTAAAAAAAAACCATTCGAATTCTCGAATGGTTTTTGATATATAATTTAGTTTGAAACTAGTATCTTCCTCTGTTTCCACCACCATTACTGTCTCTATTTCCGCCACCGCCGTAACCACCGCTACCGCCACCGCGAGAATTTCCACCACCATTGTAACCACCACCACCACTTGGACGGTTGTTAGAAAAAGATTTTCTTTCTCCTTCTGGTTTTGGTTCTGATTTGTTAACTACAATTGTACGACCATCAACAGTTGCTCCGTTCAATTCAGTTATTGCTTTTTCAGCTTCTTCATCGTTTTCCATTTCAACAAAACCAAATCCTTTACTTCTTCCAGTAAATTTATCAGTAATGATTTTAACAGAACTTACAGATCCGTAAACTTCGAAAGACTCTCTTAAATCTGCTTCCTCTATACTCCAAGGAAGACTTCCAACAAAAATATTCATAATAATTTTTTAAAATTCATGTCAAAGATACTCTAAATAAACTGTAATCTACTACAAATTAGACATTAATTATTATTTTAACAAAAAAACCATTTGTATAGACAAATGGTTTTTAATGTTTTATGTGTTTTTTATGTTTTTATGGCGCAGTTAAAATTGGCACTTTATAAAAAGTTCCATATTGAAAATTCACTTGTTGTCCACCTAGAGGATTATTATTAGAATTTATAGCATTAAATTTAAAAGATCCAGAAACTGTATCGCCAGTATTTTCTGTTATTAGAACTTCACCGTTGCTTCCTTCTACATTTAAAACTCTTACTTTGGCATTATTACCACCGCCAACTATTGTTATTAAATCGCCTGCTTTATAATTGTTTCCTGGCGAAGCTACTTTTACAGAAGTTACAACTCCGCTTGCGTTGGTTACTATTGCAAGAGTTAACCCTGAGCCTAAACCTCCGGTTGTTTGATGTGAACCACTGCAATTATACTCACCACTAACGAGAACACAATCTGGTGTATATCCTGTTCCGCCAGCTGTCATTGAGGCGTTCATTTTGGCAACTGGACCAGCTATAATATTGGTCTCATACATAAGGTTTACATCATTAAAACTTGATGTGTAGGTAGCCATTGTGTTGAGATTGGTTGTGCCAAAATAATAAGTTCCTACTGCTGCACTTGTAACATCTAAAGTAACTTCTTCATCTTGTGCTAAAGCCACTAAGGAAATAGATCCATTAGAAGCTTTGTATGCTCTTACATCTATTCCTCTAAACAAAACATCGTCTCTGTAGGCCTGAAAACCAGGATTATTAAATTTAACTTCTTCTTGACAAGAACTTAATACTACTAAAATTACTAATAAGGAAAATATCTTTTTCATTTTAAAAATTTAAATACAAACACAAAAATAGTTTTTTTAGTGATTTGACCTACTTTTTTTAACTAAAATTCCAATAAAAAAACTATTTGTGGGATGCATTAGTTTGAATGAAAAAGTTTTATATCTTTGCACCCTTAATTAATCGAGGTCGAGAACCTCACAATTTAATCAAAAGATTATGTCAGTAAAAATTAGATTACAAAGACACGGTAAAAAACAAAGACCTTTTTACTGGATCGTAGCAGCTGATGCTCGTTCAAAAAGAGATGGTAAATTCTTAGAAAAATTAGGAACTTACAATCCAAACACAAATCCTGCAACTATTGATTTAAACCTTGACCAAGCTGTTCAATGGTTACACAATGGTGCACAACCAACAGATACTGCAAGAGCAATTCTTTCTTACAAAGGTGCTTTATTGAAACATCATCTTGATGGTGGAGTTCGTAAAGGTGCTTTGACTCAAGAAGCTGCCGATGCAAAGTTAACTGCTTGGATTGATGAAAAATCAGGAAAGGTTGATGCTAAGAAAGAAGGATTGACTAAAAAACAACAAGAAGTTAGAGCTGTAGCGTTGAAAGCTGAAAAAGTTGCAAACGAAAAACGTGCTAATGCTGCTGTTGAGGCTGCAAAAGTAGAAGAAGTAGTTGAAGAAACTGAGGCTGAAGTTGTTGCTGAGGAAACTCCAGAAGTTGAAGCTGTTGCTGAAGAAACTCCTGCTGCTGAAGAAGCTAGCGAAGAAAAAGAAGCTTAATAAACGGCGATTATGCGTAAAGAAGATTGTTTCTATCTAGGCAAAATCGCGAAGAAATTTAGTTTCAAAGGTGAAGTTCTTATCTATTTAGATACAGACGAACCTGAGTTATATGAAAATATGGAATCGATTTTTGTTGAATTCAACAAAAATTTGGTTCCATTTTTTATTGAAAATTCTTCTCTTCATAAGAATGATTTTCTTAGAGTTAAATTTGAAGATGTAGATAATGAAGAACAAGCAGATGAGATAATTAACTGCGAAGTATATCTTCCTTTAAATATGTTGCCAAAACTTACAGGTAACAAATTTTATTTTCATGAAGTTATAGGATTTGAAATTGAAGACAAGCGACTGGGTGTTTTTGGGAAAATTGTTTCTATTAATGATTCCTCTGCTCAACCTTTATTTGAAGTTGTAAATGGTAACGTTGAAATTCTTGTTCCAATGATTGATCAGTTTTTAGTGAAAATTGATAGAGAGAATAAGAAAGTTGTTATGGACTTGCCAGAAGGTTTGGTAGAAATGTATTTGTAAAAACAAAAAATAATAATTTTGAACCATTGAGGAATTAAGTTTCATTAAGCTTTGTCTTAATTTTCTTAATTCCTTGATGGTTTTAATTTTCAACAAGATGTCAATCTTTAATTTTAAACAATTCACGGTTAAACAAGACAAATGTGCTATGAAAATTGGTACCGATGGTGTTTTGCTTGGCGCTTGGTGTCCGGTTGACAACAATCCGTATTCTATTTTGGATATTGGTGCCGGAACTGGAATATTATCTTTAATGTTGGCGCAAAGAAGTAACGCTGAACAAATTGATTCGTTAGAAATTGATGAAGACGCTTACGAACAATGTGTAGAAAATTTTGAAAATTCGCCATGGTCGGATAGATTATTTTGTTTTCATGCTGGTTTGGATGAGTTTATTGAAGAGCCGGAAGATGAATATGATATAATTATTTCAAATCCACCATTCTACTCTGAAGATTATAAAAGCGATAACTCTAAAAGAGATTTAGCAAGATTTCAGGATGCGTTACCATTTGAAGATTTGGTTGAAGCCGCTGATTTATTATTGTCAGAAAATGGAATTTTTGCGGTGATTATTCCTTTTAAAGAAGAAGAACGATTTATAGATTTATGCGCCGAAGTAGAATTATTTCCTGTAAAAGTTACTCGTGTAAAAGGTTCGCATACAACTCCAATTGTTAGAAGTTTATTGGCTTTTAAGCGATATGAACTTTCGGTTTTAACTGCTGATGAATTGGTTATTGAAATTAATCGTCATGAATATACGGATGATTATATTAATCTTACTAAAGAGTTCTATTTGAAGATGTAATTAATCTGTAAGTTGCAACTCCATATTAACAGAATACCTCTCGTTTTTGTCCCATTTATCCTCTTTAAAACACCAAGTATCTTTATATTCTTCTGTATAATCTACGGAGATTAATGGTTCATAAATAAAAGCGTTAGGATTAGTAGTTTTTTCTGCATATACCTTATTTTGTTCTAATAAAGGGTGTTGAATTACTACAAAGACACCTTCCTTTGGAAACTTAAAATTCCATTTGTTCAGGTCAATTTCAGCAATATGAGTGCCTTTTTTTGGATTGAAAATAATATTTTCGTTATTGATTAATTCATTCGGCATTCCGTTTTTATCAACAGTGTAAATTAAAATACATAATTTTCTGTTTTTCGCACTTGTATAAACCGAAAAACGAACTTTACTCAAATAAGAAATCTCTTTTTTTTCGTTAGGAAAAAATTTTGCGACCATTGCCGTTTTGCTATCCCATTGAACTCCGTAACTTGTGTCGCCTCTATTTGCTTTACCAAGTTTTTGTTTTTTATCGAATTTGCGATTTACAATAATTACCTCGTCAAGTGTAATTGCACTTGGCTGTAGACTAATCACCTGACTCATTTTAACGATGGTATCATTATATCCAATACAAGTTATCTTGAAAAAAGTGCCAAAATCTTTCTTGTCGACATCGAAAACACCTATTGAATCGGAAGTTTTATATAACGTTTTATCTTTCCAAATATTAACGTAAGAAATTGGTTGAAAAGTAACTTTATCTCGTACTACAATTTTTGCTTGACTTTGCATGTATTGACTAATAAGAAATAGTAAATAAAATAATCGCGTCATTTTGTTATAAAATTATTTTTTAAAAATACTAAATTAAATTTGAAATAGTCTAATTAACAAAAGAGTTCTATTTGAAGATGTAGCCCTAGCCCAGATAGAAATGAAAATCCTTTTATTTTTTTCTTTAAAAAATAAAAGATTACTTCACATAATTTTATTTTCAGCGGAGTTCAGTGAATATATTTGTAATGAATAGCTGGAAATAGCTTCAAAAAATAACAAACGTTGAAGCAATTCTCAAATATGTTTTATTACCTTTGCAAACGTTTTCGTAAAACAAAAAAAGTTTATATTATACAACATACATTCTATTATGAAACCAGATTTATTTCAAGCTCCAGATTATTATTTGTTAGATGATTTACTAACAGACGAACATAAATTAGTGCGCGATTCTGCTCGTGCATGGGTAAAACGTGAAGTTTCGCCAATTATTGAAGACTATGCACAACGTGCTGAATTTCCTAAACAAATTATAAAAGGTTTGGGAGAAATTGGTGGTTTTGGACCTTATATTCCAGAAGAATATGGCGGTGCAGGATTAGATCAAATTTCGTACGGATTAATCATGCAAGAAATTGAAAGAGGTGATTCTGGAGTTCGCTCTACATCATCGGTTCAATCGTCTTTGGTGATGTACCCTATTTGGAAATTTGGAACTGAAGAGCAACGAATGAAATATTTACCAAAACTTGCAACTGGTGAATTCATGGGTTGTTTTGGATTGACAGAACCAGATCACGGTTCGAATCCAAGCGGCATGACTACAAATTTTAAAGATATGGGTGACCATTATTTATTGAATGGTGCCAAAATGTGGATTTCGAATGCGCCATTTGCAGATATTGCTGTAGTTTGGGCAAAAAATGAAGAAGGAAGAATTCACGGATTAATTGTGGAACGCGGCATGGAAGGTTTTACAACGCCCGAAACGCACAACAAATGGTCACTTCGTGCTTCGGCAACTGGAGAACTGATTTTTGATAACGTAAAAGTTCCAAAAGAAAATTTAATGCCCGGAAAATCTGGACTTGGTGCGCCCATGCAGTGTTTAGATTCGGCTCGTTATGGAATTGCTTGGGGTGCAATTGGTGCTGCAATGGATTGTTATGATACTGCTTTGCGTTATGCAAAAGAGCGAATTCAATTTGACAAACCGATTGCTGGAACACAATTACAACAAAAGAAATTGGCAGAAATGATTACCGAAATCACTAAAGCACAATTGCTTACATGGAGATTAGGAGTTCTAAGAAACGAAGGAAAAGCTACAACTGCTCAAATTTCGATGGCGAAGAGAAATAATGTAATGATGGCTGTAGAAATTGCTCGTGAATCACGTCAAATGCTTGGCGGAATGGGAATTACAGGCGAATATTCAATAATGCGACATATGATGAATTTAGAATCAGTCTTGACTTACGAAGGTACACACGACATTCACTTGTTAATTACCGGTGCTGATATTACTGGAATTCCGGCTTTTAAATAATAGATTAAACAATAAATAAAATTGATATAAAAAGCTTCTCACATTCGAGGAGCTTTTTTACATTTGTATAGAATTTATAACATCCAATAATTGCATTAAATTCGTATATAAATAAAAAAAAAGCCATGAATATTGAAAAAATAAATACTAGTATTCAATCTCAAAAAGACCAATTATTACAACACGCGCTTTATGAAAAAGTACGAACTGTAGAAGATTTAAACACTTTTTTAGAAAATCATGTTTTTGCCGTTTGGGATTTTATGTCGCTATTAAAAGCACTACAAGAAAAATTAACATGCACCACAACACCTTGGTTGCCAACAGGAAATCCAGAAACAAGATATTTAATTAACGAGATTGTTCTTGCAGAAGAAACCGATTTAACAATAGACGGAAAACGTCTTTCGCATTTTGAAATGTACATGGATGCTATGGGTGATTGTGGCGCTAATACAACCCCAATTTTAGCATTTTTAGAAAATGTAAACGAGACAAAAAATATATTTGTTTCCATCAAAAAAAGCGATTTGCATCCTAATGTAAAAGCCTTTTTAGATTTTACTTTTAGAGTTATTGACGAGGGAAAACCTCATAAAATTGCTGCTGCATTTACTTTTGGAAGAGAAGATTTGATTCCGAGTATGTTCACCGAAATCCTGAGAAATTTTCAAACTAATTTTCCAGAAACTAACTTAGACAAACTGGTTTATTATTTTGAAAGACATATTGAACTTGATGCTGATGAACATGGGCCAATGGCAATGAAAATGATAACTGAGCTTTGCGGAACTAACGAAACCAAATGGAAAGAAATGCAAGAAGTTTCAATAGAAGCATTAGAAAAACGAATTGGACTTTGGAACGCAATAGAAGAACAAATTGTTGAAAAATTAGAATTGGTATAAGTAGTTAATTTTCAATAAGAAATGTTAATTAATTAATTATTACAAAAAAATATTTACTTTTGGGGTGAAAAAAAATAAAAAAACTAATAATGAAAATTAATTTTACTTTAAAAGCAACCATTGTTATGTTGCTAATTTCTTTTATCTCATTTGGTCAAAATGAAGAGCGAAAGGTATTTGGAAGAACTTCAAAAAGTGTAAATCCTAAGAATGGTTTAATTCGATGTGCAAGTACTGAATATGAGGAATATCTTCAAGAAAAGAATCCAAACAGGGCTAGTGAATCTGAATTTGAATCATGGTTAGCACCAAAAGTTGCGAAAATAAAACAAGATATTCTTGCAGGGAAAAACGTTAGCGCAGTAGTTACAATACCTGTTGTAGTTCACGTTATTCACAATGGAGATAATTTAGGATCGAATGAAAACATTAGTGATGCACGCGTTTTATCACAAATAACGGTTCTTAATCAAGATTTTAGAAGAATGACTGGTACTCCAGGATACAATACAAATGCTGTTGGTGCCGATGTTGAAATTCAATTTTGCATGGCCGTAAGAAAACCAGACGGAACAGCAACAAACGGTATTGATAGAGTGAATCTTGGAACAGCTTCTTGGGCGTCAACATCAAGTTTTGATTCTTCTGCAAAGACAGCAACTTCATGGGATCCAACGCAATACTTTAATATTTGGGTTTGTCAATTTAGCAATGCCTTAGGATTATTAGGTTATGGTCAATTTCCAAGTAATTCTGGACTTTCAGGTATAAACACAAATGGTGGTGCGGCTAATACTGATGGAGTAGTAATTGATTATAGATGTTTTGGCTCTAAAACTCTTGCTAATGTTGGAACATATTATGCAAGTTATGACAAAGGAAGAACAGCAACTCACGAAATTGGACACTGTTTTGGTTTAAGACACATTTGGGGTGATGGTGGAAATCAAGAAAGCAATAGCATTGACTGTACTGCAACAGATTATTGTGCAGACACACCGCCTGCAGGTTGGGATAATTATGATTGTGCTGCAACTTACGACACGTGTACAGCAGATAGTTTTCCTGATATGGTAGAAAACTACATGGACTACACTAATGATTCTTGCATGAATATTTTTACTATCGATCAAAAAGCAAGAATGTTAGCTGTGTTACAAAACTCTCCAAGAAGAAGTACTTTACCAGCTTCTACAGTTTGTACATCATTGAGTAGTTCAGAGTTTGAATTGTTGGAAAATGTTAATTTATATCCTAATCCATCTAATGATGTAGTTACAATTTCTATATCATATAATAATGAATTGCCAGACAACTATAAACTTTACAACAATCTAGGTCAATTAGTTTATTCTAAAAATATAACCTCAACTTCAGATTTAAACATCAACATTTCAAATTTAAGTAATGGTGTTTATTTTGTGACTTTAGAAAAAGACAATAAAGCAAAAACACTTAAATTTATTAAAAAATAATTTATAATAAATTTAGACATACTAAAAAGCGAGAAATTTATCTCGCTTTTTTTTGTGCCCAACGCATTAGAAAAATTCCTATCAAAAAAAATAAAACATTATATCTTCAACTTTATTAAACTTTACCTTTTTTTAAAGGTACATCTTTTACAAAAAAAGGACTTTAAGATGCTTAAAAAAAAAGATGAACAAAAATAAACCACTCTGGCACTATCTAAAAAAGCTACTTTTTATAAAAACAGAAAAAAGATAATTGGTTATATTTGATAAAATATTTAAAAATGTCATCACAAAGTCGATTAACACGAGCTTACAAAGAAGCAAAGAATATTTCTTTTTCCAATTCAGATAAGTTTATCCTTTTTAGTGATTGTCATCGAGGCGATGGAAGTTTTGCAGATGATTTTGCCAACAACAGAAACATATACTATCATGCGTTAAACCATTATTATAAAGAGAATTTTCAATATATAGAACTTGGTGACGGCGATGAATTATGGGAAAATCTATTTTTTAACGATATATTAGAAGCAAATAAAAATGTATATCTGCTACTAAAGAAATTTTATTTACAAAATAAACTGCACATGATTTATGGCAATCATGATATGGTTTATAGAAATCCAACAATTGTAAAAAAGAATTTTTCAGAATATTTTGACACAAGCCAAGCCAAAAAGATGCCGTTGATGCCCGAATTAAAATTTAATGAAGGAATTGTTTTAAAAAATATAGAAACTGGTCAAGAATTATTTTTAACACATGGGCATCAAGCCGATTTCATGAATTATGTAGGATGGAAATTTAATCGTTTTTTTGTTAGAATTTTATGGAAACCATTGCAAGTTTGGGGTATAAAAGATCCTACAAGTCCTGCAAAGAATTATCTTGAACTTATTAAAGTTGAAAGAAGAATAAAAAAATGGATTGCAGATAATGGAAATATAATTACGATTGTAGGACATACCCATCGTCCTCATTTTCCTAAACCTCAAGAAAATTTATTAAATTATTTTAATGATGGAAGTTGTGTTCATCCAAGGAACATTACTGGAATTGAAATTGAAAACGGAAAAATAGCCTTGATAAAGTGGTTCATAGATACTAATGACGATGGTGTTTTGCAAATAGTAAAAGAATATATTGAAACTCCTGTCGATTTAATTTCGTATAAGTCTATATGAGATATTTACTAAAAATAGGTTGGGCTTTTTTATTGGTTCTATTAACGAGCTGTTCAAGCACAAATGAAACTAATGCAATTTTAATCACACCAAAAACAAACTATTTGGCACTTGGTGATAGTTATACAATTGGTCAAAGCGTTTGCGAAACATGCAAATTTCCAATTCAATTACAAGACAGTCTCAAGAAAAACCTACCATCAAACGCTATTTTTACAACCAAAATAATTGCAACAACAGGATGGACAACAACCAATTTAAAAACAGCAATTGCAAACGAAAATACCTCGAATAATTATGATATGGTCACGTTATTAATTGGCGTAAATAATCAATATCAAAACAAACCTTTTAGCTTGTATGAGCAAGAATTTCCAGAATTAGTAAGTATTGCTATTTCAAAAGCTAAAGGGATAAAAGAACATGTTGTGGTAGTTTCAATTCCCGATTATGCCTTCACACCTTTTGGAAATAGTTCGCAAAATATTTCTAACGGAATTTTGCAATACAATACTTTCGCAAAGAATTATTGTCAACAAAACAATGTTGTTTTTGTAAACATAACAGACATTACCCAACAAGGCATTGCCAATCCTAGTTTAGTAGCGTCAGATGGTTTACACCCTTCTACAATTGCTTACTCAAAATTTGTAGAGCGAATTTTGCCAAAGGCAAAACAGATTATTCTAAATTAATTTTCGTCTACAAAAAAGCTGGTTTAACCTCAAAAAAAGTATTTATCTGTTTATTTATTTTTAGATTTGAGATAAATTTTAAATAAATGAAACCCGCTACTCAAAAAATTTTAATCAACATTATTGGTTGCTTGGCATTCATGAGTATTCCTATACTTTCATCACCAGATTTTTCATCAGATTTAGGTTTTTTAAAAGTTCCTGCTTTTTACCAATCTTTTTTTAGGTACTTTATATTACTAGGCATATTTTACATTAATTATTATTACCTAATTTTCAAATATTATTTTGGAGATAAAATTCTGATTTTTATTTTATTACAAATATTATTTTATTTATTTATTACCTTTATTACAGATTTCATTTGGAGTAATCCAAATTTAAAACCACAACATTTAGAACATTTTAGGCCACCACGAGATGATTTAAGTCTATTCCATTTTTTGGATGCGCAAACCTTTATTCCGTTTTTATTAGTCAATGCTCTTTCATTGCTACTAAAAATAAAAGACAGATTCAATACCATAAATAGCGAAAAACTCAATGCCGAAGTTTCCTACTTGAAAGCACAAATTAATCCACATTTTCTTTTTAATACTTTAAATAGTTTGTACGCATTAACTTTAGAAAAATCTAATGATGCGCCAAGTGCTGTCTTAAAACTATC
Source organism: Flavobacterium sp. (assembly GCF_043778725.1). Taxonomy (GTDB): domain Bacteria; phylum Bacteroidota; class Bacteroidia; order Flavobacteriales; family Flavobacteriaceae; genus Flavobacterium. Next base: position 9,129 of record NZ_JAYWFT010000097.1, on the reverse strand, counting down.
TAGCATTATGCGTTATGTAGTAACCGAAAGTGCACAAGATTATGTAGCGCTAGAAAAAGAACTTAATTATGTAACCGATTATATTGCTTTGCAAAAATTTCGAATTGATGAAGCAACACAGTTAGAAATAATAATTGAGGGCAACTCAATAGGGAAAAAAATCGCACCATTAATATTGATTCCGTTTATAGAAAATGCTTTTAAATATGGGGTCAATCCTGATGAAAACGCTTTTATAAAAATAAAAATAAGCATCAACGACAATGACTTACAGCTTTCTGTAAGCAATTCTATAGTTATAATTACTATCGCTGATGATTTAAAGACTGAAACTGGCCTTAAAAACACCCAACAAAGATTAGAACACATTTATCCTAATAAGCATCATTTAACAATGGAAAATGAAAATAATATTTATACAATCAACCTAAATATAAATTTAGAATGATACGAGCAATAGCGATAGATGACGAGCCTTTAGGACTTAAAATAATCACTCATTTTTGTGAGCAAATTGATTTTATAACGCTCGAAAAAACATTTACAAAACAAAGTGATGCTATAAAATACTTGAAAAACTATCCAGTTGATTTACTTTTTCTAGACATTCAAATGCCCAATAAAAACGGAATTGATTTTTACAAAATGTTAGAAAATGACCCAATGGTAATATTTACAACTGCATACAGCGAATATGCTGTTGAAGGTTTTAATGTTAATGCAACAGATTATTTGCTAAAACCTTTTTCGCAAGAACGATTTTTAACTGCGGTCCAAAAAGCTAGAAATGAATTTCAATTTAGACAAAATGCAGCAGTTCAAACCCATTTAATGGTTCGTGCAGATTATAAATTGCATAGGGTTGAATATAATGAAATTCTTTTTATAGAAGGACTTGACGATTATATTCAAATTCACTTGCAAGACAAAACTAAAATTGTAGCGCGTTTTTCAATGAAAAATATTCTAGAAAAATTACCCGAAAAAAATTTTGTAAGAGTACATCGATCTTATATAATTGCACTAAAAAAAGTAAAAGCTATAAAAAATAAAAATCTCATTATTGATGATTTTATAATTCCAATTGGCGATACCTATAAAGAAGAAATTTTAAAAAAATTTCAATAAATGCAACTCAACAATCCATCACAAATATTAAAATCAGAGGTTAGAGGAACAATTATAACAGAAAATTACAACTGTTTTTCAACTTTCAATTATGCAAATTATCAGCAAGAAAGTAGAAAACCCTATGGGAATTTAGCAGTTTTTAATGATGAAACTTTAGCTGGTCAAGAAAAAATTAGTTACAATTTTGATGAAAATCAAGTAGTTGTTTTACTACCTATGGTTGGAACATTAACTATAGAAAAAAATGGCATTTCGCAATCAATAGCTGTCAATCAAATTTATACCTTTTATATTGAAAAAGGGAAATCATTTTCAATTTTCAATCCTTATAAAAATGAGTTGGTAAATTTTATTCAACTTCGAATTCAATCAAATAATGTAATATCTAGTTTAAATAATTTTGATTTAGAAACCAAAAATGAATTTATAAATCTGATAACTCTTCCTTATTTTTCTATTTCAATTGGTATATTTACTGCCCGAAAAGACAAAACTTACAAGGTAAACGATAGTAACAAAGGTCTATTTGCATTTGTTATAAACGGTGCATTTGAATTTCAAAACCGATTGTTGGAAAATCGCGATGGATTAAAAATATGCAATGTTCAAGAAATTGAATTAGAATCGTTATCTGAAAATGCAATACTGCTACTTTTAGAAATTACAATCTAATATTCACCTTAAAAAAAGTACTATTAACCTCATTTATTATCATTTAATCTAAAAATTATTAATATTTGTTGTTCAAAATAAAGATCATGAAAACAGTAATTACTACTAACACAGAAGTTCAGTTAATAGAAAACAAGAAATTAAGTACATTTCTTGCTATACTTTCATTTACATTATTAATAGCTTTAATTGCTACTAAAATTGATTTTTCAAATTTAAATCCGTTTCAAAACAAACCAGAAACCAATAGTATTGCTCCTGTTTTTAATCCAAATGCATCGCTTGCCGTTTCAGACGTTGTCACAAAAGCATTAACATTTAAAGCATTATTAACAACAACGCAACAAGCAACACTTCAACAAACGTTCACAACGGCTTTGTCTAAAAAATGGTCTAACTTACCTTGTGGTTCGGGTTGTAGAAACGGAATTCAGTTTAGCACATTAACTGCGGCTCAATTAACAGCAGCTTTGGAAGTAATAGCCGCAGCAACAGGAACTTCGAGTAATGCTGGATATGACCAATTTACACAAATCTTGAAAGCCGACGCCTATTTGGGCGCAAATGGCGGTGGAAGTGGTTATTCTGCAGGCACCTATTTTTTAGCTTACTTAAATACACCATCAACTTCTGGAGCTTGGATGTTGCAATTTGGTGGTCATCATTATGCCTTTAATATTGCTTTCAATGGTGGTCAAGTTGTTGGCACAACACCTCAAATGATTGGTGTCGAACCTACTTCGTTTGTTACAAGCGGCACTACATATACACCAATGACCATAGAGCACGATGCTATGACAGCCATGTTAGCTAGTTTAACTTCAAGCCAGTTAACATCGGCAAAACTTACAACAACATTTAGTGATTGCCTAATGTCGCCTGGAGAAACTAATGGAAATACCAATACTATGCCAAGCACAAAGCAAGGATTAATATGTAGTGGATTTTCTTCAACCCAAAAAAACTTGGTGCTATCAGCTATTCAGCAATGGACAAATGATATGGATAGTACAACAGCCGCTACTTTATTGAGTATTTACACAAACGAAATAGACAACACCTATATTGCATGGACTGGAAGCGGAACATCTGGAACGGCAACTACTTTTTTAAATACCAATACCAATTATGTTCGTATTGATGGACCAAGTGTTTGGATAGAATTTGTTTGCCAATCTGGTGTTGTTTTCTCTTCTCAAATACATTATCATTCTGTTTGGAGAGATCATATTCGTGATTACGGAGCCAATTTGACCAACACATCGCTTTTAGCAAACAACAGTTTTACTGGTAGTATTTCTCTAAAATCATATCCAAATCCGACAGCCGATTTTGTAAATCTTACCTTTCCAAATGAATTGCAAAACGTTACAATTACCATTTATGATATGATGGGAAAAAAGGTTTTAACAAGTGCCAAAAATAACGGATTGACAGCCAAAATTGATGTTTCAAGTTTATCAAATGGTAATTATATATTGAAAGGTGAAGATCAAAATCAAAAATCTTTTTCTAGTAAATTTATAAAAAAATAAGAGTCATAATAATTTTTCATAATGTTGTTTAAACCAAATAATTGCAATTTTATAAATTCGATTGTTTGGTTTTTTTTTAAATATTTGAACACCCTAAATAAATGAATAGCAAAAAATATATACTTTTTTTTCTACTGCTTTTTCAAATAGGTTTTTCGCATCCATTGCCAAATTCGGTTATGTTGTTTGACATTAAAACCAAAAGCGTTCATTGCGAATTACAATTACCATTGAAAGAATTACAATTGGCTATTCCGTTTAATATTACTACTAATTCAAATACTTTACTTCTAATTCATCGTAAAAATTTATTAGAATATGTCTTAAAACATTTTAGTATAATTGGTGATGATCATTTGATTTGGAATTACAAAATAGAGACTATTTCAATAAAAAATGCCGAACAAAGCGCAACAGGAATCTATAAAGAACTTGTTGTTAAGCTACTATTTATTCCAAAAAATCCGATTAGTAATAGAAGATTTACTATTTTTTATGATGCAATAACCCATCAAGTTATTAATCACAAAACGATAGTAGCGATAAGACAAGATTGGAATAACGGAAAAATTGGTGAAAATAACACACAAATTGGCATAATCGAATTTAATAACGAACAAAATAAAGTTGTGCCATTAGTAATTAATCTTAACCAAGGTAGTAACTGGAAAGGCTTTAAAAATATGGTAAAGTTGGGTATAAATCATATAGCCCAAGGAACTGATCATTTATTGTTTTTACTTGTTTTATTACTTTCGGCACCATTAGTTAGTAATGAAAAACGATGGGTTGCAAATGGCGGAATAAAATACAGTTTAATTAGAATTTTAAAAATTACAACTGCTTTTACAATAGGTCATTCTATAACTTTATTACTAGGCACTTTTGGATGGTTGCAACCTCAACCCAAAATTATCGAAATCTTGATTGCAGTTTCTATTTTAATAACAGCTGTTCATGCACTTCGACCTATTTTTCCTGACAAAGAAATTTATATTGCAGCCGGTTTTGGGCTTGTTCATGGTTTAGCATTTGCAACTGTTTTATACAATTTACACTTAGAAACTAGTAAAACAATTATTAGTTTGTTGGGGTTTAATATAGGCATAGAATTGATGCAATTATTTGTTATTGTAATGATTATACCTTGGTTTTTAATTTTAAGCACTAATAAAATCTACCTCTACATTAGAGTAATTGGAGCTTTATTTGCTAGCATTGCAGCAATTGCTTGGATATTGGAGCGTTTTTTAGAAAAAACAAATTTTGTTGCTACTTTTGTTCAAAAAATTGCAAATCAATCACTATGGATTTTTTTCGGACTAGCTTGTTTTACAATGCTATACAATTATTATTGTAAAAGAATTTTAACCGATAAAAAAAGCTAATTCACCTCATTTCATTTTTGTTTAAAGAATAAAAGCATAAGTTTGAACTTTATTTTAAACAACTTTACGCATGGAAAGAAAAGATTTTTTGAAGAAAAGCATAGGTTTTCTTGGTTTGGCTGTAGCTGCACCAAGTTTAATAAGTTTATCCAAAAAAGAGGAAGAAATAGCAGTTTGCACAGTTACCAATAGTGAAACTGCAGGTCCATTTCCTACAATTTCTCCTGCATCTTACGTTAGAAGCAACATTGTTACTGATAATAGAACTGGAGTTGCATTTACAATAAATATTACAATCAATAATACCAACGGAAATTGTGCTGCCTATCAAGGTGCTTTGGTTGACATATGGCATTGTGATAAAGATGGTTACTATTCTGAATATGGAGGAACTGCTATGCAAACTGCTAATTTTACAACGGTTCATTTCTTGAGAGGAAGACAAATTACAGATGCAAATGGGTTGGTAACTTTTACTTCTATTTTTCCAGGTTGGTATTCTGGAAGAGCTACACACATTCATGTTCACATCTATAAACCAGACGGAACTTCGTTACTAGTTACTCAAATTGCTTTTCCCGAAGGAACAACAAGTGCTGTAGTTTTAGTAAATGCATCAACTGCAAACGGATATACAAAAGGAATGACTGGATATACTTACAATTCATCAGACAATGTTTTTTCTGATGGTGTAACCAGCGAACTTTCCTCTGTAGCAGGAAGTGTGGCTAATGGTTATGTTTTAAATCATACTATTTTTGTATCTGGTCCAACATTGGCAATTAACGAATTGGATTATAACAAAAACCAAATAGGACAAAATTTTCCGAATCCTGTGATTGATGTTACTTCAATTCCTATTATGTTGAATGCTGATGCAAAAGTAAAAATTGAACTTTATGATTTATCAGGTCGATTGATTAGCACACCAATTAACGAAAGTTATTCGATGGGATTAAACACTATTGTTATTGATAAAAACAAAGCTAAATTGAGTAGTGGTTATTATATTTACAAAGTTTATATAACAACAGAAAATGGTATTTATACTGAAAATAAAAAAATGTTAGTAAAGTAGTTTTTTATTTACATGTAAAAAGGCGAGAATTACTTCTCGCCTTTTTCTATTGTTCTGGTGCTATTTCAAGTTCTAATCCGTCAATTTCTTCAGATATGTGAATTTGACAACCCAACCTACTATTTGATTTTACATGATAGGCTTCACTTAACATCGCTTCTTCGTCGTCATTGCGTTCGGTTTTTAAAACATTGTTCAAAACATAACATTGACAAGAAGCGCACATTGCCATTCCGCCACAAACACCGACTGTTCCTTCTTCGGCTAACTCATAAGCGCGAATTAGTTCCATGATGTTCATATTCATGTCGGTTGGAGCTTGAACTTCATGTCGTTCTCCGTTTCTGTCGGTTATGTAAACTGTTACGTCTTGTGGCATTATTCTTTTTTTAGTTTTTTTAATTGTTCTATGTCTGCCAAGTCTTTATATCTGCCTGATGCCAATTTGTTTTTAATTAAATCTTCAAAATCAATGTAAGGAATTTGCAATTTATCTATATTAAAATAGTTGCGATTTTTATAGCTTTCATTAAATTGCAGCCCATCAACTTGAGTAAGAATTTCAATTTTAGACGGTTCAACTCCAATTCCCCAAACATTAAATTTAGGATTTGAAAATTGTTCCTCCGGAAATATTGGTGCACTAAAATCTAAATAAACTTTTTTTAATTTCTTATAATTATCATCTGATCGTTCTAACCATAAATCCATATCTCCTGTGCTTCTAATATAACCGTGAAGCACAACAGCGTATCCACCAACTAATAAAAACTCAACTTGGTGTTTTGTTAAAAGCTCAAGAAACTCTAAAAAATCTACATTAAAAATATTATTTGACATGTTTTCGTGCAAAAGTTATTTTTCTATCAATTTTAGTAAATGGAGTTACATTAAAAATAGAATTGATAATAAAACAAGCATGATTTAATCTCTCAAGTGGTGTCTTATTTTTATAGTAAGTAACATGATCGTCTGCCTCATCAAAAGTAGATTTTGTAACAACTGATCTATCCATTCTAAAATTTTCCATAAATTCCTTTTAATGAAACAAATATAAAAATTTAATCAATCGATTTTACAACTGCTTTTTCAGCTTCTTTTCTTGTCCCATCAAATCCATCAACTCCTGAAACTGTTGTGTATTTTAACACATATCGTTTTCCTGGATTAATTCTTTGGTAAACACTTTGACACATTAATGTTGCTTCGTGAAAACCGCAAAGAATTAATTTTAATTTTCCTGGATAAGTATTTACATCACCAATGGCATAAATACCGTCGATGTTGGTTTGATAGTCTAATGCGTTGTTGACTTTGATGGCATTTTTCTCAATTTCTAATCCCCAATTGGCAATGGCTCCAAGCTTTGGCGTTAATCCAAAAAGCGGAATAAAATAATCGGTTTCAAAAACTTGTTGCACACCTTCATTTTCTAAAGTGATGCTTTCTACATGGTCTTTTCCTTGAATTGCAACTACTTCTGCTGGTGTTATCAAGTTGATTTTTCCAAGTTTTTTCAATTCTTCAACTTTTTCAACTGAATCTAAAGCACCGCGAAATTCGTTTCTTCGGTGAACCAAAGTTACTTGAGAAGCTACATTAGAAAGAAAAATACTCCAATCTAAAGCTGAATCGCCACCACCGGCAATAACAATGCGTTTATCACGGAATAGTTCGGGATCTTTTACAAAATATTCAACACCTTTTTCTTCATAGAAAGTGATGTTTTCTAATTGTGGTTTTCTTGGTTCGAAAGTTCCTAAACCGCCAGCAATTGCAATGGCTTTTGCGTGATGCTTAATTCCTTTATTGGTAGTAACTATAAAAGTTCCATCTTCTAATTTTTCTATAGTTTCGGCAGTTTGTGCTAATGTAAATCCGGGTTGAAATTGCTTTATTTGTTCCATTAAATTGGTTACCAAATCACCTGCTAAAACCTCTGGATAACCTGGAATATCAAAAATTGGTTTTTTTGGATAAAGCTCTGCTAATTGTCCGCCAATTTGTGGTAGGGCGTCAATAATATGACATTTCAATTTGAGTAATCCTGCTTCAAAAACGGTAAATAGTCCAGTTGGACCTGCACCAATTATAAGTATATCTGTTTCAATCATTTTTTTATAGTTTCAAAGACGCAAAGTAACAAGGATTCATTTTTAGAAAATATGATTTTTGTCAGTTTATATTTTGCGTGAAGGATGGAAGCGGTATCCTTTTTTGGGACGATTTTTCTTCGTCCCAAAAAAGATATAGCGTACAGCCTGACCCTTTTTTTGGGTCACGCCCAAATAATTTTATTGAATATTTTCTACAGTCTCTATTTGTGGAGCATATTTTTTTATGGTCGTTTCTACACCAGCTTTCATAGTACTAATACTTAAACTACATGATGTACATGCGCCTTGCAGACGAACTTTTACATGCTTTTCGTCTTCTATAGAAACTAATGAAATATCGCCACCATCGGAATTGAGAAACGGACGAATTTCTTCTAGTGCTTTTTCGATATTTAATGTTAATTCTTCGTGTGTCATAATAGTTAATGTGTCAATTTGGAAATGTGTCAATTAGAAAATTATTATCTCATTGACACATTTTCTAATTATTTTTTAACAGCAGAACATCCTGCCATGGTTGTTATTTTGATCGCTTCTGTTGGTGCAAGAGTTGAATTTCTATTTACTGTTTCTTGAACTACGTTTCTAGCTATTTCTTCGTATATTTTTTCTAATGGTGATGCTGTTTGCAATGCTGCTGGACGACCATAATCTCCTGCTTCACGAATGCTTTGTACCAAAGGAACTTCGCCAAGAAATGGAACATTCAAATCTTCTGCAAGATTTTTAGCGCCTTCTTGACCAAAGATGTAATATTTGTTGTTTGGTAATTCTTCGGGTGTGAAGTAGGCCATATTTTCTATGATTCCAAGAACTGGAACGTTAATGGCGTCGGATAAAAACATTGAAACTCCTTTTTTAGCATCGGCAAGTGCAACGGCTTGTGGTGTACTCACGATAACTGCACCAGTAATTGGTAATGATTGCATTATTGATAAGTGAATATCGCCTGTTCCTGGAGGTAAATCGATTAACATAAAATCTAATTGTCCCCAATCGGCATCAAAAATCATTTGGTTTAATGCCTTGGCAGCCATTGGTCCACGCCAAATAACGGCTTGACTTGGTGCTGTAAAAAATCCAATAGAAAGTAATTTTATCTCGTAACTTTCAATAGGTTTCATTTTAGATTTTCCGTCAACTTCTATAGAAATTGGTTTTTCGTTTTCTACATCGAACATTATTGGCATGCTTGGCCCGTAAATATC
>NZ_JAYWFT010000096.1:0-32481 GCF_043778725.1 Flavobacterium sp. | reverse complement strand
GCAAGTCGAATTTAAACAAAATGAGCCCAATACAATATCGAGCTCATTATTATCAAAATTAATTATAAATTTGTCTAAACTTTTGGGTGCAGTCTATTATTGTAGTTTTTAATGCGCTGCCAATTATAGTTTTAGAGGAAACTCTATTCACCATTCCATTTCCAGTTGCAACTAATATTGAATCTTTTATTATAGCTGGTGATGTTGTTAAAACAATGGTCCTAATTCTTAAATTTCCATTAATGTCTAATGCGGCTGATGGTTCGACGGTGTTTATTCCTACTTGTGTAAATCCTAAATTGCACACGATCATGATGAGTAAAGTAATTTTTAATTTCATAATAATAACGGATTTGATTGGTATGACTAAGTTATTAAATTCTTATATATGTGTCGTTAAAATACAGATATTATCGATTAAAGTATTAAAATATTGTCAATATCTCTTTTTGAGTAGGTTTTGTATTACAATAATTGTAGTGTTTTTTTTATGTTTAATATTGATTTTTATTGGATTGATAGTTTTTTGTTCTTAAATAAATTTTGGATTATTTGTATTGCTTTTAGTAGAAATGGCATCTAAAAAAGAATTTTTGTATAGTTTTTTGGTTTGTGTTATTTTTTATTTTATAAAAATTAAATTCCTCTGATATTATTTAAAAAGTGGCAGTTTTTAATCAAAAAAAATCCGTGAATCATATAGACTAACGGATTTTATATTAGAAATTTCAATCTACTAGTAGTAGGTATAGCGTCGCACTTGCGCTATGTATTTAGCCAAGCGAATTACTTGATGGCTGTACCCATATTCGTTATCGTACCAAACATAAAGAACAATATTTTTTCCATCGTTAGAAACAATTGTGGCATTACTGTCATAAATTGATGGTGCTGATGTTCCTACAATATCTGAAGAAACTAATTCGTTATTTAAGGAGTATTTAATTTGTTCTACTAGTTCACCTTCAAGTGCATAGTGTCTCATTATGTTATTTATTTCTTCGATGGAAGTTACTTTATCAACTTCAAGATTTAAAACCACAAGCGATCCATTTGGAACAGGAACACGAATAGCATTGGATGTTAATTTTCCTGCTAAACTAGGCAATGCTTTGGCAACGGCACTTCCTGCTCCAGTTTCTGTAATTACCATGTTTAATGCTGCAGCACGACCACGACGGTATTTTTTGTGCATATTGTCAACTAGATTTTGGTCGTTGGTATAGGCATGAATGGTTTCTAGGTGTCCTTTTACAACTCCAAGGGTATCTTCTACAGCTTTTAAAATTGGAGTAATAGCATTGGTTGTGCAAGATGCAGCCGAAAAAATAGTAACTTCATCTGGGTTAAATTCTTCATGATTGACACCATAAACAATATTTGGTACTCCTTTTCCTGGCGCTGTTAGTAATACTTTTTCAACTCCTTTTGAAACTAAATGGCGTTGCAAGGCTTCTTTGGTTGTGAAAACTCCGGTGTTGTCTATAACAAGTGCATTTTCAATACCATATTGGGTATAATCAATTTCTTCTGGAGCATTGGCAGTAATTATATGCACTGTTGTACCGTTAATTATTAGTGCATTATTTTCAACATCGGCTGTTACCGAACCTTCAAAATCACCATGAATAGAATCGTAACGTAATAATGAGGCTCTCTTTTCTAGAGATTGCGCGTCATTTCTGTCACGAGTAACAATAGCTCTAAGTCGAAGTTGTTGTCCTTTGCCAATTTTGCTCATCATTTCGCGAGCCAATAATCGTCCTATTCTACCAAATCCGTATAAAACTACATCTTTTGGTTTGATGTTTTTAGATGATTTAGCGTTCTTTAATTTGTCAATTACAAACGCTCTAGCATCGTTATATTTGTTATCTTCAAGATGGTATTCATACGTTAGTTTACCTATATCAATACGTGATGGCGGCAAATCTAAGTTTAAAATCGCTTTAGCAATTTCAACCGAATCAAAGACGTTTATAGGTTTCTGAACAAATTCGCCAGCATACTCGTGCAAGTTCATAATGTCGCTAACGTTTCTATCGATTAATTGATTTCTAAAAAGTACTAATTCTATGGATTTATCGTACCATAAATCACTTATTATTTTGATAAATTCGACTCCAGCTTTGCGTCTGTCTGCCTGAAAAGAGAGTTCTTTTTCGTATAAAGTGTTGTGGTTCATAAGAAAAGTAAATTGGGTTTTTGTTGTGTTGTTTTTTCTGAATTTCCTTCAGATTCTGATTAAATTTGGTGCAAAAGTAATCAACTATAACGTTTTCGTGAAATTATTTTAAACTTTTTTATTTTTTAAATTTTGATGAATGTTAATTTTTGCACTAACAGAAGGAGTTTTTGCTCTTTTTGTCGTCTAATGTATATTAGTTTTAATATTTTTGCAATGTGAATAGATTAATAGTCATACTAGCATTTGCCCTTCTTCTTAAGCCAATTTTTCCGGTTGTAGAGTACATTGTCAATTATGAATATATTTCCAAAGTTCTATGTGTTAACAAGGCTAAACCACAAATGAAGTGTAATGGAAAATGCCACTTGATGAAAGAATTAGCTAAAGCATCAGAAAGTGAAAAACCAATTTCTTCCGATAAAAAAGAAAATTCAAAACAAGAAGTTGAAATTTTATTTTTTCATGACATAAAACAAATAGAAATTAGTCCAATTTATTGCATCAATAAAAATTTTGTTGGTGATAGCTATTCTAATTTATACTTTCATACGGTTTGTTATTCTGTATTTCATCCGCCAACATTTATTTTTTAAATTTTATCGATTGTCGATTCTAAGTTATTGAATTGACCGAACTTTTATGTTCAAAATTGTTTGAAGAGTATTCTCTTTGGACGCAACTATTGTATAAATTTAAAAAATAAAAATGAAATTTCAATTAAAAAAAATAGCAGCCGTAATGGCTTTGGCTTTAGTATTTACGGCATGTTCTAAAGACGATGATGCTCTTGGTGGTGCAGGCGCGCTTGGTCTAGAATTTGACACTGTTTTTGGCACTTCCAATTTGATATTAAACACGCAAACAAATACTACTTCACAAGGTGAAAATTTAAAAATCTCTGATGTAAAATATATTGTGAGTAACATTGTTTTAACAAATGCTGACGGAAGTACTTTCACCTATCCTAAAAGTCAAAGTTATTTTGTTGTAGATGAATCTAATATAGCGAGCCAGACCATTGAGTTAACAAATATCCCATCAGGAAATTATACAAAGGTTAAATTTGGAATTGGTGTAGATCAAACTCAATTTAATTTGGGTGCTAGTGGTCAAGGAGATTTTTTGACTAAAGCACAAGATGCTGGAATGATGTGGTCTTGGAGTGCAGGTTATAAATTTGTACTTTTTGAAGGCGTTTTTAGTTCTGCAACAGTTGCCAATGATACCAGTTTTATGGTACATACAGGACAAACAGGCACTGCATACAATTATACAGAAATTACTCTTGACTTGCCTCAACAAGCTACCGTTAGAACTAATGTTAGCCCAGATATTCACATTTTTGCTGACGTAGCTAAAATTATTGATGGTACTAATAAAGTGAAATTTTCAGACAATACTATGGGCGGAATGGGAGCAATGATTATGGGCGGTGCAAATTTACCTCTAATCACTTCAAATCTTTCAGAAATGTTTACTGTTAATCACGTTCATAACGACTAAATAAATTCAAAAAGCCGTTAGTATATTATGCTAACGGCTTTTTTTTAAAACTTATCAAAATGAAAGCAAAATATTTTTTATTGCTCTTTTTTTATGGACTTATCAGTTGTTCTAATGATGACTCAGGTGATTATCAAAAGATTCTAATTGACTTTCAAGTTCCAAGTAATTTTCCACCTTTAGCTTACGATTTGTCAAACAATCCATTGACAGAAAAGGGATTTGAACTAGGAAAAAAATTATTTTATGATGGTAGACTTTCGTCAGATGGTTTAATTTCTTGTGGTTTTTGTCATATTCAGGCAAATGCCTTCACTCATCACGGACATTCGGTTAGTCATGGTGTTAACAATGCTGCAGGAACACGAAACTCACCACCAATTCAGAATTTAGCTTATCAAACTACCTTTATGTGGGATGGTGCTACTTCTCATTTAGATTTGCAGCCAATTATTCCGTTTACAAGCCCTATTGAAATGAATGGAAATTTTTCAAGCGCTATAAATATGATGAAAAATGATGCTATTTACCAAAAATTATTCAAGCAAGCTTTTACTGATGGACAAATAAATTCGGAAAATATGCTGAAAGCTTTAGGGCAATTTATGGTTATGGTAACTTCAAGTAATTCAAGATTTGATAAATTTAGACGCAATGAAGTTGGCGGAACTTTAACTCAAGATGAACTTGATGGATATGCTATTTTTAATCAGAAATGTGCTTCGTGTCATGCAACAGATATTTTTACGGATAATTCTTTTAGAAATAACGGATTGCCAGTAAACCCGGCAGTAAATGATGTTGGCCGTTATCGCGTTACAGAAATCACTCAGGATTTATATAAATTTAAAGTACCAAGCTTGCGAAACATTGAAAAAACTGCCCCATACATGCATGATGGTCGTTTTTTTACTCTTGATGCAGTTTTAAACCACTATTCTTCTGGCATTGTAAATTCTCCAACTTTAGATTCTAATTTGAATAACGGATCAAGTTTAGGAATTCCTTTGTCAACATTAGAAAAATCAAAATTAATTACTTTTCTTAAAACACTAACTGACAATCAGTATTTAACAGATACTCGATTTTCTGAATATTAATTACCATGAAAAATTACTTATTATTTTTTCTACTTGCATTTCAAATAGGAATTGCATCAGAAAATCACAAAATTACAGGCTTTCTAAATTTAGCAAAACCATCTTCGAAAAAGGATACAATTCCAAATGCTATTGATTATAAAAAATATTTTTTTGCTTATACTGATGAGGAAGAAGATGATTGTGATGCTTGTGGATGTTCTGCAAGTGGCGGCAGTATGGGGTTTTCTTCTATGCTAAACTCAAATTTTGTTGGCGTTAGATATTTTAATCAAAACTATAAAAGTACCGATGGATTGTACAGTAACTCTAAATGGTACACTGAAAATTTCAATACCATGCAGGTTTGGGCAAGAATTCCAGTCATTAAAAATGTACAAGTAACAGTTTTAGTTCCTTATCATTTTCATGATAGAGCTACCGAAAATGGAAAGCAACATATAAGTGGATTGGGCGATATTACTTTGTTAGGAATGTATCGTTTGTATCAAACCCATAAGGACAGTACACTTTTAGTCCATACATTGCAAGTTGGTGCTGGGGTAAAATTGCCATCGGGAAAATTTAATGAAACCAACTCTGGAAATGTAAATCCGAGTTACCAAGTTGGAACAGGCAGTTGGGATTATCTTTTAGCAACAGAATATACAGTTAAGAGAAAGCAATTTGGTTTAAATACTTTACTGAATTACATTATTAAAACTGAAAATAATAAGTATTATCGCTTTGGGAATCAGTTGAATTATTCTTCTACTTTATTTTATTTGTATCAAGTTAAAAAATATATTTTTGCTCCTCAACTGGGTTTTTCGGGTGAAATTTATCAAGAAAATTACCAGCATAAACAAATTGTTAAAAATACAGCTGGAGATATTTTCTTTGGAAAAATAGGTTTTGAGTTAGGGAAAGATAAACTTTCTCTTGGAGTAAATGCAATGTTACCAATCAATCAAAATTTAACTGGCGGTAATGTTGAGGCCAAGTACCGATGGTCGATTAATATTAATTATGCTTTATAAAAAATCACGTACAAGTAATATAGTGTATTTTCATTTTAAACTTTTAAATTACGCAAACGCAATGCATTTACAATTACCGAAACCGAGCTAAAACTCATCGCCAAAGCCGCAATCATAGGCGAAAGCAAAATTCCGAAAAATGGATATAAAACGCCAGCAGCAATAGGAACCCCCAATATATTATAAAAGAAAGCAAAAAATAAATTTTGTTTAATATTTCGCATCACGGCGTGGCTTAATTTTTTAGCTTTTACAATGCCTTGCAAGTCACCTTTTACTAATGTTATTTTGGCAGATTCTATTGCAACGTCAGTTCCTGTTCCCATTGCGATACCAATATCTGCTTGCGCCAAAGCTGGAGCGTCGTTTATTCCGTCGCCAGCCATGGCTACAATTTTGCCTTGCGCTTGTAGTTTTTTTATTTCGTTTCGTTTGTCTTCGGGTAAACAGCCAGCTTTGAAAGAAGCTAAATTGAGTTCGTCGGCAACTGCTTTGGCTGTGTTTTCATTATCGCCAGTTAGCATAATTACTGCTATACCTTGACGCATTAATTCTTTAATCGCTTCTTTACTAGAAGTTTTTATTGCATCTGTAATTGATATATATCCAACACCAACACCATCAATAGCGATATAAGAAACCGTTTTTCCTAGTTTTTGTTCAGCAATAATTTTGCTTTCTAAATCATTAGGAACACTTGCTCTTACTTGTTCCATTAGTTTTTTATTTCCTAATGCTACTTTTTTATTCGTTACTGTTCCAACAACTCCTTTTCCTGTAATAGCTTCAAAATCTTTGACTTCTACTAATGAAATAGTTTTTGCTTTCGCAAAATTTACTACTGCTTGCGCCAATGGATGTTCGCTGTATTGGTTTAAGGATGCGATATTTTGTAACAAAGTATCTTCTTCATTATTTACAGCATAAATTTTTTCTACAGATGGTTTTCCTTCTGTAATTGTTCCTGTTTTATCTGTTATTAGGACATTTACTTTGTTCATGTTTTCTAAGGCTTCGGCATTTTTTATCAAAATACCCAATTGCGCACCTTTGCCAACACCAACCATCACCGACATTGGTGTTGCTAATCCTAAAGCACACGGACAAGCGATAATTAAAACCGCAATCGCGTTTATAAATGCATAAACTAATGTTGGTTCGGGACCAAATTTTGCCCAAATCAAAAAAGTTATTACCGAAATAAGCACTACAATTGGCACAAAATATTTAGCAATACTATCGGCTAATTTTTGAATTGGAGCTCTAGATCGACTGGCATCATTTACCATTTTAACAATTTGCGAAAGCAGCGTTTCTGAACCTACTTTTTCGGCAATCATTACAAACGATTTGTTTCCGTTTATGGTTCCAGCAATCACATTATCGTCAATTTTTTTGTCTACAGGAATTGGTTCTCCAGTAATCATTGCTTCGTCAATACTGCTTTCGCCATCGGTTATTTTTCCGTCAACTGGAATTTTATCACCAGGTTTTACGCGTAATAAATCACCTTTTGCTATGTCGTGAATGGAAATTATTTTATCAATTCCGTCAACAACTAATGTGGCTTGTGTTGGAGCAAGTTTTAATAATTCTTTAATTGCGCCACTTGTTTGGCTGTGTGCTTTGGCTTCGAGTAATTGACCTAACAATACTAAAGTTAGAATTACGGTTGTGGCTTCAAAGTAAAGTGAAACTGAACCGTTGGCATTTTTAAATTCTGTTGGAAAAATACTTGGAAAAAACAATCCCACTAAACTAAAGATAAAGGCAACACCAGCACCAATTCCGATAAGTGTAAACATATTCAAATTCCATGTGATTATTGATTTATAAGCACGAACAAAAAACATCCAACACGCATAAAATACTACTGGAAGCGATAAAAAAAGTTGTACCCAATTGGTGTAAAGTGCAGGAAATATTTTATACAACGGATTATTTTCCATCATTTCCATCATTGCAATTATAAAAATAGGAACTGTAAATAAAACAGCAACTTTCATTTTTTTTACCAAATTTTTATATGTTTTCTGTTCTTCAGAATCGCTTGGTTGCATTGGAACTAAATCCATTCCGCAAATAGGACAAGAACCCGAATGGTCTTGAATAATTTCGTGATGCATTGGACATGTAAACAATGTTTTGGTAGAGTTTAGTTCGTGAACTTTTTCTAAATTCATGCCGCAAACTGGGCAATCTCCAGCTTTGTCATAATCTTTATCTCCTTCGCAATGCATTGGGCAATGGTATTTTGCATCCAAATCACTATTTGAAGCGCTAGTTTTTTTATCGTTTTTAAGTTCTGAATTTGAAGTTGCTTTTTCAGAATTTTCTACAACTGTATCTTTGTTATCGGAAATCTGATAGTTTCCAATTGCAGAAAGTATTTCTTGAAATTTATACGTTGGAAAGTGTTTTTCCATTGTTATTGTTGCGCTGTTTGTTTCTAAAAAAACGGTTGCTTTAATTCCGTCAATTGTGTTTAATGCTTTTTCAACTTTAGACTTGCAACCGTTACAACTCATTCCTGTAATTGTATATTTATGTGTCATTGGTTTATTGAATTAAAACCAACTTCACAAGTTAGTATTGCAAAGTTGATTTATTAATGGTGTGAAACTAAATGCTTATTCAGCAGCGTTATCTGCAACTGGTTCGGTCAGTTTCATGCCACATTTAGAACATTTGTCGTTCAATTTTCCTTGAACTTCTGGATGCATCGGACAACTGTACATTTTTTCAACCATCATTTTTTTGGAAGAACCGTTGTTCATCATCGAAGAATCATTTTTCATTGTTGTAGAATCGTTTTCCATCATTTCTGAATTGGTTGAGTTTACTTCTTTAGTTTTTTGGTTGCAAGAAACCGTCATGAAAGCCATTACAATAGCTGAAAGAATTATTTTTTTCATCTTTTTCCTTTTAAATTAATGCTAACTATAAAATTACAATAAGTTTATTGCTAGAATGTTACACAATTAATTGTTTAATTTGCGTAATTGACTTATCGAATTATTGGATGGTTTATACAACGTTTAACTTTTTTTAGTGCAATTAAAAAAGCCATTCAATACAATAATTGAATGGCTATCTGTAAATTGAAAAAGGTTTTCTATCAAATTATAATTCTAATAACTTGTCCCATTTTATTAATCATTTCAATACTTACGCCTTGATTTTCGTCTTTATCGTTGGCTAATTTAGAAACCGATTCTACATCGGTAGCTTTTGCACCATCAATTGTGAGAATGATGCTTCCGTTTAATTCATTTTGATAAGGTTTTAATCGGTCATTAGTAACGTCTTTAATTTTTACACCATAGTCAATCTTGAATTTCTTTTTGTCGGCAGCATCAATATTTTCTAATTCCAATCCTTTAAAATCGGTATTGATTACATCGTTTTTAACCAAACTCACAGGAATAATTTGATTTTTACCATCGCGAATAATTGTGACTTGAATTTTGTCGTTTGGACGTTTTGTACTTATGTACCCAGTCAATTCAGGATAAGTAGCAATAGGTTGGTTGTCTAGTTTTATAATGACATCGCCTTTTTTCAATCCGGCTTTTTCTGCACCCGAATTTTTAATAACACTAGATATATAGTAGCCTTGCGTTTGTTTAATACCTAATTCTTTGGATGTTGGACCGTTTAATTCGCTTCCAACTACACCAAGAACACCGCGTTGCACATTGCCAAATTCCATAATATCTTCAATAATTTTTCTTGTAACATTGCTTGGTACAGCAAATGAGTAACCCACGTACGAGCCAGTTTGAGAAGAAATCATGGTGTTAATTCCAATCAATTCGCCACGAGTGTTAACCAAAGCGCCACCAGAATTTCCTGGATTTACGGCAGCATCTGTTTGAATAAACGATTGAATTCCGTTGGTGTCAAGATTTCTAGCCTTGGCCGAAACAATTCCTGCGGTAACTGTTGAGGTTAAATTGTATGGATTTCCAACTGCCAATACCCATTCGCCAACTCGCACTTGATCGGAATCGGCAAAAGTAGAATACGGTAATTTTTCGTCAGCATCAATTTTTAAAACGGCAATATCCATTTTGGCATCGGTTCCAATAAGTTTGGCTTTGTACACTTTTTTGTTATTCAAGGTCACTTCCAAATCGGATGCATCCTTAATAACGTGGTTGTTGGTAACAATATATCCATCTTCAGAAATAATCACACCCGAACCAGTTCCTACTTGTTCTTGTTGTTGTCCGCCGCGACCTGAACCATAAAAATATTCCATAATAGGATTATAAACAGTTCGTACCGATACATTTTTTACGTGTACAACAGTGTGCACAGTACTTTCGGCAGCACTAGTAAAATCTATGTTTTCGGCTTTCATTCCAACCGTAGTTCCATAATTTTCTGATGCCTGTGTAATGATGGATTTTTTTCCATAATCTTTTTCTACAAATAATTTATAACCGCCAAGTGTTGTAGCACCACTTAATAAGGCAACCAAAAATAAACTCGAAAATCGTTTCATAATCATTTTGTTTTTACGTTATTTGATAGTAAAATTATAGAATTTTAGCATTTAAAAAAATGCTTTAACGCTCGTTTAACACACTTTAACTTCTCATTAATATTTGTAACTTTGTATTTCAATAAGACATTAAAATGCAAATTAAATTTTATAAATACCAAGGAACAGGAAACGACTTTGTGATGGTTGACAATCGTGAAGGTTTTTTTCCAAAAGACGCCGTTCAACTCATTGAAAAATTGTGTGATCGACGTTTCGGAATTGGAGCTGATGGATTAATTTTGTTAGAAAATCATCCAGATTATGATTTTAAAATGGTCTATTACAATTCCGATGGAAACGAAAGTTCTATGTGTGGCAATGGCGGTAGATGTCTTGTGGCTTTCGCCAAAAGTTTGAATGTAATAAAAAATACCACTACATTTATTGCTACAGATGGTTTGCATCATGCAACGGTTTTAGACAATTGGGTGGTTTCACTTCAAATGAAAGACGTAGCTACTGTAAAAATTGAAGAAGAATATGTTTTTTTAAATACGGGTTCACCACATCATGTGACTTTGGTAAATGATATAGAAAATCACGATGTTAAGACTATTGGAGCAGCAATTCGATATTCAGATTTGTATGGGAAAGCAGGAAGTAATGTTAATTTTGTAAGTCAGATTTCAGAAAATCATTTTAGACTGCGAACTTATGAACGAGGTGTTGAAGAGGAAACATTTTCTTGTGGAACTGGTGCAACAGCTGTTGCAATAGCAATGCATGCTATCGGTAAGACTACTTCAAACATTATTAATTTGGATGTTGAAGGCGGAAAACTAAAAGTGACTTTTGAGAAGAAAGGAATGGAGTATTGTAACGTTTTTTTAGAAGGAAAAGCAACTTTTGTTTTTGAAGGTGCAATAGAAATTTAAAATGATAACATTAAAAGGAACCAACATATACTTGCGCGCACTCGAACCAGAAGATTTAGAGTTTGTCTATCAACTAGAAAACGATGAAACTATTTGGCATGTTAGCAATACACAAACGCCTTACAGCAAGTTTTTAATTCGGCAGTATCTAGAAAATGCGCATCAAGATATTTTTGAAGCCAAGCAATTGAGGTTGGCTGTATGCAAAAATAGTACTTCTGTAGCTATTGGTTTAATTGATTTATTCGATTTTGATCCTGTAAATAATCGTGCAGGAATAGGAATTTTAATCCAAGACGAAACCCATCGCGGTAATGGAATAGGGAAGGAAGCATTGCAATTATTAATCAATTATAGTTTTAGGCAGCTTCAATTGCACCAACTTTATGCAAATATTGGTGTTGATAATGAAGCAAGTTTAAACCTTTTTGCTACATTTGGCTTTCAAAAAATTGGCGTAAAAAAAGATTGGATGTACAACAATAATTCCTATCATGACGAAGCCGTTTTTCAATTAATAAACGATCAACATTAAAAATAATATTGTTTTGAATAAAAAAATAAAACTCCTATTGACTATTGGTTCGGCACTTTTCTTTATTGTTGCTGGCTTTGTTTATTTTAATTTCTTTTTGGATAATACTAAGTTTTCAAAAGAGGAATTTTATGTAGAAATCCCAACTGGTTCCAACTATGAGGCTGTAAAGAAAATTGTATCTCCTTATATAAAAAACATAAAAGGATTTGAGTTAATGGCATCGTTACGCTCGTATGATAAAAATGTAAAATCGGGACGTTTTTTATTTAAAAAAGGAATGGGAAATTATGGATTGGTAGCCTCTTTAAGACGCAATATTCCTGTAAATTTAGCTTTCAATAATCAAGAACGATTGGAAAATATTGCGCAACGCGTTGGTTCGCAAATAGAAGCCGATTCTCTACAGTTGATTACTGCTTTTAGAGACACTGTTTTTTTAAAGAAAAACGGATTTACAAAAGAGAATGTTATTTCGGTTTTATTGCCCAATTCCTATGAGTTTTATTGGAATACATCGGCAGAAAAATTTAGAGATAAAATGCTAGAAGAATACACGAAATTCTGGAATAAAGACCGATTGTCTAAAGCAGAAGTACTAGGGTTGACACCAACAGAGGTTACAACATTGGCCTCAATTGTACACAAAGAAACTGTAAAAGCAGACGAACGACCTAGAGTTGCTGGTGCTTACTTAAATAGATTGGAGCAAGGAATGCCGTTGCAAGCTGATCCAACTGTAATTTATTCATTAAAGTTGCGTGATAATGATTTTAATCAAGTGATAAAAAGAGTTTTATATGGTGATTTGACCATAAGTTCCCCATATAACACTTATGTAAATCTTGGATTGCCTCCAGGACCAATTGCGCAACCAGATATTAATGCTATTGATGCGGTTTTAAATCCAGAAAAGCATGATTACATCTATTTTTGTGCTAGTGTAGAACGATTTGGCTACCA
This sequence comes from Flavobacterium sp., assembly GCF_043778725.1. GTDB lineage: Bacteria > Bacteroidota > Bacteroidia > Flavobacteriales > Flavobacteriaceae > Flavobacterium. The sequence goes on along the minus strand of NZ_JAYWFT010000096.1, from coordinate 19,746 downwards.
TGAGTTTGCTTCTACATATCCGCAGCATCAAGTTAATGCAAAAAAATATGCCGATTGGTTGAATGGTACAGGAACAAAAAGATAAATTGTGAAAACGATACATAGTATTTTATTTTTTTTAATTTTGAGTTCCAGTTTTGGATTCTCACAAGCGTCTGTAGATTCTTTTTTAAAACCATCAGATAGTTTAAATAAGCCAAGAAGAAATGGTTTAGTAATTTCTGAAATTGTATTAGCATCGGGAACTTTAATTGGATTAAACCAACTTTGGTATTCTGATTATCCTAAATCTAATTTTCATACTTTAAATGATAATGACCAATGGCTGCAGATGGACAAAGTAGGTCACATTTTTTCATCCTACCAATTGGGAAATTATGGTGCTCAAGCACTAAAATGGAGTGGGAGCAATAGAAAAAGTCAACTTATTTATGGTGCTACTTTGGGATTTGTATTTCTATCTACAGTTGAGGTTTTCGATGGGTATTCATCACAATGGGGTTTTTCTGCTGGCGATATTGCTGCAAATGCTAGTGGTACTGCGTTGTACGTTTCGCAAGAATTGCTGTGGAACGAACAACGAATAGTTCCTAAATTTTCTTTTCATACTACAGCTTATGCTTCTGCAAGACCAAGTGTGCTTGGTAGTTCATTATCAGAACAGATTTTTAAAGATTATAATGGTCAAACCTATTGGTTTTCTGCCAATGTACATTCTTTTTTTAAGCAATCAAAAGTTCCAAAATGGATTAATGTGGCTGTTGGTTATGGCGCAGAAGGAATGATTACTGGAAAAGACGAATTGGTAAACACCGTTTTCTTTTCGGAGAAGCAAAGAACGCGACAATTTTACCTAAGTTTGGATGCCGATTTGACAAAAATTAGCACAAAATCACATTTTTTAAAGACTTTTTTCTCTGTTTTTAATTCGATTAAAATTCCAGCTCCAACCTTTGAAATCAATGGATTAGGACGCGTTAAATTTCATTATTTATACTTTTAATAACCATAAGTATCTGATTTTCAATTTTATTTAAAAAAATGTTGTATATTTGCACCGTCAATATCAAGATGGTGACAGCACTTGGAATATACATTTTATGATAAATAGATGGTCGTTTTATATAGGAATCGTTATGGTTGTTGGTTTTATAAGTTCTGCTTTTAAACCACTTGAATCTTTAAATCATAATTGGTTTTATGTAAGCGAAAATGAAGAATTGTTGTATCAATTTCCTTCAGAAAAACCTTCAGACTACATTAATAAATCAATCCCTTTTATTGGAAAATATTTTATAGGATTTAAGGAAGCAATTGCTTTTAAGGAATCTCAAGGAAAATATGGTATGGTTAATTCTCTTGGTTATTTAGGAAAATATCAATTTGGCGCCTCTGCTTTAGCATCAATAGGTATTAACGATAGTGTTAACTTTTTAAGAAATCCACAACTTCAAGAACAAGCTTTTATAGCATTGTTAAAAATAAACAAGTGGGAATTGCGCGATATTATTAAGGAATACCGCGGAAAAGTTATTGATGGTGTTCGAATTACAGAATCGGGTATTTTGGCTGCTGCACATTTGGGTGGCGCAGGATCGGTTAGAAAATTTCTTACTAGCAATGGTAGAAAAAAATGTAAAGATCATTATGGTACTTCTGTAAAAAGCTATATGAAAGAATTTGGAGGATATGAAACTCACAATATAAAAGCAGATAGTAATGTTAGCTTAAAATAAACTTGTGTACTAGTATAAAAAAAACCATTCTGATGAATGGTTTTTTTGTTTTTGCTTTTTAATTCATCTTGTGAATTATAAATATTGTTGGTCTGTTGTGTAAGTCTATTGTTGTTTTTTTCCAATTGGCAACGGTGTAGGTTTTTATATATTCTGTAGGAAGTGTTATGTCTGTTGCTATGCACAAATGGGTGTTGGGTTGTAATGTTTGCAATAAATCTTCCAATAATTTATTGTTTCTGTAAGGTGTTTCAATAAATAGTTGCGATTGATTTTTATCTTGAGATAGTTTTTCGTAATTTTTTAGTGCTGCTTTTTTTTCTGATTTATCTATTGGCAAATATCCGTTAAAGGCAAAACTTTGACCGTTCATTCCAGAACCCATCATTGCCAGTAAAATGGAAGATGGACCAACTAGCGGAATCACTTGTATTCCTTTTTCGTGTGCTATTTTTACAATTGCTGCGCCAGGATCGGCAACTCCAGGGCATCCAGCTTCACTCATTAAACCAATATTAATTCCTTGAAGACAAGGTTTTATCATTTCTATATGGTCTGCAACTTCGGTATGTTTGTTTAACGTACTTAATACTAGTGATGATTGTACTTTTTCTGGGTAAATATTTTTTATAAATTTACGCGCTGTTTTTTCATTTTCTACAATGTAGCAGTCAATAAATTCAATAGCTCTTTTAACGCTTTGCGGCAACACATCGTCTGGATTGCTTTCGCCAAGAGTGGTTGGAATTAGGTATAGTTTTCCTATCAAGTTTGCTGGTTTCATTAGGAATGTTTCTCGATTAATTTTTTGGCTAAAAGATCGGTTGCTTCGTCTAGCATTTCATATACCATATCAAAGCCATTTTGTAATCCATAAAAAGGATCGGGAACATCTACATTATCACCGGGAAAAAGTTCGTTTAAAATTAATTGTACTTTACTTTTGTGTGTTTCGGTTTTTGCCAAGGAAGTTACGTCGTCATAATTGGAACCATCCATTACAAAGATGTAATCAAAGGTATCAAAATGCTTTGGTGTAAAGAGTTGACCTCGCTGGTTTGTAATGTCTATTCCGTTTTTTTTGGCCGTAGTAATAGAACGTTCATCGGGTTGTTTTCCTATGTGCCAATGACCAGTTCCGGCTGAATCTACAATAAATTTATCTTTAGGAAGTTTGGATGCCAAGATACCTTCTGCCAATGGAGATCGACAAATATTACCTAGGCAAACCATTAAAATTTTAACGGACATAATATAATTCTGTTTCTTATTTTACTACTGTTTGCAAAAGTAAGAAATACCAATAACTATAGTGATAATTTTTTGTGAATATCTTCAACAAATTTTTTGAACTGCTTGTCTGTTGCAACAAGATTATCAACTGTTTTACAAGCGTGCAACACTGTTGCGTGATCTCGATCTCCAATTTGTGATCCAATATTTGCTAATGATGCTTTTGTAAATTTCTTGGCAAAAAACATGGCTAGTTGTCTTGCTTGAACCACATGACGTTTTCTAGTTTTAGATTGTAATGTGTCTAAATCTAATTGAAAATAATCGGAAACTACTTTTTGAATGTAGTCGATAGATATTTCGCGTTTTACATTTTTAACAAATTTCTCAACAATACTTTTTGCTAATTCTAGTGTAACTTCTTTTTTATTGAAAGACGATTGTGCTATAAGTGAGATAATCGCACCTTCAAGTTCACGAACGTTAGATTTAATATTTTGAGCTACATATTCTACTATTTCGTTGGGCATTTCAACACCGTCACGATAAAGAATATTGTTTAGTATAGAGACTCTAGTTTCATAATCTGGTTGGTGCAGCTCGGCAGATAAACCCCATTTGAAACGCGATAACAAGCGTTGTTCAATATCTTGCATGTCAACCGGTGCTTTGTCTGACGTAAGAATTACTTGTTTGCCGTTTTGGTGCAAGTAATTGAATATATGAAAGAATACATCTTGCGTTCCTGTTTTTCCAGATAGAAACTGAACATCGTCAATGATTAACACATCTATCAATTGATAGAAATGTATAAAATCGTTACGGTTATTTTTCTTTACAGAGTCAATATATTGTTGTGTAAATACTTCGGCAGAAATATACAAAACTGTTTTTTCGGGATATTTATCTTTAATTTCAACACCAATAGCATGTGCTAAGTGTGTTTTTCCTAGTCCAACACCGCCAAAAATTAACAGTGGGTTGAATGATGTTCCGCCCGGTTTATTGGCAACGGCCATACCTGCCGAACGCGCTAATCTGTTAGAATCACCTTCAAGGAAATTGTCAAAACTATAATTTGGGTTTAGTTGCGATTCAATTTTTAAATTTCTAATACCAGGAATTACAAACGGATTTTTAAGTTCTGGATTTAGGTTTTTAAAAGGAGCGTCAACTTCTTGTGATTTTATTGGACTACGATGAGCAGAGGGCAATTGTTCTGTAAAAGGTTGTTTGTTGCCATAAGTGTTCTCCATTTTAATTTTATAGAGTAACTTTGCATTTTTTCCAAGTTCTTTGGTAAGGGCAACTTTTAATAATTTTACATAATGTTCCTCAAGCCATTCATAAAAAAATTTACTTGGAACTTGAATGTATAATGCGTTGTCTGACAGTTCAACTGACTTGATAGGTTCAAACCAAGTTTTATAGGCTTGCTCTTGAATATTATCCTTTATAAAGGACAGACAGTTTTCCCATACCGATTGCGCAGTTTTGTTCATATTATTGTTAAAATTACTAATTTATTTAAAGGTTCTCTTACAAAAGAAAAAGGGATTTCTTTGTTGTTTTTTGGGTTAACAAATATGTGAACAATTTTCCTTAAAAAAAAATTAAAAGGTATTGATTTTTTAAAATTTTTGTTGTAAAGAGAATGTTAACAATAGATAAAAAGCAAATAAAATAGATGAACGGACACGAAGTAGAAGTAAGAGTTAGATATGGTGAAACCGACCAAATGGGAGTAGTTTATCATGGTAGTTATGTGCCTTATTTTGAGATAGGAAGAGTAGAATGGCTAAGAAATAAAGGGGTTTCATATAAAAAACTTGAGCAAAGTGGCATTGCACTTCCTATTGTTTCAATGCAGTTAAATTATAAGAAACCTGCTAGATATGATGACTTGTTAACCGTTACTACAAAATTGCATAAGTATAGCGGTGTAAAGATAGAATTTGATTGTGAAATTCGTAACGAAAACAAAGAGTTATTAACAACTGCGCATTTTATATTGGTTTTTATTGATACAAAAAACGGAAAACCTATTGTTCCGCCTCACTATATTTTAGACATACTAAACCAATAATTATTTTTTAGTTTTTATATCAATTTCAAATAAATTATTAAAAATGTCGACTACTTGTTCGGCATTTTTTTTTCGGGTAGCGAGTTCTATTTTACAACTTTCATTCATGGTTTGCGAAATGATTTCTAGGTTTTTTTCTTTAATTACTCGCATTACTTTATTCATGTTTTTGTAATCAAACGATACTATATAATGTATGTTGATTGTTTTTTCAATAATTTCTGTTGTTTCCAATGCCATTTGTGCCGAAGTTCTATATGCAGTAATCAATCCGCCAACTCCCAATTTTATTCCGCCAAAGAATCGTACTACAACAATTAAAATATTGGTAAGTCCAAACGACTGAATTTGTCCATAAATTGGTGCGCCAGCTGTATTGCTTGGTTCGCCATCATCATTGGCTCTAAACTGAATTTTATCGGTTCCTATTTGAAAAGCGTAGCAAAAATGAACAGCACCATAATGTTGTTTTCTTAAATTGTCTAAATGTTGTTTAATTTCTGCTTCGGTAGTTACTGGAAATGCGTAGCCAAAAAACTTGCTGTTTTTTTCTTTAAATAAAATCTCTTCCGATGGTGCGGCAATGGTTTTGTATGTATCGTTCAAAGTAAGAAGTACGAAGTGTGATAGATTAAAGAGGTAATTGTTTTTGAGTAAACAAATCGACTACATCTTCTTGTCCTACTTTTAAATTCCAAACGTGAAGACCTATGCTTGCTGCGGCATCTGTATTTGTTTTTTTATCATCTACAAACAAAGTTCGTTTGGGTGATAAATCGTGTTTGTTTACAATATAGCTGTAAATTGTGGCATCGGGTTTTCTCATTCCCATTTCATAGGAGTAGTAAACTTTTTCAAAACATTGATAGAAATCGCTAAAAAAGGATACGCCAACATTGTGTTCAAATCTACTGATGTGAATTTCGTCGGTATTGGTTAACAAAAACAAACGGTATTTATGAGAAAGTAATTGTAAAAATTCTAATCTATATAAAGGAAATTCACCAATAATAGTGTTCCAAGCTTCGCGAATTTCATTAATACTTGCGTTTGGAATAAATTTATGAAATGCTTCAATAAATTGTAGTTCGGTAACTTTACCTTTTTCGAATAGATCGTTCATTTCAATAAGTTCTTCATTAGGTTCGTTTAAACCTAATTTTTTGAACGCTTCTACTTGAGCCTCTTTTTCTAAATTGATAAAAATATCGCCAAAATCAAAAATTATAGTGTCAATCATGATTAAAAAATAGTATAAGTTCGTCTGTTAGAATTTGTTGCTTCTGTGTATTCCTTATTTTGATATTTGGGGCTTTTACACCTTCGTTAAAAGAAATTGGTCCTTTAAAAATTCGCGCTTCATCCCAAAAATCCGCATCAATAAACGTTTGTAATGTTTTTCTTCCTCCTTCAACTATAACCGATTGAACATCATTATTGTATAGATACTTCGCGATTTGAGCAGCAATAGTGTTATTGAAATTAATGTTGTCTTTTAAAATTGAAAGAGTTCTAGCCTGATTATCAAAGATATGACTTTCTTTTGGAATTTTATTATTTTGGTCTAAAACTATTCTTATAGGATTGGTTCCTGTCCAATCTCTTACTGTTAAAGTTGGATTATCGTCTAGAACGGTTTGGGTTCCTACCAAAATTGCTTGTTCTTCGCTGCGCCATTTGTGAACCAATTGACGAGAAAATTCGTTGGTTATCCAAACAGGTTCTTTTTTTTCTTTAGAAATAGGTGCTATAAATCCGTCTTGACTTTCGGCCCATTTCAGTATAATATAAGGACGTTTTTTATTGTGAAACGTAAAAAAGCGTTTGTTTAGTTCGTTACATTCATCCTCAAGAATTCCGACAGTGACATTTTTTCCAGCTTCAAGCAGTTTTTTAATTCCGCTTCCGGATACTTTTGCAAACGGATCAATGGTTCCGATAACCACATTTGGAATTTTATTTGCAATAATTAAATCGCAACAAGGCGGTGTTTTTCCAAAATGGCTGCACGGTTCTAAACTTACATAAATTGTTGATTTGGAAAGTAATGTTTTGTCTTTTACCGAATTTATAGCATTGACTTCGGCATGAGATTCGCCCGATTTTCTGTGCCAACCTTCGCCGATAATGCTATCATTATATACAATAACGCTACCAACCAACGGATTAGGATAGGTTGTGCCCAAGCCATTTTTGGACAATTGGATGCAGCGTTTTATGTAAATTTCTTCCGTTGATTTCATTTTTTGCCTAAGGTTGTCAGGAACGCTATTAAAATTGCTGTTTTATTTTTGTTTGTGGTTAGCGTTTCATGTGTTTTCACATAACAAAAGTACTATTTTTGTATTATAATTTTATAATTCAAAAGCATTTGATTTTTTGAATTTTGAATATCCAACATGGAATAATGAATAATGAATTTTTAGAAATGACAATTAGAGAAATACAACCTAACGATAACGAACAAATTGCCAATGTAATTCGTCAAGTATTTATATCAGATGATTATCCAAAAACCGGAACAGCATTTGCCGACGAGCAATTGGATTTTATGTGTGAAACCTACAATAAGCCAAAGTCCATTTATTTTGTAGTACAAGAAAACGGAAAAATTATTGGTGGAGCAGGAGTGAGCGCTTTAGAAAACAGTAAAGAAAATATTTGTGAACTGCAGAAAATGTATTTTCTAGAAGAAGCGCGTGGCAAAGGAATTGGACATGAAATGATTTTGAAATGTCTCGAAAAAGCAACCGAATTTGGTTATGAAAAATGCTATTTAGAAACACTTCCCGAAATGCTAAATGCTCAAAAATTATACAAGAAAGTTGGGTTTGAATATCTTTGCGAACCGTTGGGTGGTACAGGACATACTAGTTGTCCGGTGTGGATGATTAAAGAATTGTAGGTTATGAAAAAAAGTATTTTATTGATTTTGATTTTGTTTAATACTAGTTTACTTTCTGCTCAAGAATGCAATTATATTGACAACTATTACCCATTAATCTTTAAAGCTCAAATTTTTTATTTAGAAGGGAAAAACGAACTTGCCTACACCTCGATAAAAGAGGCCGAAAAATTTTGTCCTTTATTGAATCAATCCTCAATATATGAAATTGACATTTTGGCTCAAGTGGCAATCGCATTAGATAAAAAGGAAGAAGCTTTAAATTGTATAGAATTACTTGTAAAAAACTATGGCTATAAGTTTAGTTATTTTGAAGAAGACCCAATTTATACTACTTTAAAAGAAAATACCAAATGGAAGATTTTAAAGGCTACTAGTGATAGCATCTATCAAGACTATTTGAAAACTATAAATTTTGATTTAAAAAATGAATTATCAATAATGACTTCAGAAGATCAGCGTGTTCGTCAACAGCCCATAAATTTTGATGAAATGTTGAAAGTTGATACTAAGAATGAAAACCGATTGAAAGAGATTATTGCCCAATATGGTTATCCAAACGAAAAATTAATTGGAGCATTCAATTTTGAAATTAATAAGGCGGATATTAGCACCATGATATTTCATTTGAAAGATGTAGCATATTGGAAACCTATTTTTTTAAATTTAATCAAAAAAGGTGAAGCACCATTTAATATTTATGCCAACCTGGTAGATAGCAATCAGAGAACAATAGGAATGTTTATTTATAAAATTTATGATAACATTAGTTCTGATAAAATTATTGACGTTGATAATTTGGATAATCGCAGAGTTTCTGTTGGATTGCGAACAGTTGAAATGCAGCATCGAATGATGGAATTAAAAAAAATAAAATATGGATTTTAAAATAATTCGATGTTACTAAAAACATACAAAACTACATTTCTTCAAGAACTTTCTCCTTTATATGATGCAATGGAAATTGAGAGTTTCTTCTATATTGTATTGGAACAATTTCACAATAAAAAGCGAATTGATTTGGCTTTGAATCCAGAAATGGAAATGGATGCTTTGCAATTGTTGCGATGGGAAAGTGTTTTGTATGATTTGAAAAAGGAAAAACCAATACAATATATATTAGGTGAAACAGAATTTTATGGATTACGATTTCTGGTAAACGAAAACACATTGATTCCGAGACCCGAAACAGAAGAATTGGTTGAATTGATTATAGAAGAAAGTCAAAAGACGAAAATTGAAAGTTTAAAAATTTTAGATATCGGAACTGGAAGCGGTTGTATTGCTATCTCATTGGCTAAAAATCTTATGAACGCTGAAGTTTCTGCCATTGATGTTTCAGAAAAAGCGTTGGAAACTGCAAAAAGAAATGCTGAAATTAATTCAGTAAATGTACATTTTATTTTAAAAAACATTCTGGAAACAGAAGATTTGGAAGAACAATACGACATTATAGTTTCCAATCCACCTTATGTTAGAACTCTTGAAAAAGCAGAAATTAAACCTAATGTTTTAGAATTTGAACCCCATTTGGCTTTGTTTGTAGAAGATGATGATGCGCTACTTTTTTATAGAAAAATTGCCCAATTGGCCAAGAAGAATTTATCTAAAAATGGATTGTTGTTTTTTGAAATCAATCAGTATTTAGGCAAAGAAACTGTTGAATTGCTTGAGGAAATGGGATTTAAAAACATCTTGTTAAAGAAAGATATTTATGGGAACGATAGAATGATTCGAAGTACGAGGTAAGAAATACGAGGTACGAGGTTTTAAAAAATACGAGGTAAGAAATACGAGGTACGAGGTTTTAAAAAATACGAGGTAAGAAATACGAGGTATGAGGTTTTAAAAAATACGAGGTTTTAAAAAATACGAAGTAAGAAATACGAGGTAAGAAATACGAGGTACAATAAGTTGAAACGGTATGAAGTGTTTAATAAGTAAATAGTAAGTTATAATTGATATGAAAACCAGGACTAAGAAATTTACAATTGATTGTGCAATTTTGTGTTCGAAATTACCAAATTCTAGAGAATATAATGCTTATGTTAATCAGCTTATTAGGTGTTCAAGTTCTGTTGGGGCTAATTATAGAGCATCTCAAAGAGCAAAATCATCAGCTGATTTTATCAACAAATTAAAGATTGTGGAAGAAGAAGCTGATGAAAGTAATTTTTTTCTTGAGATTTTATTGGAAATAAATAAAAATCAGGAGATAAAAGATGAAATGAATATGCTCTTAAAAGAAGGTAATGAAATTTTAGCTATTGTAGTTGCATCAATAAAAACAGCAAGAAATAATCAAAATTCAAAATAAAAACAGCAAATCATTAACCTTTCAAGATTTTGTGCCTCGTACCTCTTATTTCGTACCTCGTACTTAAAAAAAACTATTCATATCTCAAAGCCTCAATAGGATCAAGTTTTGATGCTTTAATCGCTGGGTATAAACCTGACACTAATGCAACTATAAAACTTGTAATTACTGCAGCCATAATTGCACCCCAAGGAATTACAAAGCCAAATTCCATTAGTGAAGCCATTAGCCAACCAATTAATATTCCGAAAATAATTCCGACGAAACCACCAATTTGACCAATTAGTAATGTTTCCATAAAAAATTGCCATGCAATTGTTCCGCGTTTGGCACCAAGAGATTTTCTTACCCCAATTTCACGCGTTCTTTCGGTTACAGAAACAATCATGATGTTCATTAAGGCAATCGATGAACCTAGAATGGTAATGATACCAATTATCCAAGCAGAAATGCTTAAAACGCCAGTCATTTCGGCTATTCTATTTACTAAATCGTCGCTTCTTGATATTCCAAAATTGTTTTCTTGAACAGGACTTAATTTTCTAATTTGGCGCATAGTAACTGTTGCATCGTCTACTGCCGATTCTAACAATTCTTTTTTATCTACCATTGTACTAACAGTATAATTGATGCTTGGCGCCGAAAATAGAGAACGTGCAACTTGTATCGGAATTAAAACTCTCATGTCTTGATTGTTTCCAAAAGTGGATCCTTTTTCTTTTAAAACGCCAATAACTTTAAATTTTGCTCCGCGAATAGTTATTATTTTATCAAGAGGATTGACGTCTTTTAGCAAACCTTTGGTTACAAAATCGCTACCAACAACACACATATAAGCATTGTTAGAAATGTCAAAGCCATTAAAATTTCTTCCTTGAACTACTTCAAAACCATTATTGCTGGTGAAATATTCGTCAACACCAAGAACGGAGATTTCTGGATCGGTTTTTTCGTTTTCAAATTTTACTTCGGCTGTTCCGGTTGCAGTAAATGAAAGTGACGTGTGGGTAAAAGGATATTTGTATTTTTCTTTATAGGCTTTGGCTTGCGGATAGGAAATGATTGGATTGATTTTTTCAATTTCGCCACCACCTTGATTTCTGGTTGTAAATTCGTATTGGTTGATGCTAAAAGTGTTGGAACCCATGGAGGCAAATTTAGAATTTAGCGTGTTGTCAATAGCCGAAACAACCGTTAGAATTCCAACCAAAGCGGTGATTCCAATTGCGATGATGACAATGGTAAGTATGGTTCGTAGCAGTTGCGCGCGTATTGAACCTAAGGCAATCTTGATATTTTCTTTAAAAACTCCTTTCATAATCACTATTTGACACGAAATTACACTTTTTGTTACAAGTTTGTGTTATAAGAATTACAAAATAGTTGAAAAAGTTTGATATTTGCACCATAATTATAGATATCAGATTTTAGACATCAGATATCTAATATTCAAAATCTAAAATCTAATATTAAAAAATGGCATCTAAACCAAGCATTCCAAAAGGCACACGCGATTTTTCACCTGTTGAGGTTTCTAAACGTAATTATATTATTTCAATAATGCGAACTCATTTTGAAAAATATGGCTATCAACCTATAGAAACGCCAAGTTTTGAAAATTCAGATACACTGATGGGAAAATATGGAGAAGAAGGTGATCGATTGATTTTTAAGATTTTGAATAGTGGTGATTATTTGGATAAAGTTTCATCGGAAGAATTACAAACTATAAACTACAAACAATTAACAGGAAAAATTTCTGAAAAAGCATTGCGTTATGACTTAACGGTTCCGTTTGCTAGATACGTAGTGCAACACCAAAACGAAATTGAGTTTCCGTTTAAGCGTTATCAAATTCAACCTGTTTGGCGTGCCGATAGACCACAAAAAGGACGTTTTAGAGAGTTTTTTCAATGTGATGCCGATGTGGTTGGTTCGACTTCGTTGTGGCAAGAAGTAGAGTTGGTGCAATTGTACGATTCGGTTTTTGCAGAATTGGGTTTGAATGGTGTTACTATAAAAATCAACAACAGAAAAATATTATCGGGAATTGCTGAAGTCATTGGCGCATCAGATAAACTAATTGATTTTACCGTTGCCTTAGACAAACTTGACAAAATAGGTGCGGATGGCGTTAAGAAAGAAATGCTAGAAAAAGGGATTTCTGAAGAAGCATTGGTAAAAGTACAGCCGTTATTTAATTTTACTGGAAGTATTGAAGAGAAAATAGAAAAACTTTCGGCGCTACTTTCTTCATCAGAAGAAGGAATGAAAGGTGTTGAGGAATTGCGATTTATTTGCGATAACGTTTCAAAACTTGGATTACAAAAGGCGGTTTTGGATTTGGATGTAACATTAGCACGAGGATTGAATTATTACACAGGAGCAATTTTTGAAGTTGCTGCGCCCAAAGGAGTTGCCATGGGAAGTATTGGTGGTGGCGGACGATATGATGATTTGACTGGGATTTTTGGATTGAAAAATATGAGTGGCGTTGGAATATCGTTTGGCTTGGACCGTATTTATTTGGTTCTTGAAGAATTGAATTTATTTCCAGAAACGGTTACCACTTCTACTAAAGTGATGTTTTTAAATTTTGGCGAAAGCCAGGCATTTGAAGCGATGCAAACCATAAAGAAACTTAGAGGTTTAAATTTTAAAGCCGAAATGTATCCTGATGCTGCTAAAGTAGAAAAGCAGTTTAAACATGCAGAAAGAAGAGGAATTCCGTTTGTAGTTAAAGAAATTTTAGACGGAATGTTTACTTTAAAAAACATTACATCTGGTGAGCAAACGGAGGTAAGTTTTGATTCTTTAATTGAAAAAATAGGGTAGAAGTATTTATTTTTTTTATGGGTATAAAAATAAAAAGCTCCGCAAATTGCGGAGCTTTTTGGCGTCAAATCAATCATTTAAACCCTAATTAAAAACGATTTTACTTGTAGTGTCACCTTTGTCTGTTCTTACTTTTACTATGTAAGTTCCAGCGGTTAATTCTTTTATTGGTAATTGGATGTTTTGTTGGCTTTGATCTTTCACATCAAAACTTTTAACCATTTGACCTAACATATTGAATAGTAACACTTTTTCTACTGTAGTATCTGCCACATTGTTTTTGATACTTAAAATATTTGTTTGGTTAGCAAAAGCTACATTAATTCCGTTTAATAAATTGAAATTAGAATTGCTTAGTGCAGTACTGTTGTCTTTGAATGTCAAAGAGAAACGATTTTCTGTTAATCCTTGAGGAAGTTCAACAATATATTCTTGATTTGTAATTTCGTGGTAAACACCATCTGTATTATCAAGAATAAATAATCTTTGGCTGCTATCAAAGTTTTCAGTTCCATCAACCATTATTTTTACTTCACCCAACACATTTGTCTTAATACCTATCGGGTACACGTTATTAACATTATAGTATGATTCACCTTCAATAGCTAGTTTAGCACCAGTATTTATAAAATAAATATCATTTAATTGGTTGTCAATGTTTACTCCATCATATCCATAATCTAGTGCACTTGTTGCATATTGCTCCATAAATCCTAAAAGAATTTGTCTGTGATAGTTGTCTTTAGAAGTTAAACCTAGACGTACTCTTGTAAAATTATCTACTACAGTTGGAGCGCCTAAATTATTACTAAAGTGGTCAACAGATAAAAGACCTGCGCTTTTAAACAATGTTGTTGAAGCAGCATCAGTTTCTTTTACAAACAATCTTTGATCGTTATTGAACGTTATTGTTCCACCAGTTCCAGAACCTACAACGAAGAATCCTTGTCCTACAGGAATGTATTGTTTAGGTACTTTAACACTTGTACCCACACCTGCAATTCCTGCTGGCGCTGTAGGAGGCGTTCCACCTGTTAAGTTTCTAACAGAATAACCACCTTGATAATTTACAAGTACATGAGTATTGTTAGTACTAGACTGTTCCCAGAAATATAAAGATCCAGTGGTTGATGCACTGTTAGCTCCAATAAAAAGACTTGCGTCTAATGCTGATGCATAAGGATTACCAGTAAGATTTAAATTATTAGCAGGAACTGTTGTTGTTATAAGACCATTGTTAGGTTTTCCTACAAAAGTATAGTTTTGATTAGCAGAAGCTGTTCCACTTCCTTTTAGTGTAAATCCTTGAGCTGGGTTTAATGTTCCAGTAGAACCAACAGTTTGCCAGTTTGCATAACTATTACTTAAATTTTGGAATTTAAATATCCAATAACTACTTAGTGTAATAGGACTTGTTGGGCTTCCATTTACTCCACCTGTCCAAGTAATGTTTTGTGGAGTACTTGTTGTTCCATCTTTAAATACACCATCAACAGTATACGTATTATTATTTGTTGTATTATTTATAGTTCCTACAGGAGAAGACCAATAGTTGTAATTGAATAGATTTTTAGATCCTTGTTGATCTCTTTCCATTGAACCAGCACTTGTTGGGTCTAAGTCACTGTTTATTGTTTGAATTAATTGTGATTTTCCTTGTAAGTCTATTTTTGCGTCTAATTTTAAATAATGCGATACTAGGATTGATGAATCATTGGATGCTGATAAAGTATTTGAATTTACAAATAACCCTAAAAGCGTTTTGTTTCCATTTGAATCAACATTATTGGTTGTTTTTACAATATTCCAATCAATAGGTGTTGTTCCATCTACTATAGATAAACTGTATGGTAAATCTTGAATTGCACCGTTTAACCAAGTTGTAGTAGCAGACCAAGCTCCATTAGTTGAACTTAAATAAGGCATTGGAGCAGTTTGTAAACTGATAGATATTTTATCTGGAATTACTAAACTACCTCTATTTGTATTGAATGAATCATCGTCTAGGTGTGTACCAATGTAAGAATTCATTGAGTAATAAGCATAAAGATTAGACCATAACAAACTACTAACATCATTTTTAGTAACTGTTGAAGGAATAATAGTTCCTTTAGATCCAGTTCCGTTTTGAGCAATTTCTTGATTCATTAAGAAGCGAATTTCAGTAGGAGTAACAACTCTGCTCCACATTCTTAATTCGTCAATATCACCTTTAAAAAGATTATTTATAGTTAATTTATCTACATATTGACCACCAATACTAAAGTTACTTACAGATCCTACAGGACCAACAGCGATAGTTGCAGTTATGTCTAGGACACCATCAATATACATTTTTAATGAATTGGCACCATAAGTTACAGCAATATTATGCCATTTTGCATTTGGTATAGCGGTATTGGTTATTGCGTTAAATGTTACACCAGCAACGGTCCATTCCATTCTTACTTTATTATCGTTTTGTAAAACCAATTGGTATCCAGAAAGCGCAGAAGCTTTTTTAGCTAGTATTGTTCTTTCATTGTTAAGAGTATTTGCTCCGTTTGGTCTTATCCAAGTCATTATTGAGAAAGTAGAACTAATTTCGTTGGCATCAGCAATTTTAACAAAGTCATCAAAACCGTCTAATGTAATGTGTAATGGGTTTACCGCTTGATGTGCAACTCCAAATGATATGTATTTAATACCATCAAAGTCATACAAACACGTTTGATTAGCTCCAATAGTTGACATAAAAATTGTTTCAACACCAGTTGTGAAAGCGGCATTTGTTGCTACTACCATAACGTAAGCATCTGTTGCGCCAAGTGCAGGTAAACCACTAACGAAAGACGCTGTTGGTATTGCTACTCTTGTAGTGGCCACATCGCCACCAGTTTCGACAACTTTCCATTTTCTACTTACAACTTCTGTAATTGTAGTAATTGTAGTAGGACCAAGATCTATGTTTAAATTCACATTAGAATCAGTCATTGACAATCCGTTTGCACCCCAAGTTAAATAACTTTTATCAGTTGCAAAAGTATTTGTATTGGCAGAGTTTGTAGCGAAAATATCACCTAAACCAATAGTTAACACTTCTGTTGTATTGATGCTTTTAGATTGTTTTTGAGAGTGTTGTGATGCATCGTCTCTAAAAATACCAGCAATGTCATAATTAAATCCACTTTCAGAAGTTGGATTCCATACAACAGTACCACTAGAATTTTCATAGTTCATTGTTGTACCGTTAACTCCTAGCGTAATTCCATATTTTAAAGCTAAATAAGATTCAATTCTTCTTCTTTCTGAAGTATCGTTTTTTCTGTTAGAAAAAGTAATTACTTCGGCAATTCTTCCACCAAAGCTTCCGCTCCATATTTGACTTCTACCAAGCCAAAATCTTCTGTTTCCAAAGTTAGCAAACTGAGGTGCACCAACTTCTAAATTATCGATTCTGTTGGCATTGAAATATAATTCTTGACCTGTTAATGCTGTATTGTTTCTTGAACTTAAAATGCTAATTGCATTAGTATAAGTTGCTGTAGTGCTAGATTGTGAAATTCCATATCCTCTTAAATTTACAGCAGGATTTGGAGTAGGACTAGAGCCGTGGCAATAGCTAACAACTTCGTTATCCATTCTAATTGTATATTGACCGTATCCAAAACCTGTTCCATCATTATCGTAAGGATTTACAGATTGAGAACAGAAAATATCGGTACTTGGCGTTGCTGCTCCATAAGTAGATGGACTATCGTTTACTAAAACTATATATTGTTCGTTGGTGTAAAAACCACTAGTTGCATTAAGTTCTGCTTTATTGGTTAATCCAGTAAAGTCACTTACAGATCCTGCAGGAGTATTGTTAAAATTTACTACAGGGTTAAAATTAATGTTATTTGATGTATTGTTTCTGTAAGAAGGTCTGTTAGTAATTGACGCATTTGTATCATCAATAACCGATGCATCATTTCCTTTTCCTATATCTTCCCATTTATTAACTACTGCATTATCTGCAACAACTCCTGTGCCGTCAATTTTGTCAGCTCTTAACCATGTTTCTAGATTGGTAATTACACCTCCAGGACCTTTAGTTATAGTGTTGTAAGTTGTTCCAGTTATTGATAAATTGTCTAAGTAAAAAAATCTACCACTATTTGTTAAGTTTGAAGTAAATTGAAATTGACTTGTTGCTGCGAAAGTTGAAGTTGTAGCGTAAATTGTACCAAAAAACGCATGGTAAGAACCAATGACATTCATGTCTTTTAGTCCAGATCCGGCACTACCTATAGTATAAGTTCTAACATCTACCCATGCAGCTGCTGTACTTGGTCTGTATTGAAGTGTTACACTTTCACCAACATTAGCATTAGCTCTTAAAAAGAATTTAACGTCTACTTTATTGTATCCTAAAGTACTTATTCCGGCAATTGGCGATGTTAAGGTCATGCCTGAATTTCCTCTAAAACGAGCTGAATTTGAGCCTTGGTAAGGAGCAGTACCGCTTTGACTTACATTGGCGCCAGCAGTCCAAGTTCCAATTCCGCTTTCGAAATTCTCGGAGTATAAAACTGTTTGAGAAAACGAAGCCAAAGGAAACAATACTAATAAAAGTATTAATTTAATTGATTTTTTTGTTGAAGTAAAATTTTTCATAATTCTTAGGGATTAACTTATGATTCTTTTTTTAAAGCAATAAGAATTTACAGATTCTTACTATTCTTTAATTTGACTTAACAAAAGTAGCATTGTAAATCAAATAAAAAAAATATTTTATCGACAAAATGCATTAAAAATCGACAAAATACATTTAATTATATTTTAATAGTTATAATTCTTACAAGAATACTTTGAATTTATATTTTGGTTGTAGTTTTAATTCGATGTTTTTATACAAATAGTTGGATTGAATTAAAATTATAGGCTTCACTGTAAATAAAAAAGCCATCAGTTGTGATCTGATGGCTTTAGGTTTGATTTATTTAGTATTTTTTATCGTTTGATAATTCGGATGGTTTTTACCATTTCACCGTTAGAAATAATCATAGAATAAACGCCACTTGGATAAGAACTTCCTATTGAGGTTGTTTCTAAATCGTTCGCATCTATCATTTTGGTTTCAATTATTCTTCCTGTTAAATCATATACTGAAATAGAAATTTTATCTTTTATCAAGTTTTCTGATTTAATTGAAAAGCTATCACTAAATGGATTAGGATATATTGAAATGTTTAATTCTTGGTTTGTGTTTTCTTCTAAAGTTCTAGCAGAAATACCAGGTTTAAGAATAGTACATATTTGCCCGAAAGGTCCAAAATTAAGTTGGTTACTGATTTTGACACTTACTTGAACAGAGTAAGTTGATCCAGCAACTAATCCTGTAAAATTATTTAATGTAAATCTGTTAGACGCAGTATCGAAAGTAGCATCATAACCGGCACCATTAAATAATCTAAAACGATATACCACAGCGTTAGCTACATAATCGGCATAAATTAATTCTGAAGTACTTGCAACTGTGTAGTTATTACATTGTGATTCTTTCAATTGAGTCGTTGGATATGCAGGACTTGTTATGTTGCAAGGTGCATTATATTCTAGGAAAGTACCATCAATATTTCTTAAAGCTACTTCAACTCTGTAAGTAGTGCCATACAATATACCAGTCAATTGCGTTAAATTAAATTTATTTAAGCTTTGCGTTGTAACTTGTGCAGTTCCAACTGGCTGTAGTGAAGCGTCTAGTTGCGTTACTCTAAAACGATAAAGCGATATATTTGGGATAACTGTAGCAGTAATCCATTGATTAAAAGCTGAAAGCGTAGTTCCGCATTGACTTCCAATGGTACTAACTGGGTTAGGAGTGTTTACATAACAAGCTGGACCATAGAAAGGTTGCCATACATTGTTGTATTTTACTGCAATTTCAACTTGGTATTTTGTGTCATAAGTTGTTCCAACTACATTAGCCAAAGAAAGATTGTTAACTGGTCTATCATTAATAACAGCTGCTGCTAGTGGTAAATTAGTTATTTTATCAATTTTTGTTATTTTAAATCTGTAGCCTTGAGCAGTATTTATTGGAGTTGCATTTATTACATTGTACCATCCTACTAAAGTCGATCCGCATGAAGCTGTAGCTAATGAACTTACTATTGGCGTACAAGAATTATCTATAATACCATTACAATCATTATCTAAACCATCATAACAAACATCAATTGCTCCTGGGTGAACATTTGCATTAGCATCGTCGCAGTCTGTTCCAAATCCAACATAACCAACAGGTTGTGTACATGAAGATACAGACATACTAGGATTACCATAACCATCACCATCTAAATCTTTATAATAAGTGTTTAGTGCATTTAGAGCTGAATTGGTATCATTACAATCAGTGTTATTAGTCACATAGCCAATAGGTTGCGTACAAGATTGTGTTGAAACCAATGGATTTCCAAAAGTATCACCGTCTAAATCTTGGTAAAAAGTAATTAAAACATTTGCAGAAGCATTGTTGTCATTACAATCAGTGTTGTTAGTTACACCGCATGCTACTTGAGTTGTTGAACCAAATCCGTCAGCGTCTAAATCGGCATATTGAATTTGAGAATCGTTACAATCAGTGTTGTTAGTTACATAACCAATAGGT
>NZ_JAYWFT010000095.1:0-90337 GCF_043778725.1 Flavobacterium sp. | reverse complement strand
TCCTATATCTACATTCGTGGCGAATACATGTGGGTTTATAAAATTTTAGAAAGAGCCATCGCCGAAGCAAAAGCTGCCGGATTTTTGGGTAAAAATATATTAGGTTCAGGCTACGATTTAGAGCTTTATGTCCAAATTGGTGCTGGAGCTTACATCTGTGGAGAAGAAACTGCATTGATCGAATCACTAGAAGGAAAACGTGGAAATCCAAGATTAAAACCACCATTTCCTGCTGTAAAAGGTCTTTGGCAAAATCCAACCGTGGTAAATAACGTAGAAACAATTGCTGCTGTGCCTTGGATTATCAATAATTCTGGTGCTGATTATGCAGGAATTGGAATTGGTCGTTCTACTGGAACCAAATTAATTTCGGCATCTGGAAACATAAAAAATCAAGGTGTTTACGAAATTGAATTAGGACTTTCGGTTTACGAATTCATGAATTCTGATGAATATTGTGGTGGAATGCAAACCGACAGACCATTAAAAGCATTAGTTCCTGGAGGAAGTTCGGTACCAATTTTACCAGCCAATTTAATTTACAAAACTGCCGCTGGTGAAGACAGATTAATGTCTTACGAAAGTTTATCTGATGGTGGATTCGCAACTGGTTCTATGTTAGGTTCAGGCGGATTTATTGTTTATGATGATAGAGCATGTATTGTTCGTAACACTTGGAATTTTGCTCGTTTCTACCACCATGAATCTTGCGGACAATGTACGCCATGCCGCGAAGGAACTGGTTGGTTAGAAAAAGTATTGCACCGAATAGAAAACGGTCACGGACGCGAAGAAGACATCGAATTGTTGTGGAGTATTCAATCAAAAATTGAAGGAAATACAATTTGTCCATTAGGTGATGCGGCTTCATGGCCAGTTGCTGCGGCAATTCGTCATTTCAAAGACGAGTTTGAATACCATATTCGTTTCCCAGAAAAAGTAAAAAACAGAGATCACTTTGTCAATGAGCCATTTGAAAAAGTGAAGAATTTAATTGGAAATCAATTAGCATAAGTATTGAAAAAAATTAAACACATAGAAATTACTAATTTTAAATCTATCAAACATTTAGAAATAAATGATTGTAACAAGATTAATGTGTTTATTGGTCAACCAAATGCTGGCAAAAGTAACATTTTAGAGGCATTAGGTTTTTTCGGAATGATTATAGATAATAATAATAACTCTCTGGAGAAATTTATACGATTCAAGATTAATTCTGAATTATTTTTTGAAGAAAACACAACCAAGAACATTAATATAAAAATTAATAGTAAACAATTAGACATTCTATCTACTGAAAGTCTTGGACAACCAAAAAAAAACTATACAAATATCAGCAATAGTTTGAAATATGATAATAGTATTTTGTCAAGTCCTTGGGAGGAAACAGAGGAAATTTCTACTATAAAAAAATATCTTTTCACTGAACCTTTTTTTAGACAGAGTGATAATAGAATAACACTAGATTATCCAAGTGGAAATAATTTGGTACAAGTTATTGTATCAAACCCAGAATTAAGAAAAGTAGTTAATAAATTATTTAAAGATAATAGTTTAAAGCTTTTGATTGAGAAAACAACAAATGAGCTTAAAATTTTTAAAGAATATCAAGACGGAACTGTATTTACACTATCATACAATTTAATTGCGGACACTTTGCAAAGATTAATTTTTTACAAAGCCGCAATCATGAGCAATGAAAACTCAGTTCTATTATTTGAAGAACCAGAAGCACATTGTTTTGAACCTTATATTTTAGAGTTCACAAATGCTGTTAAATATGATGAAAACGATAACCAATTTTTCATTGTTACACACAGTGATTATATTGTAAAAGAGTTTTTAAGAGACGACGAAAGTAAAGAAAACACTAATATTTATTTAGTGAATAATGTTGATGGAGAAACAAAAGTGAAACTTTTGGATAAGAAAAATAATGAAGATGTTTTTGAATTTGGAATGAATATATTTTTCAATTTCGAGAGTTTGTGGGAAACTAATTAATTTTAGAATATGAAATTAGTTGGTGTAGAATGTTGGGCAGATATGTACTTTTTTGGAAGATTATTAAACAACAAAAGTTTAATTAGAAAAGAAAGTGGCGATGATGCTGTGATTGACGGAGTAAATATTAGAAGTAAAGGTCAGTTTAGTGTCGGAATTGTTGATGTAGATAAAAATAAAAAATTACCATCTACATTTTCACAAATATATGCAGATGAGAATGCTCAAATATTTAAACATAATGAAAATTGTCAATTTTTAATACTAATTGGACCAAGACAATTTGAACATTGGGTAAATGAATATTTAAAAGTTAAAAATAGTTCTGTTGAAGCTTTTGGATTTAGTAATTTTGTAGAATTTATGCAAAAATCAAAATCATTAAAACCAGAAAACGACGAAAGATTTAAGAATTTAATAAATTATGTTTTTGAAAATTTTAATGAAGATGAAAATCATATTTTAAAATTAAAAAGACAATTAGAATACATTATTGAAACAAAATATCAATTTGATATTAATACATTTTTAGAAATATAAAAAAGATAAAAACTTCACAAAGAAGTTTAATGTTTATAGATTATGAAAGTAACCATTGACGGTCAAGAAATAGAAGTAGAAGCTGGAACAACAATCCTGCAAGCTGCTCGTATGATTGGTGGAGAATCCGTTCCGCCAGCCATGTGTTATTATTCTAAACTAAAAGGAACTGGCGGAAAATGCCGTTGCTGTTTAGTTGACGTTACTAAAGGTAGCGAAGCCGATCCAAGACCAATGCCAAAATTAGTAGCTTCATGTGTTACTGGTTGTCAAGACGGAATGGAAATAGCAAGCAAATCTTCTGAAAGAGTAACCGAAGCTAGAAAAGCAGTAACCGAATTCCTTTTGATAAATCACCCATTAGATTGTCCAATTTGTGATCAAGCAGGAGAATGTGATTTGCAAAATTTATCATTCGAACACGGAAAATCGGAAACACGTTTCATTGAAGAAAAAAGAACTTTTGAACCAGAAAATATTGGCGACAAAATTCAATTGCACATGAACCGCTGTATCGTTTGCCAACGTTGTGTGGAAGTTGCAGACCAATTAACAGACGGTAGAGTTCACGGAGTTTTAAATCGTGGTGATCATTCGCAAATTTCAACTTGTGTTTCGGCTGCTATTGATAATGAATTCTCTGGAAACATGATCGATGTATGCCCAGTTGGAGCTTTAACAGATAAAACTTTTAGATTCAAATCTAGAGTTTGGTTCAACAAACCATTCAATGCGCACAGAGAATGTACAACTCCTGGATGTTGCGGAAAAACAACACTTTGGATGTTTGGAAACGAAATTCAAAGAGTCACAGCAAGAAAAGACGAATACCATGAAGTAGAAGATTTTATCTGTAACACATGTCGTTTTGATAAAAAAGAGGTTTCTGACTGGGTAATTGAAGGTCCGAGAAGATTTGAAAAAGATTCTGTAATCAATCAAAATAAATATTACGGAAAATTAGATAAAGTTGTTATTGAAACAGAAAAAGGAATTCTTGAAGGTAGAGATATCGACAGAAAAAAAATCAGTATGGCAGAAATTGATTACAACGAAAAAATTGACGGTAATAAAATAAATACAAAATAATGGATAGTGGATTTATTATAGAAAAAAGTATTTTTATTGTTGTGATTTTTGCATTTACAATGGTAATGGCAATGTATTCTACTTGGGCTGAACGTAAGGTTGCAGCTTATTTACAAGATAGAGTTGGTCCAAACCGTGCTGGTTGGGGTGGATTATTGCAACCACTTGCCGACGGAATGAAATTATTTGCAAAAGAAGAATTTGAACCAAATACCAAAAATAAATTTCTGTTTTTTGTTGGACCAGCAATTGCAATGAGTACGGCTTTAATGACAAGTGCAGTAATTCCTTGGGGTGACAAATTAGAGATTTTTGGACGTACAGTTTATCTTCAAGCTACCGATTTAGATGTATCTTTATTGTATATTTTTGGAGTTGTGTCTATTGGAGTTTATGGAATTATGATTGGTGGATGGGCATCCAATAACAAGTTCTCATTAATGGGAGCAGTTCGTGCAGCATCGCAAATGGTTTCGTATGAAGTTGCTATGGGATTGTCTATGATTGCTTTGTTGATGATGACTGGAACGTTGAGTTTGAAAGAAATCTCAATTCAACAACACGGCATTCATTGGAATGTTTTCTATCAACCAGTATCATTTTTAATATTTTTAATTTGTGCTTTCGCAGAAACTAATAGAACACCTTTCGATTTAGCAGAATGTGAATCAGAATTAATAGGTGGTTATCATACCGAATATTCATCCATGAAAATGGGATTTTATTTATTTGCTGAATATGCAAATATGTTTATCTCGGCAACAATCATTTCTGTTTTATTCTTTGGTGGTTATAACTATCCTGGGATGAGTTGGGCTGTAGAAAATTGGGGTGTTAATATTGCAAATGTCATTGGAATTGGAGCATTATTCATAAAATTATGTTTTTTCATCTTTTTCTTCATGTGGATTAGATGGACAATACCAAGATTTAGATACGATCAATTGATGAATTTAGGATGGAAAATTTTAATTCCGCTTTCTATTATTAATATTATTGTTACTGGAATTTGTATTTTAGCTTTTAAATAAAATAATTTACATAACTAATTAATTTTTAATATTTTAAGTTATGTTAATTGAATTAAAACTAAAGGTATCGCAAAATGCGATACCATTGAAAATGAAGAATATGGAAAGAAAGCTATCAATTATTCCAAATGAGATTATTTCTAATAAAATTTATTTTATTAGAAATCAAAAAGTAATGTTGGATAAGGATTTGGCAGAGCTTTTTGATGTTAAAGCAATTAGATTAAGAGAAGCTGTTTCTAGAAATATTGAAAAATTTCCTGAACATTTTATGTTTAGGCTGAACGAAATTGAGGTTGAGATGTTGATTGCAGAAGAAATAATTCTTTCAAAACAATCTCTTGGTGGATCAATGCCATATGTGTTTACTGAACATGGAGTATTGCAATTAGCAAATGTGTTGAAAAGCGATAGAGCAACACAAATGAGTATTAAGATTATTGAGATATTTGTTGAAATGAGAAATTTCTTAACTGGAACTCTTAATCTGGCTTTGGAAGTTGAATTGATTAAAAAGAAATTGACAAATCAAGACAAAAACATTGAATTGGTTTTTAGCTATTTAGATGAATTAGTTGAAAAGCCAGAAAACAAAATAGAACGAACGAAAATAGGTTATAAAAAATAAAGAGTACAGATAAGGTTAGCCCAGATAGCAGTGGAAATCCTTTTTATTTTTTCTTTAAAAATAAAAAGATTGCAACGAATAGCTGGATTAGCTTCTAAAAAATAAAACAATTAATAAAAGAATGGATATACAAAGTATTTCATTATCGGGTAAGAAAAAACAAGTTTCCAACAAGGAAATGACTTTTCTTGAAAGAATGTACCTGGTAGCTATTGTAAAAGGTTTATGGATTACTATTAAACACTTTTTTAAGAAAAAAGCAACGATTCATTATCCTGAACAAGTACGTGAATTTAGTCCTGTTTATCGTGGTCAACATATGTTGAAACGCGACGAACAAGGTAGAGAAAACTGTACAGCTTGTGGATTATGCGCACTTTCATGTCCGGCTGAAGCTATAACTATGAAAGCTGAAGAACGTAAAAAAGGAGAAGAACATTTGTATAGAGAAGAAAAATATGCTTCGATATATGAAATCAACATGTTGCGTTGCATCTTCTGCGGACTGTGTGAAGAAGCTTGTCCAAAAGATGCTATTTACCTAACTATTTCCAAAGAATTGGTTCCTGCAAATTACGATAGAGAAGATTTTATCTTCGGAAAAGATAAATTAGTTATGCCACTAGAAATGGCTATGGCAACTACTAAAAACCTAAATTAATTATGTCTACAGTACTTATCATATTTTATATTTTATCTGCAATAACGTTGTCAACTGCTTTTTTGACAATTTACAGTAGAAATCCTATTCATAGCGCTATTTATTTGGTGGTATGTTTCTTTACAATTGCTGGTCATTACTTGTTGTTTAATGCTCAATTTCTTGCGGTAGTGCATGTAATTGTATATGCTGGAGCAATTATGGTTTTGTTTTTATTTACCATTATGTTGATGAATTTAAACAAAGAAGACGAAGTGCACAAACCAAGAATTACTAGACTTGGAGCAATCACAGTTTTTATATTATTGAGTTCGGCATTGGTATTGATTTTTATGTATTCTAAACCATTTGTTGGCGAATATCCTATAACTGGCGAGGATTTTCATTCTATTAAAAAACTAGGAACGGTTTTATTAGACGATAAAGAAGGATTTATGGTTCCGTTTGAATTTGCTTCGGTATTGCTTTTAACAGCAATGATTGGAGCCGTTTTATTGTCAAAAAAAGAAATTAAAGGTAAATAATATGAGCAATATTTTAAATCAAATAGGTATTGAAAATTACATCTTCCTTTCCGTTTTGCTATTTTGTATCGGAATTTTTGGAGTGTTGTACAGAAGAAATGCCATCATCGTTTTTATGTCAATTGAAATTATGTTAAATGCTGTAAACTTATTGTTTGTAGCTTTTGCAACGTATTGGCAAGATCCAAAAGGAGAAGTATTCGTATTTTTCTCAATGGCTGTTGCTGCTGCCGAAGTTGCTGTTGGTTTGGCAATTTTAGTTTCAATTTTCCGAAATATTGGTTCGGTTGATATATCAAATTTAAAAAACTTAAAAGGATAATCCCTAATGGAGAATAGTTTAGTTTTACTCTTATTATTAGCCCCATTTGTTGGGTTCTTATTTAATGTTTTCTTCGGAAAAAAAGTAGGGAAAAGTATTTCAGGTGCAATAGGAACAATTGCTGTGGCAGTTTCTTTTGTAATGAGCATCTACTTTTTTATGCAATTAAATACAACTGGAAAACCAATTGAAGTTAAATTATTTGATTGGATTCAAATAGGAAAACTTAAAGTTGATTTCGGAATTCTATTAGACCAATTGTCTTTGTTATGGTTATTGTTTGTAACCGGAATTGGTTCTTTGATTCACTTATATTCTATCAGCTACATGCATGAAGATGATAATATGCACAAGTTTTTTGCGTATTTGAATTTATTCATCTTCTTCATGATAACATTAGTAGTTGGAAGCAATCTATTAGTAATGTTTATTGGTTGGGAAGGCGTTGGACTTTGCTCCTACTTGCTTATCGGATTTTGGTATAAAAACCAAGATTATAACGACGCAGCTAAGAAAGCATTCATTATGAATAGAATTGGAGATTTAGGTTTCTTGATTGGGATTTTTATTTTGGCATATGCCTTTAATACATTAGATTTTGTTAAGATGAGTAATATGATGTTTTCAGTATATAATAATTATACCGGACCATTTCCAAATACTACACATTGGTCATTGCTTTCAATCGCCGCATTATGCTTATTCATCGGAGCAACAGGAAAATCGGCACAATTACCACTTTACACTTGGTTGCCAGATGCAATGGCTGGTCCAACTCCAGTTTCTGCATTGATTCACGCAGCAACGATGGTAACTGCTGGTATTTTCATGATTACAAGAATGAATTTCTTGTTTGATTTAACACCAGATGTTCAAAATATAATTGCAATTGTTGGAGCAATAACTGCATTAGTAGCAGCATCAATTGGGTTGCTTCAAAACGATATCAAAAAAGTATTAGCTTATTCTACAGTTTCGCAATTAGGTTTAATGTTTTTAGCATTAGGTCTTGGAGCATATAATGTTGCTGTTTTCCACGTAATCACTCATGCTTTTTTTAAAGCATGTTTATTCTTGGGTTCAGGTTCAGTAATTCATGCTTTACATGGCGAACAAGATATGCGTAAAATGGGCGGTTTGCGCAAAGCAATGCCAATCACATTTGCAACCATGTTAATTTCAACATTAGCTATTGCAGGTATTTTTCCTTTCGCAGGATTTTGGTCAAAAGACGAAATCTTAATGGTAGCTTTTGAACACAATAAAGCATTGTGGATTGTAGGCTCAATTGCATCAATCATGACAGCTTTCTATATGTTCAGATTAATGTATCTAACTTTCTTTAGAGATTTTAGAGGAACTGAAGAACAAAAACATCATTTACACGAAAGTCCAAGTTTAATTACTTTACCACTTATAATTTTAGCAGCTTTAGCAACTGTTGGCGGATTGATTAACTTACCAAAACCTATTGGAAATGGCTGGTTAAATCATTTCTTGGAACCAGTTTTACTTTCCAAACATAAAGAAGAAAGTATCTTTGAAGGCAACGCAATGATGCTAATGGCAATTGCTTTAACAGGTGCAATAATCGGAATTGTTTGGGCGTACTCTAAATACATCAAACAAGGATTTGTACCAAAACAAGATTCAGAAATCACAGGTTTTTCTAAAACTATTTATAATAAATATTACGTTGATGAAGTGTATACTTCTTTAATTGTAAAACCAATAAACGCACTTTCAAATTTCTTTAGAACCACATTAGAACCTGCTTTAGGAAATGTAGTTTACGGATTTGGAACTGTAGTAAACGGACTTGGCAATCAAGGTAAAAAATTACAATCAGGAAGTATTGGTTTATACCTTTTTGCCTTTGTAATTGGAGTTTTAGCAATAGTTAGTTATTTATTTTTAGCACAATAATTTAAAGAAAATGAACGTATCACTTATATTAATTATCCTTTTAATTGGTGCTTTGGCAACTTTCCTTTCTGGAGATAAATTCGCTTCTAAAGTGGCTTTATTCTTTAGTTTATTGGCTCTAGGTTGTACAACTGTATTAGTAAATCACTTTTTAGGCGGAGTTGACATCAGCTTAAACAATCCTTGGATCTTACAACCCAACGTTTCTTTTGCTTTAAAAGCAGATGGTTTGGCATTAGCAATGGTTTTATTGACCGTTTCTTTGACCCCAATTATCATCTTTTCTTCTTTTGGAAATGCTTTTAATAAATCTAAAAACTTCTACGCATTAGTATTATTCATGGCGTTTGCAATGACAGGAACTTTTCTAGCTGCTGACGGATTGTTGTATTATATCTTCTGGGAATTATCATTATTACCAATCTATTTTATCGCTTTAGTTTGGGGTAATGGCGATGCTGAAGAACGCAAAAAAGCAGTTGTCAAATTTTTTATTTACACATTAGCTGGATCACTATTCATGTTAATTGCTTTTGCCTATTTATATACTAAAGCTGGTAGTTTCTTAGTGTCAGATTTAACCAAATTAGATTTAACGGCAACGGAACAAACTTGGATTTTCTTCGCATTCTTTTTAGCCTATGCTATTAAAATTCCAATTATACCATTTCACACTTGGCAAGCAAAAGTATACCAAAAAGCACCAACTGTTGGAACAATGCTTTTGTCTGGTATCATGCTAAAAATGGGATTGTACAGCGTTATTCGTTGGCAATTACCGATTGCGCCTTTAGCTGCAAAAACGTATATGCCAGTTTTAATTGGATTGAGTATTGCTGGAGTAATTTATGGTTCAATAGTGGCTTTACGTCAAAAAGATTTGAAGAAATTATTAGCTTATTCGTCATTAGCTCACGTTGGATTAATCGCTGCCGGATGTTATACTTTAACAGAAGCAGGATTGAGCGGTGCCGTTTCTCAAATGATTGCGCACGGATTTGTAATCGTAGGTTTATTCTTTGCTGCCGAAGTAATTTTTAGAAGATTTGAAACTAATAAAATTGCTGATTTAGGCGGAATTCGTTCACAAGCGCCAAAATTTACTTCAATGTTTATGATTATTGTTTTGGCTTCTGTTGCTTTACCTGGAACGTTTAATTTTATTGGAGAATTCACAGTTTTATATAGTCTGTCTCAAGTAAATATTTGGTTCGCAGTTCTTGGTGGAACAACTATTATTTTGGGAGCTTATTATATGTTAAAAATGTTCCAAAATGTAATGCTTGGAGAAACAAACACAACCATTTTTGCAGATGTTACACCAAGTGAAACACTAGTTTTTATAGTTATAATTGCCTTTTTACTTTTCTACGGATTGTATCCAAAACCAATTGTAGATTTGGTAAATCCAAGCATTGTTGAGATTCTAAAGCAAATTAATAGATAGTTTTTAATGGTTGATTTAGATAAGTTAAGAAAAGAAATAAGTGATTTATACGATGAATGTTTAGAAAATTTAGAACAATTTCATAAAAAAATAGATTTATTTCAAATTTCTGAAACTTTAGCAAATACAATTAAAGAAAAAACTGATATTGATTTAGAAAATTATTGGATATGTATTGATAATTATGGAATTATTCATACTCTTGAAAATCATGGTAATCCAATATCTGAAGCGAAAAGAGGTCAGATTGCAGTAGAAAAAGATGATTTTTTAAAAATGATTGAAGTTTGTTTAAACCCAGATACTGTAAAATGTATTGGAAATACAAAACACACAAAAAAACCATTATTGCAATTTGAAAAAATTATTGAAAATAAATTATTTGTAATAAAAGAAGTAAGAATAGTAACTAGTACAAAGAAAAATAAAGTGAACCGATTGGTTTTTCATACAATGTATAAAATTAAAGCCACCAATTAAATCGATGGCTTTAAAAAAATCTTACGAGTTATGAGGCACGAAGCACTCCTACTCAAAACGTCCAAAACGCTTAAGATAATACAAAGTTATAAAAATAAATTGACATAAAAATAAATTAAAAAGAATGAATACATTAATAGCAATATCAGGTTTAGGCGTTTTTTGTCTTATAGCTGAAATATTTAATTTTAGAAAAGCAATTGTTCCTGTAGTAATCTTAGGATTAGTAGCCGTTTTAGGAACAACACTAAATCTTTGGTCTTTTGGCACATTAGCCAATGACAGCTATACTAACATGATTGTTGTAGATAAATTTTCATCTGCATTTTCATCGTTATTTATTCTTCTTGCTATATTTATTATTGCAATGGGATATGATGTTTATAAAGATCATCCAACCAAAATTTCCGATTATATTGCCATCAAAATATTTCTTCTTGCTGGTGCAATTGCCATGGTTTCATTCTCCAATTTATCTATGTTTTTCTTAGGAATTGAAACGCTTTCTATCGCATTATACATCTTAGCCGGAAGCAGTAGATTGGACATAAAAAGTAATGAAGCTGGTATGAAATATTTCTTAATGGGATCATTTGCATCTGGAATTATATTGTTTGGTATTTGTTTAATTTATGGTGCGATGGGAAGTTTTGACGTTAGAGAAATTAGCGAAGCATCGGTTTCTGCCGAATTACCTGTTTGGTTTCCTATTGGAGTTGTTCTTGTAGTAATTGGAATGTTGTTTAAAATTGCAGCTGTTCCATTTCATTTTTGGGCTCCAGATGTTTACGAGGGTTCACCAACACTAGTTACAACAACAATGAGTACTTTGGTAAAAGTGGTTGCTGTAGCTACATTATATAAATTAGTTACGGTTTTAAACTTGAATTTATCGTTTGACAATGAAAATATTCTAACTTCATTTCAATTAATTGTAGTTATCGTATCCATTGCGTCAATGACCATCGGAAACATAATGGCATTACGCCAAACGAATGTAAAACGTATGCTTGCATTTTCTGGAATTTCTCATGCAGGATTTATGTTAATGGCTTTATTGACATTGGCAAATTCATCAACAACTTTGCTATATTATGCTTCGGCTTATGCTTTAGCAGGAATCGCATCATTTGCTGTGATTATAAATGTTACCAAAAATAAAGACAACGAAGACATCATCAACTTTAACGGTTTAGGAAAAACAAATCCGTTAATGGCAGCAATTTTAACAGCATCACTTTTATCTATGGCTGGAATTCCAATTTTTTCTGGATTTTTTGCTAAGTTTATGTTGTTTACTCAAACCATTCAAGCTGGATATTTAGTAGTAGTTATTGCTGGTGTAATCAATTCAATTATAAGTGTTGGTTACTATTTCAAATTGATTTTAGCAATGTACACAAAAGAACCAACCGAAGAAAAGCAAGCAACTCCGTTCGTATATTATGCCGTTGGAACGGTTTCAATTCTATTAAACATCATCATCGGATTATATCCATCTTTGGTTACCAATTTATTGAAATAAAAAAAACAAACTTAAAATTATAACAACCATCAAAAGTAATTTTGGTGGTTTTTTATTTATCAACAATCTACAAAATTAACTTTTGTAAATCATCGACATAAAATCATATTCTGTAATTTTACAAGATGTATGCTTTAGTCGATTGTAACAATTTTTATGCTTCGTGCGAACGCGTTTTCCAACCTCAATATATTGGAAAACCAGTTGTTATTTTGTCTAATAACGACGGTTGTGTAATCTCTAGAAGTAATGAAGCCATATCAGTTGGCGTTCCAATGGGTGCACCCGAATTTAAAATTCGAGATTTAATTAAAGAAAAAAATGTTAAAGTTTTTTCGTCTAATTATCCTTTGTATGGCGATTTGAGTAATCGTGTAATGAAAATCCTTGAAGCATTTACTCCAAATTTAGAAATATACAGCATTGATGAAGCCTTTCTAAATTTTGACGGAATGTCAATTGCCGATTATCACGACTATGGAATTCAAATGAAAAACCGTGTGCAAAAATGGGTTGGAATTCCGGTTTGTGTTGGCTTTGCTCCTACTAAAGCTTTATCAAAAGTTGCCAATAAAATCGCCAAAAAATTTCAGGAAAGAACACAAGGAATTTATGTAATTGACACCGATGAAAAACGAATCAAGGCACTAAAATGGACCAAGATTGAAGACGTGTGGGGAATTGGTTTTAGATTAAGAAAAAAAATGATGGCACACAACATTCTTACAGCTTACGATTTTACAAAACCACAATACGAAGCATGGATTAAAAAAGAAATGGGCGTAATTGGCATGCGCTTAAAATATGAATTAGAAGGAAAATCGGTTTTAGATTTAGAACCCATTAAAGAACAGAAAAAAAGTATTGCCACCACAAGAAGTTTTCCAAAACAAATTTCAGATTTTGATGATTTGAGAGAACGTGTAGCCACTTTTGCAGCAGTTTGTGCAGAGAAATTACGAAAACAAAACTCGTGTTGCCAAACCATTATTGTAATGCTAGTTATAGACAAACACAAATATGAAAATCAAAAATATTATTTCAACAAAGCCATAACATTGCCGTATGCCACCAATTCAACTATAACAATTTCAAATGCTGCAATTGCTATATTGAAAGAATTGTATGTTGGAAATGAAAATATAAAATTCAAAAAAGCTGGTGTTATCGTTACCGAATTGATTGACGAAAACAAGAAACAATTTCAGTTATTTGAAGAAGAAAATCCAAAACACTTAGCACTAATGAAAGCTATGGATTATCTCAATACAAAAATTGGCGATAGAAAAGTAAAGTTAGGAACCCAAAATTTAAACCTAACTTGGAACATGAATCAGAAACATTTATCACCAAGATTCACAACAAAATTTAAAGAAATACTAGAAATAAAATGTCAATAAAAAAAGAAGAAACCTTAACTTTTTATCGTCCAGATTTTGAAAGCGACATTAAAATTCCTTACATAAAAGAAGGTGTATCGGCAGGATTTCCATCACCGGCAACCGATTTTATGGAAAATGACATCGACTTGAATAAAGAATTATGCAAAAATCCGTTAGCAACATTTTACATAAAAGTAAAAGGAAATTCAATGGTCAATGCCGGCATAAACGACAAAGATATTCTAATAGTTGACCGAAGTTTAGAACCACAAGACAACAAAATTGCCGTTTGTTTCATCGATGGTGAATTCACTGTAAAACGAATTAAAATTGATAAAGACTGCATTTATTTAATGCCAGAAAATAAAAATTACCAACCCATAAAAGTCACAGACGAAAATGAGTTGATAATTTGGGGTATAGTTATTTATGTTATTAAAAACATGTGAAAATTTCTACCAAAAAACAGTGTACAAAGCGGCTACAATAGAAACAATTACCAACATTCCAACAGTGAAACTTGGTGACATTTTAAACATAGTTTTATCTACTTCTAATCCGTTGGTTGGAACACCATTTCTAGTTTCAAACTTACTTATAAAGTACATTCCGATTACGCAAATTAAAAATACAAATCCCATTCTATCAATAAACGGAATTTCATAAACTCCATCGGCGTTTGGAACCGAAAATCCCATCGGATTTAAGAATGAAAGATCTACAAACGAAGGCATAAATTTGAATATAATAGAAAAAAGGAATCCACCAATTGTTGCAAATAATGCTGCATTAGAAGTAGTTTTTTTCCAAAAGAATCCAAGAATAAACATCGCAAAAACTCCCGGACTTACAAATCCTGTATATTCTTGAATGAATTGAAATCCACCTTTTTTACCAATTCCTAAAAATGGCGCTACAACAACGGCAATAAGCATTGCGGTAATAATAGCCATTTTTCCAATTTTTACTAATTTCTTTTCATCGGCAGTAATATTTAGCTTTGTTTTATAAATATCTAACGTGAAAATTGTAGCTATACTATTGGCTTTTCCTGCTAATGAAGCCACAATTGCAGCAGTTAAAGCAGCAAACGAAAGACCTTTCAAGCCAACTGGTAATAAATTTAATAAAGTAGGATAAGCTCTGTCGGGATTTACACTTCCGTCTTGCAACATTTCGGTATGAAAATGTCCATTTTGATATAAAACATAAGCTGCAATTCCGGGTAAAACAACAATAATTGGCATCAATAATTTTAAGAAAGCAGCAAATAAAATTCCACCACGAGCCGTTTTTAAATCGGCACCCAAAGCTCTTTGAGTGATGTATTGATTACAACCCCAATAATTCAAATTGATGATTAACATTCCACCAATTAAAACCGAAAGTCCTGGTAAATCCATATAATTCGGATTCGATTTTTCGAAAATCATGTGAAAATGATCGCTCGCATGTGTAGTCATCAAGTTAAATCCGTTGATAACTCCTTCTGAACCAAATTCTTTTGCAACCAAATTTAATGCTAAATACGTTGTTATCAATCCGCCTAAAATTAGAAAAAACACTTGAATTACATCGGTATATCCAATAACTTTCATTCCTCCAAGGGTAATCATCACTGCAAAAAATGCCAAGAAAACCATACACAAAGTAAGATTCAATCCCGAAATACTACTGATTGCTAAAGCACCCAAATATAGAATAGAAGTAAGATTTACAAAAATATAAAGCAACAACCAAAAAACTGCCATAATCATTGCCACATTGCTGTTGTACCTTTTGTTAAGGTATTGTGGCATAGTGAAAATTTTATTTTTTAAATAAACAGGCATAAAGAAAACAGCCACAATTATTAGTGTTATCGCTGCCATCCATTCGTAAGTTGCAATTGCCAATCCCATTTTAAATCCGCTTCCGCTGGTTCCAATAAACTGTTCGGCACTAATATTACTCGCAATTAATGACGCACCAATTGCCCACCAAGTAAGCGAACCTTCGGCAAGAAAATAATCTTTACTACTGGTTTGTTCTTTCTTTTTTCGGTTGTAAATCCAAAATCCGTATCCAACAATTATGATGAAATAGAGAAAGAAAACAATATAATCTTTGGTGGCTAGTGTTTGCATTTGTTTGGTTTAATGGTTAGTTTTTAGTTTTTTAAATATTTTTCAAACCATTAAGGTATTATCATTATTAAAGCTTAATGAACCTTAATTTCTTAATGGTTTATAATTTATTCTTTTAAATTATTTCTTTTTATAATGTACATCCGATAATTCTCGTAAAATTTTAGCGCTTTGTTCCGGTGAAATATCACGTTGTGCTTCACCAAGCATTTCATAACCAACCATAAATTTCTTTACAGTTGCACTACGCAATAATGGCGGATAAAAGTGCATGTGAAAATGCCATTCGGGATGCGAAATTCTGTCGGTTGGCGCTTGATGAATACCTGATGAATAAGGAAACGATGTCTCAAATAAATTATCGTATTTTACCGTAATTGCTTTTATAATTTCGGCAAATGCAGTCGTTTCATCATTAGTCATTGCAATAATATTTCCAAAATGTCGCTTGCTGATAATCATGGTTTCATAAGGCCAAGTTGCCCAAAACGGAACCAAAACTACAAAATGATTGTTCTCAATAACAATGCGTTCATTCAGTTTTAATTCTTCGTCCAAATAATCTTTTAGCAAACTAGTTTTATTTTTTTCAAAATAAGAACGGAGATTTTTTTGGGTTTTTTCTACTTGAGTTGGCAACGATGATTGCGCCCAAACCTGCCCATGTGGATGCGGATTACTACAACCCATAACGCTACCTTTATTTTCAAATATTTGAACATAATTGATAAAATCTTGACTTCCCAATTCGATGTATTGTGTTGCCCAAGTCTTAACTACTTTTTCTATGTCTGAAACTTCCATTTCTGGTAACGTCAAATTGTGTTTTGGCGAAAAACAAATCACTTTATTAATACCTCTTTCGGGTTTTAATTGAAATAATGGTTTCGAATTATTTTCAAATTGAACTTCTTCTTTTAGTAAAGCAGAAAAGTCATTTTCAAACACATAACAATCGGTATAATTCTCATTTTTTACTCCGTTCGAACGAACATTTCCCGAACATAAATAGCAGTTTTCATCGTGTTCTGGACGATTATCTTCGGAAATTTTTTCGTTTTGTCCTTGCCACGGACGCTTGGCTCGATGCGGCGAAACCAATATCCATTCATCTAATAATGGATTGTATCTTCTATGTGGATGTTCGTTGTTGTTGAATTTTTGCATTTTATTTTTTTTCTGACACAAATTTCACGAATTTTCACAAATTAATTGGTTTGCAAATTTCACTAATTTAAGATGTTTGATTTTTTCAAACCATTAAGAAATTAAGGTTCATTAAGTCTTAATTGCCTTAACTTTCTTAATGGTTAAATTGAAGATTATTTTTTATATTCTGTCGTTCCTTTTGAAATTTTTACTTTGTATGATTTTAATTCGATGCCAAAAACATTACGATATTGCTCAGATATTTTTTCGATTAACTCATTTTCTGAACCTTTTTCGACTAAATTTATAGAACAACCGCCAAATCCTCCGCCCATCATTCTTGAGCCTAAAACATGTTTTTCATTTGCCACAGCATTTACTAAAAAGTCAATTTCGTCGCAACTTACCTCATATTCTTTAGACAAACCATGATGTGTTTCGGTCATTAATTGTCCTAATTTTTCAAAATCTGATTGTTGTAAAGAAGCAACCGCATCTTGAACGCGTTGAATTTCTTTTACAACAAAATGACAACGTTTAAAAATAATTTCGCCCAATTGTTCTTTCAATTCCAAAATTATTTCTTCTGTACAATTCCGGAATGTTTTTACTTCTGGAAAATGTTCTTTTATAATGGCTAATCCTTGTTCTACTTCGTTTCTTCGGTCGTTATAACCCGATGTTAAATGCGTATGTTTTACATTACTATCCAATAAAAGTAAGGAATATTTTTTGAAATCGGCTTTATGATATTCGTATTCCAAAGTGTTGCAATCTAATTTTATAACTTTATTTTTCTTTCCAAAAACTGATGCAAATTGATCCATAATTCCGCAATTTACACCTACAAATGTATGTTCCGATTTTTGTCCGATAACTGCAATTTCTTCTTTGGTTAAACCTAAATCATACAATTTATTCAAAGCATAACCAATGCCACATTCTAATGCTGCCGATGACGAAAGCCCTGCTCCCATTGGAATTGTACTGCTAAAAACAATATTAAAACCTTGATGCAATCCTTTGTTTTTCAGTTGATGTAAAACGCCTAAAATGTAGTTTACCCACATTTTATCTATTGGTTTTAAATCCTCTTTTAAATCAAATTTATAAGCTTCATTCAAATCTTTTGCGATAATTGCACATTCCGTATTGGTGTTTTTTGAAATGGCAAAACAGATGTATTTATTGATTGCCGCTGGCAAAACAAATCCGTCGTTATAATCTACATGTTCGCCAATAATATTGATTCTTCCTGGCGAAAGAAAAATATGTTCGGGTTTTTTTTGAAATAAATTTTCAAAATATTCCGATGTATGTTGTATTAGTTTTTTTTTCATTTTATGCTGAACTTGTTCCAGTATCTATTAATTATTTTACAAGATTGATTGAGGTTGAACCAGAATTGAGTCCGTTGGCTTTGGCTTCTAATTTTATAGTTCCAATGGTTTTCCCAGCTTGTAGTATCACTTGACATTTTCCATTAAAAGCACTTCTTTGCCAAGCACCAACATCGCATTTATCAGGTTCGTGCGAACTCGGATCGCCATTTCCAACACCAATAATTTTAGCATCGCCTGTGAGATAAAATCGAATCCTATTGTCAGCATCTGGAACTTCTCTACCTTTTTCATCGGTTAAAGAAATATTAATTACCGTTGCATCTTTTCCATCGGCAGTTAAAATAGTTTTGTCTGGAGAAAGTACAACATTCAAAACTTGACTTGTAGTTTCAACTTTTGCCGTTAGTTTTTTACCTTTTTTATAGGCTACAGCTTCTAAAGTTCCAGGTTCATAAATTACTTCCCAGTTTAAATGACTGTTTCTTGGCATTGTTTTTTTACCTAAACTTTTTCCATTTAAAAAAAGTTCAACATCATCGGCATTTGAATTTACCCAAACATCAATTGGTTTTCTTATTTTTTCTGGCCAATTCCAATGTGGAGAAATATGTAAAACAGCCTCATCTGTCCACCAACTTTGGTAGTAATAATATATGTTTTTTGGAAAACCGCAAACATCCATAATTCCAAAATGCGAATTTACATTTGGCCATTTATACGGCGTTGGTTCGCCACGATAATCAAAACCTGTCCATACAAATCCTCCCATCCAATAGTCGTTTTCTGCGGCTAATTTCCACCAAGTTTCTGCTTTGCTTGCCCACCAAGGCGCCGTGATATCTTGATCGGGAACGTAAGCTCGAATGCTGTCTTTTTCGTAAATTCCTCTAGTAGTTACGGTGCTTCCCATTTCGGTTCCAAGTATTGGTTGGTTGGAATGATCGCGATGGTAATCGGCAACAGCATATTCACGATAATTGAAACCACGAACAGGAACTACTTCGTTTACACCATTAAATTCATTGCCCATATCGGCGGCATAAGTGCTCGTTCTTGATGGATCTAATTCTTTTTGTTTTGCTAATAATGTTTGAGCAATTTTTTTACCAGTTTCGGTTTTTTGAATCCAACCTTCTTCGTTACCTATAGACCAAAGAAATACCGATGGATGATTTCTATCTCTTTTAATTAGTCGTTCCAACTGATCTATATATTCTGGACTACTGTTTAGCAAACGTTGTTCGTCAAGAACCAACATTCCTAGACTATCACAGGCTTGAAGCAATTCTGGTGTTGGCGCATTATGACTGGTTCTGTAGGCATTAGAGCCCATTTTTTTTAATAATTTAATGCGATAATAGTTCATGTAATCTGGTAGCGCACTTCCTATTCCTGCGTGATCTTGATGGATGTTTGTGCCTTGAATTTTGATGTGTTTTCCGTTTAAAAAGAAACCTGAAGTTGCATCAAATTTTATTGTTCTTACTCCAAATGTGCTTTTAATTTTATCTACAATTTGATTGTTTTCCTTCACAACCGAAACTACTCTGTATAAATAAGGATCTTCCAAAGACCATAAACGTGCCTTGTTTAAAGATAAATTTTGTTTTATAATCGCTCGTTCATTTACTGAAAGGGACATTTTTTTCTCGCTAGTTTTGGCAAGTATTTTTCCGTTTCTATCAGTTATATAAGAATAAACAATGCATTGTGAAGGTTTTAAGTTTTTGTTTTCGACAGTAGTTTCAATGTTTATATCCGCATTTTTTCCTTTTACTTCTGGAACTACATACAAACCGCCTTCTGGAATGTGCAAATTATTGAATTGGTTGAGCCAAACATGTCTGTAAATTCCGGCACCTTCATAAAACCAACCTTCATATTGTGTGGCATCAACTCTAACCACTAGAATATTTTCTTTGTCAAAATTGATGTAATCGGTAACATCATACGATTTTCCTACATAACCGCTAGCATTTGTTCCAACAAAAAAACCGTTTATCCAAATGGATGCGTTGCGATAAATTCCGTCAAATTGAATTTCAAATCGACTGTTGGATGCGTCTTTAGTAACCAAAAAATGTTTGCGGTACCAACCAATACTAGTTTCGGGATAAAATCCGCCAACAGGTTTATAGCCATGAGATTGCACGTCAAAATTATCAGAATTTTGAAAAGGTAAATCCACAGCCCAATCGTGAGGCAAGTTTACCGATGTCCAAGTGGTGTCAATAAATTTTGAATCAATAGCCGTATTTACAGCAGCACCAGATTTTGAAAAAATAGTTGCCGTACTGTAATTGAAATCTTTATCGGGATTGGCAGCGTGACCAAAATGAAACTTCCAATCTTCATTAAGATTTATTTTCTTTTGAGCGTTTGCATTGAATCCGTTTAAAATAAAAAACGAAATTGCTAATGCTATTCTTCCGAAATTATAGATTGAGAAATTCTGCATAATTTTATTTTTCTTTAAAAGCGTCTAATGCTGGTGATGGTTTTCCGTCGGCTTGCCAAGCACTTAAACTATAACCACTCCAAGATTTTTCGCCTTGTGGTTCCCAATAAAGCACACCAATTCCTTTGTTTTTCGGGACATTTTTAACCGCTTTTATAGTTGCAACCAACATATCGTGCGTGTTTTGCACTTTGTCATATTCGCCACCAACTTCCACAACCATAACTTCTTTATTGTATCGTTTTGCCATATCATTCAAGTTAAATTGCAAATCGGCAATGGTTTCGGTAAACTCTTTTTTTATCCAATACGGATAATACGACAAACCAATTACATCATATTTTACTTTTTGAGCCGTTGCATTATCAAAGAAAATTCTAAACTTTTCGTTGTTATTTCCTTCATCTACATGAACGATTACTTTAATGTTTTTATCGACTGCTTTCACGGCATCGTAGCCTTTATTTAATAATTGTCCGAGTTGATTCCAGTTTTTTGTACTTCCTTCTGGCCATAACATTCCGCCTGGAATTTCGTTCCCAACTTGAACCCATTCTGGAGTAACACCAGCCATTTTTAACGCATTTATTACATCAAAAGTGTGGTTGTAAACATCATTTTTTAATTCCTCGAAACTATGATTTTCCCATGCTTTTGGTTTAAATTGTTTTGCTGGATCAGCCCAAGAATCAGAATAATGAAAATCAATCATAATGCGCATTCCCATTTTTTGAGCACGCAATGCCATGGCAATCGTTTCCTCTTTACTACAATGTCCGCTTGCTTTATCGTCATTTGGATTTACAAAAACTCGAAGCCGAATAGAATTCATTCCTCT
Source organism: Flavobacterium sp. (assembly GCF_043778725.1). Lineage (GTDB taxonomy): Bacteria > Bacteroidota > Bacteroidia > Flavobacteriales > Flavobacteriaceae > Flavobacterium. Next base: position 68,861 of record NZ_JAYWFT010000095.1, on the reverse strand, counting down.
ATCTTTTAGCAGTTGTAAACAATCTTTTTGGGTTCCGTCAGTGTCATAAAATTTATAACCTGTGGCTTCCATTTGTGGCAACCAACCCACATCGGCTCCTTTTGCGAAAGCAGTTTTTGTAGAAGATTTTAATTTGCTTTGTGCAATTCCATTTAATGAAAATAGAAAAGCTACAAACAGTAATTTTAGAATTGATTTTTTCATATTAATTTTGACTAAAAACATCCAATACAGGAAGTGAATTGTTATTAAAATCCCACAAAGATTGATTTTCCCAACTTGAACCATTTGTAGATGTTGGTCCGCGAAAAGCAACCCATTCTGAACCCCAATAACAAAAACCAATTCCTTTAGAACTTTGTTTGATGGTAGTTTTTAAAGCAGACAAGTAGTTTTTTTGACCATCATTTGTTGCAGGATAATCTGGAATTATTTGACTTGGTAAACCAACAATGTTATTTGTATAATCGTTGTATCCAAAAGTAAACGGATAGGCAGTTTCGGCAATAACAACTTTTTTATTGTATAAATTTCCTAACGAATTCATGGTGTTTTGCAAAGTTACTAGACTTTTTCCATGCCAAATAGGATAGTATGACAATCCGATGTAATCATAATTTATGTTTTTTACTTTATCAAAATAATAGTCAGATCCTGAAATTCCGGCATAATGAAGCATTATTTTGGTAATTGGCGCCTGACTTCTTATAGTGGTACTAGCAGTTTGAAGCAATTGCAAATATTGCGATTCGTTGGTTGATAATTTTCCTTCGGGCCAAATCATTCCGTCGTTAGTTTCGTTTCCAATTTGGAAAATATCAGGTTGGATTTCGGTTAGAATAGTTGACGTATAATTTGCCACAGCAATTTTCAAATCGGAAAACGATAAACTTTGCCAAGCAACAGGTTTTGTTTGATTTGCTGGATCAGCCCAAGTATCTGAATAATGAACTGTTAGCCAAACTTTCATACCCAAATTCTTTGCTCTAAGTGCTAACGTTTTAACTTCGGCAAGACCAGAATGTACATCTGATGGATCTTTCCACAAACGAATTCTTATGGTATTGCAACCAGCATTTTTAAGCGTAGTAAGTGCATTTTCGGCAACTCCATTGTGTTTGTAAATTGTTCCTTCACTTTCAATTAATGGTAAATAGGACACATCTGCGGCACGAATAAAATCGTCGGTTGTTACAACAGGAGTTGGTGTTGGTGTTGGACTATCACTAGAAGAACACGAAACTAAATTCAATGTTAACAGCACCAAAAAAGACAATTTCAATGTTTTTTTTATAGTTTTCATAGCTTATAATTTTTCAAATTTAAAAGTAGTTTCATGATGATAAGTTACTCCTTTTTTTAATATGGAATTCGGAAAATGCTCATGATTTGGAGCATCAGGAAAATTTTGAGTTTCAAAACAAATGCCGCTTAACGGATGATAACTCGCGTTTTCTTTTCCTTTAATTTGGTTAAAACAGTTGCCTCCAACATAAATATGAACGGCAGGTTGGTTGGTAAAAACAGACATTTTAAGTTTATTTTTTTTACTTAAAAGGTTAGCCGCAACTTCATTTTTTTTATCTAAAACAAACGTATTGTCAATTTTTGTTGGACATTCTTTTGGGCTTGTATAATCGAATGGTGTTTGCTTTATTTCAAAAAACTTACCTGTTGGAATAGTGTTAATATTGGTTTCTAAAGTTTGATGTGAATTTACAAAAAGTTCTTGGTTTATAATATCGCTCGAATGTCCGTCAAGGTTAAAATAACTGTGTTGTGTTAAATTAATGACCGTGTCTTCTGACGATTTTGCAGTCATTTCAACTTTCAATTCGTTTTCTTCTGTTAAAGTATAAGTTACTTCGACTGAAAGTTCTCCAGGAAAATTTTCTTCGCCATCTTTACTTGTGTATTGCAAAGTAATTGAAGGATTTTTATTGGTTGTAACCGATTTTACTTCCCAAAAAGCTTTGCTAAATCCTTCAAAACCACCATGAAGCTGATGCGAATTGTGATTTTTTGTAAGCTGAATTGTTTTTCCGTTTAGCATAAATCTAGCATTATTTATTCGTCCTGCGTATCTTCCTACTATTGCTCCAAGATAGGGCGCGCTGGACAAATTAAAAGAATTTATATAATTTTCTAGATTTTCAAAACCCAAAACAACATCAACTTTTTCTTTTTCATTAATAGGAATTTTTAGTGATGTTATTGTAGCTCCATAATTTATAACCTCTAATTCTGTTCCTTTATTATTTTTTAAAGCATAGCAAAAAACCTCTTCACTATTGGGCAAAAAACCAAACGATTTCTTATTTAAAGCAGTTGAAAATTGTGAAAAATGACTTTTTAACATGTTTATTTTATCAATGTGGCATCAAATATAACAAACTAGACCGTTAAGCCATACCAGTACCTACCAGTTTTTTTGTATCTTGCCACCAGTTAATTACTTTAGGATGAAAATTATTACTCTAGAAAACCAGTCTTCATTGCCCAAATACAAGCAAATTGTACTTTCAATAGAGGTAGCTATTGCAGAAAATAGGTTGAAACGAAATGATAAATTACCATCGGTTAACAAAGTTTGTTTGGAATTTTCAATTTCTAGAGATACTGTTTTACAAGCTTATGATGAACTAAAAAAACGAGGGATAATTTATGCAATTTTGGGCAAAGGCTACTATGTAAAAAGTGTAGAATTTAGCTTTGAGCAACGCATTTTCTTGCTTTTTGATGAGTTGAATATTTTTAAAGAAGATATATATAATTCTTTTTTAGATGCAATGCGCGCATCGGCACAAATAGACATTTTTTTTCATCATTTTAATATTGAAATGTTCAAAAAACTGATAAATGAAAGTAATGGAAATTATTCTAAATACATTATTATGCCAACAAATTTAGTTGGTGCATCGGCATTAATAAAAATGCTTCCCAAAGAGGATGTTTATATTTTAGATCAAACAAATGCCGACTTAAAAGAGTATCCTTCGGTGCATCAAAATTTTGTTAAAGATATTTATGAAGCCTTGTTAAAAGGGAATTATTTATTGGAAAAATATGAAAAACTAATTTTGATTTTTCCTGGATTTCGAGAACCTTTAGGTATGAAAATTGGCTTTGAAAAATTTTGTGTAGATTTTTCATTCCATTATGAAATCATTACCGAATTTTCAAATAGAGAAATTAAAAAAGGCGAAGTATTCGTCATTCCAGACGACAGAGATTTGGTTAAAGTTATTGAAAAATCGAAACTTCAAAAATTAAAACTAGGTAGTGATTTTGGGATTATTTCTTACAATGAAACACCTTTAAAAAAAGTTGTAGCAAATGGAATTACAACCATATCTACCGATTTTAATGAAATGGGAACTTTATTAGCCGAAATGATTTTAGACAATAAAAAAATTCAAATTGAGAATAAAAGTAGCTTGATAATTAGAGGTTCGCTGTAACTGCTTTTTCTAAACATAAAACCCATAGCCATTGAAAACTATGGGGTTTATTAAAATTTATTTTGTCAATTTTAAAGTGATTACATCGTGAGAAGCGATATCAGAAATAAACGCTTTTTTGGTAGTTCCTATTTCCTTGTTAAGCCAAAGATCTCTGAGTTTAAAAACTGCTTTGGATGGATCTAATTCTAGATTGAAATCGGCATCTTTTATTAGATTTTTAGTCCAATCGAAATTTATTTTTTTAGAGGTTGTGCTTCTATTTAAGAAAGTTACTGCCCAATTTCCGTCGGATAATGGCTTTACCCAAATCTCTAAACCGTCTTGATTAGCATATTTAAAACCTTGAATTCCTAGCTTATCTTGGTTTACTGCTATCAATTCTTTATTGGTTAAAACAGCAAGTGTTTCTTTAGACATTTTTCTAAAATCGTTTCCAGCAATTAACGGAGAGGCCATCATTGACCACATTGTAAAATGTGATTTGTCTTCTACATTGGTCATACCGTCACCAACTTCCATCATGTCAAAATCATTCCAATGATCTGGACCAGAGAATTTACGTATGTCTTTTCTCATTTCAATAATTTTCATAAATCCCCAAGAAGACCAACTTCCATGATTGTCTTCGCAGTCAAAACACGGACTAATATCACCCGAAATTCTCCATAAGTTTCCAATTGGTTTTCCCCAATTCCAAGGTTGATTGTCACCCCATTCACATAGACTAAAAACAATTGGTTTTCCGGCAGTTTTTAGAGCATTACTCATTGTTGTATAAGCTTCTTTAGCATTTATACCTTCGGTATTGCACCAGTCATATTTTAAAAAATCGATATTCAAATTGGCATAAAAACGTGCATCTTGATATTCATACCCACGAGTTCCTGGATAACCAGCACATGTTTTTGTACCCGCACAATTGTACAATCCAAACTTCAATCCTTTGGCATGCACATAGTCAATCAATGATTTCATTCCCGATGGAAATTTTACTGGATCGGGAACTAAATCGCCATTAGCATCACGCTCTTTTGTCATCCATCCATCGTCTAGAACGATATAAGTGTAGCCTACATCTTTCATGCCTGAAGCAACCATAATATTGGCGGTTTCTTTTACTAATTTTTCGTCGATATTGGTTTCAAAAGTGTTCCAAGAATTCCAACCCATTGGTGGAGTATTGGCCAAACCTTCGTATTTTCCTGATTCTTGTTTGTGGGTATTTCCTTGACAGAAAGAGGCAATAGAAAAACTAAATACTATAAGCGTTATTGTGATTTTTTTCATGATTTTTTATATAAAAAGAAACCCTGAATGAATAACAAAATCAGGGTTTCAAACAAAAATTATAAACTACTCAAATTTATTAATTTAAAATAAAACCAACATCATCAATGTAAAGTTTATCGCCTCCTCCATTGTTATATTCTTGAAGTACAATTTCATTTATTGTTGCAGGAGTTCCTCCTAAATCTGAAAAAGGAATATTGAAAGTTTTCCAATTACTATTGAAAGTAATTTCTTTACCTGCGCTATAATTTCCGTTTATAACTACTTTAAATTTTCCTGTTTCTTTAGTACTTTTAAAGGAAAGTCTAATTCCCGAATAACCTGTTGTGGAAACTGGAGAAGAATACATCGGAAATTTAAAACCTGTATAGCCTGAAAACGTTGCCTGTATTGAACTTGCTCCTTGAATTTTAACATTGGTATCAACTGTAAAACCGCTTCCATCCCATGGTCCCAAATAGTTTTCTACAAATGGAGCTGCTGCATCATCATAAATTGCAGTTCCAATAGCTTGTGTGCTAGTTGCAAATCCAGATATTGTTGTAACTGTAACAAATTGATGAGAAGGATTAGCTGGTACAATAACTTGAATTTGTGTTAAAGAGCTTGAAACAATTGTAGCTGCAGATGTACCAAAGGTAACTGCAGGATTAAGAAAGAAGTTTCCATAAATTGTAACCGTATCTCCTGCGCTTGCATTTATTGGGTTATAACTACTTAAAACTGGTGCTGGTGGCGCAATAACAAAATGATATGTTGCAGTGCCATAACTAGTTACCACTTTTAGTTCGTCAGTAGAATTGGCATAAGGTGTGTTGATGTCTACAGTAACAAAAATTTCTGTATCGGTTACTAATGTTGGATTAAAATAAGTATCTTTTTCATTGAAATAGATTTTTTTTGTTGTTGTAAAACCCGAACCTCTTATGATATATAAATTATTAGCATAACCTAAGGTAATTGGCGTTAAACTTGACGGACTACCATCGGCATTTACAGAAGCTGCAACGCTATTAATAACAGGAGCGCTATTGCTAGAACTGGAGTTGTCATCTTTACTGCAAGATGACAATAAGAATAATGAAACTATAAACGCTAAAAAGCTATTTATTTTTTTATTTTTACTGTTTTTCATGATTTTATTTTTTTTAATTAAAGTTGTAAGGCACTGGTGGCTCCAATAATAGTGGATTTTTAGCAACATCATTATCTGGATAATCAATTAAGAAATCACCTGCATCTGGCGTGTAATATTCTGCAGACAATCTGTTTCCTCTATTTTGAGCAGCCATAATAGCAGTTGCTTGTGATCTTGGAATTCTACCTAAATCAAACCAATAGTCTCCTTCGAAACACAACTCTAATCTTCTTTCTCTAAAGATATCGTTGAAAGTTACTGTTGTTAAACTTGCTAGTCCTGCTCTATTTCTAACAGCGTTTATTGACGAAAGTGCACCAGCGTCTGAAGTACTTGTTGAACCACCTAATGTAGCTTCTGCGTGAATAAGTAATAAATCGGCATAACGCATTATGTAAGTGTTGTTGTCCATCATAGCCCATTTGTCTGCTTTACCAGTAACGTCACCATTAACAATACCAATACAATATTTTTTTATTGCCGAACCTGCACCTTGACCTCCTATTTGGTCTGCTGGCGGAACGGTCAATGATCCAAAAGTTGATCCAGGCAAGGCTACTTTTACATTAGGATAAACATCACCAGGAAGCATCAAAGTTTCTTTTCGTCTTAAATCGCCAGTACTAAAAGCGGCCATAATATCTTGTGAAGGTGCAAAAACGCCACCATAGGAAGCATTGGATGTAGAAATCGATCCGTTACTTATTCCGAATTGAGTATTACAATTGTTTCCAGAACCATAGTTACCATCACCTTTCCATTGTAGTGCAAATATTGATTCTTCGTTGTTATTATTTGCGTAAGTAAATAAATCTCCAAATGATTTACCTGGTAACTGCGAACCTCCTAATAATTTAAATTCACCGCTATTTATTACATCTTCTGCCATTGCTTTAGCTTGAGGATATTTTTGCTCATATAGAAATACTTTGGCCAACATTGCTTTGGCGGATCCTTTAGACACATGTCCATTTTCGGCATAATTGGCGGTTCTAGTTTTTGCAACAAGTCTTCCAATTGCTTCTTGATAATCTAATTCTATTAATTTATAAATATCTTCAACTCTATTGGTATGAATTATTGGACTACTTGCATAATCTAAATTATTTTCAATTATTGGAACTGCACCCCATAATCTTACTAAATAAAAATAAGCCGTAGCTCTCATAAAATAAGCTTCTCCAACAGTATTATTTAGCACATCGCTACTAACTCCTGGGCCAACTCTTGCTGGTAAAAAGTTAATTATTGCATTTGCTTGAGCAATATTGGCCCAAAGCGCACTCCAACCATTTACCAACTCTGGATCACTTCCTGTTAGAGAAAATGTTCTCATGGCATTTACATCGCTAGAATTGGTATACATATTTCCAGATCCAACCTCAGCAATTGCATAAAAGAATTTATTGTTAAACTGAAACCATGTTCTACTATACAAACCATTAGTAGCAGAAGCAACTTGTGAGTTAGAACTATAATAAGCGTCTAAACTTATTGCATCCTCTGGTGGTCTATTGGTAAAATCTTCTTGGCATGAGCCAAAAACTAAAACGACTGTTGTTAAAACTAACAATCTGTATCTGTTAAATAAATTTTGTGTTTTCATTTTGTTGTTTTTTAAAATTCTATGTTAACTCCTAAAGAATATGTTCTTGGTGATGGATATCTACCGTTATCAATTCCTGTTAAAAGCGGATTTTGATTGAATGACCCAATTTCTGGATCATAACCAGAATATTTCGTAAAAGTGTAAAGGTTTTGTGCACTACCATATATTCTAACTCTAGACATTTTTAATCTTGAAATAACATCTTGTGGTAAGTTAAATCCTAAAGTCACGTTTTGAATTCTCACATAAGATCCGTCTTCTACATAACGATCAGAAATGACAATGTTGGTATTACTTGTATTTCCTATTGGCCTAGGAATATCTGTATTGGTATTGGTTGGTGTCCAAAAATTTAATGCATCAACAAGCTGATTTTGATACAAACTTCCGTTTAGTGTTCCGTTTCTTTTCGTTAAGTTTAAGATATCATTCCCATAAGAACCTTGACAGAATACCGACAAATCAAAGTTTTTATATTTAAATGTGTTTGTAAATCCAAATGTAAATTTTGGATGCGGATTGCCAATAAATGTTTTATCATTTTGATCTATTTTTCCGTCGCCATTTACATCTTTATATTTTATATCACCAAGATAGGTTTGACCAGCCAATGGACCAACTGATTGTCCAAATTGCAATGGTGCTGCGTTTAATGATGCCATATCATTAAAAATTCCTTCTGTAATATAGCCATAAAACATACCTATTGGGTTTCCTACTAAAGTATTGGTCGCAACCACTGGTTGGTATCCGTTAGTGTTTACTTCTTGTGTTAAGGGTAGTCCATCTTTAATAGACAATAATTCATTTTTGTAATGAGAAAAAACTAAAGAAGAACTCCATGAAAAACTATTGTTTGCTTTTGTATTATATCCTAGCGTGATGTCATATCCTTTATTTTGCATTTCTCCCAAATTAGAATAGGGTGCAGAAATTCCGCCATATTGAGAACCACCACCAGTTAAATATAATGGCAAAGGCACTTGAAACAAAAAGTCTTTTGATTTTTTATTGTAAAAATCTAAATTTACTGATAGTCTAGAATCAAGCAAAGTAAAATCTAAACCAAGATTTGTTTGCACTAAAGATTCCCATGTTAAGTCGGGATTAGGAGTATTGGCAACCAAAAATCCGGTTCCAAGACCTGAGTTTTGTTGGTTTAATAAAGCAGTATATAAATTATTTCCAATTTGTTGGTTACCTGTTGTACCATATCCAACTCTAAATTTAATATTGTCTATGTATTTTTTAGTTCCTTCCATAAATGTTTCATTAGACAATTTCCATGAACCAGATACAGACGTAAAAACACCCTTTTGATTGTTGGTTGCAGGGTCAAATTTAGAGGATATATCTTGACGAATAGATCCAGAAATTCCATATTTATTATCAAAATCATACAGCATACGACCAAACAATGATGATAAAGCTTGGCTTCCTTTATAGCCAGTTGCAGTAGTGTTGATAGGCGTTGCAAGATTAAGCGTGTAAATATCATTAGTTTGAAATCCTTCAGCACTAACTATAATTCCCTCCCAATGTGAATCATTAGATTCTTGTCCTGCAAGCAAAGTAAACTTATGTTTATTAAAACCAAAATCGTAAGTTAATAAATTCTTTAAGTTGGTAGAATACCAGTTTTGTCTTCTTTCATTTAAGTCGGCAGAAAGATTGTATTGCGATCCATAATTATAAGAAGGTGAAAACTCAGTGTTTTCAGAAAACTCCGTATTAGCACTAACCTCAAGTCTATATTTCAAACCCTTTACAATACTTGCCTCTCCATAAATATTTCCTAAGAAATTTTTTCTTGTTAATTTATTTTGTTTTGTTAAAGCCTCAGCCACAGGATTAAAATAAACACCTCCAGTTTGCCCATCTATTGGTGCTGCAAAAGTTCCATCAATATTTCTAATTGGAATATCTGGTGCTTGAAGCAACGTATTACTAATTAATCCACCATAACTTTGATTAATTGTAATTTTTTCATTGGTCACACCTGCATTAATATTTGTTCCAACTTTTAACCAACTTTTAACTTTAGAATCTAAGTTCAATCGCATAGTATAACGCTTGTAACCTGACCCTAACAGTGTTCCTTGTTGGTCTAAAAATCCAGCAGATAAGTAATAATTAGTTCCGTCTTTGGCTCCAGAAAATGATATTTGGTGACTTTTAGCCATGGCAACTCTATACACTTCATCTTGCCAGTTTGTTCCTGAACCTAGTAATTCTGGGTGAGCAAACTCTGGTCTTGGTGTTGTTCCATAAATAGCAGCAAGTCTGTTTTGAAGTGTAGCATATTGTGACAAATTCAATACATCTAGTTTTTTATAAACAGATTGAACAGAGGTATAACCTTCATAAGCTATTTTTCCAGTTCCTTTTTTACCCGATTTGGTAGTAATAATTATCACTCCATTGGCACCACGAGAACCATAAATTGCTGTTGCAGATGCGTCTTTAAGAATATCAATAGATTGAATGTCGTTCGGATTAATCATAGAAAGTGGACTAACAGCATTGTTTCCGCTATTTCCGTTAGCGCCAAAATCATTTCCAGAAATTGGTCTTCCACTAGTTGCTCTACCTGTTGCATCTCCAGAAACCGGAACTCCATCTATAATATATAATGGCTCATTAGTTCCGTTTATTGAAGTTGTACCTCGTACTCTAATAGAAACCGCACCTCCAGGTTGTCCAGAATTGTTGGTTACAGAAACACCTGCCGCTTTACCTTGAAGCATTTGATCTACTGAAACTTGCTTCAAATCTTCCAAATCTTTAGATTTTATAGATGAAATTGCAGAATTTACATCGCCTTTCTTTTGCGAACCATAACCAATAACAACAACCTCTTTTAAATCCTCAGAATTTTCGGACATAGTTACACTTATAGTTTTCCTGCCTTTAATAGCAATTTCTTGAGTTGCAAAACCTATAAAACTAAATTCTAAAACAGCATTAGAAGCTGCTTTAATTTCATATTTACCATCTAAATTGGACACTGATGTTGTAGCAGTGCCTTTTATTTTAACATTGACACTTGGTATTGTTGTGCCTTTAGAATCTGTTACAACTCCAGAAACCGTAATTGTTTGTGCATTAGAAAATGCAATAGCTCCAAAAAGAAATAAAAATAAAATTTTATTCTTTTTATTAGACCATCGAGTGAAGTAAAAAAGTAAATCCCTCATAATTTTTTGATTGTTGATTAAGATTAGTTATTTCTAAATAAATAAAGAATAAAATTTCATTATGTATAATTTTATTGATTGATTATTAAGAATAACAAATTTATATTAGATGTTAACCAAAAGTTAATATTATTTAATCAATTCATTCTATTATTTCCGCTATCGATTTCGTAACTATTTGTACTATTTATGATAAAATTGTATTACAACCAATAGTAAATTATAAAAAGACCTCTCTCGAAGTCTTTTGCATTTTGAATTATATTTAAAATTATAGAAACCTTTTCATACCATAAAATTCTTCGCGGTACTGACTTGGAGTTGTTTTTTTTATGCTTTTAAAAATCCTATTGAAATTAGCAATATTATTAAACCCAGATTTGAAAGCTATTTCAGAAATACTCAAATCTTTCTCAACCAACCATCGTGCAGAATATCCAACTCTAATATCGTTTAAGTAATTGACAAAAGTTTTTCCAGTGCGCTTTTTTATAAACCTATTAAAAGAAACCGGACTCATCATTGCTACTTCAGAAACATCGTCTAAGGTGATTTTTTCAGCAAAATTCTTCTGAACAAATTCATATACAAGTTTCATTTTGTCATCGTCTTCAAACTTGTCATAATCTATTGTATAAGTCGAAAGAAGCCTTTGATTTCTTGAGTTTGCCATATCTTGAAGAATAGATACTATCTCTAAAAAATAATCCATTCCATCCAATCTTGACAATTTCGAAATACGTTCATACAAATCATTCGCCGTTTTTTTAGAAAATAAAATTCCATGAATAGATCTATTAAACATCTCTTTTATAGAACCCATAATTCTACGAGTAAGCAAGTCATCATCAAACAAATCATTGTGAAACTGAATTGTAATTTCATGAATTTTTTTACTTTTACAACTATTCATCTCCCAACCATGATACAAATTTGGACCAACAAGAACCAATTCTATATCATCAATTTCTTCAATATGATCGCCAACAATACGTCGAACTCCTTTTCCGTTCTTAATAAAATTGATCTCATATTCGGGATGATAATGTATCGGAAAATCAAAATTATCTTTGACTCTATCAAAAACCAAGAAGCTATCACCTTTAGATAATGGCGTAATTTCACGATGGAACTTTGTAATATCTCTCATATCTGAATTTAAAGTTGCAATTATATGATATAAAAATGATAAAATAATACTATTGATGATGAATTAACAAAACTATCTTTGAACTTTAAGAAAAATATAGACTGGATTTTTTTACATAATAAAATAAAATCTACATATAATTACGAAATTGATACTATTTTTAATAAATCATAGTTTTGACAATTTAATACAACAATGCTTTTAAATAAATAATATACCCAATGAAACTAAATTCATTTTTATCGATTTCAATTGTGCTTTTAGGAATCTCTTGTAAATCACAACAAGTAAAACTTAGTGATATTGATGCTACTAAAGAAACTCAAACACTTTTTCAAAACCTAAATAAGTTAAAAGAAAAAGGATTTATGATGGGTCATCAAGACGCATTAGCGTATGGTGTAAATTGGAGATATGAAGAAGGAAGAAGCGATATTAAAGACGTAACTGGAGATTATCCTGCAGTTTATGGTTGTGATCTTGGTGGCACAGAAACCAAATCTGAAAATGATATTGACGGAGTTCCTTTCAAAAAAACCAAAAAATGGATTAAAGAAATTTATGACCGTGGTGGTGTTACCACCATAAGTTGGCACATGAACAATCCGTTTACAGGAAAAAATGCTTGGGATACAACTCCTAATTCTTTTGCATCAATACTACCAAACGGATCAAAACATGAACTTTACAAATCATGGTTAGACGATGCAGCCAAATTCTTTTTATCATTAAAAGGTAGCGATGGCAAAGCAGTTCCAATTTTGTACAGACCATTTCATGAGCTTACAGGAAACTGGTTTTGGTGGTGCAAAAACAATGCAACTCCCGATCAATTTAAAGAAGGCTGGAAGTTTACCGTAGATTATTTAAAATCCAAAGGAGTTCATAATCTAATATATGTATACAATACTTCTATGGTAAAATCACGAGAAGAATTTCTTGAATATTATCCAGGAGAAGCCTATGCAGATATTTTAAGTTTTGACAATTATGAATACAATGACCCAACCAAAGACAATTCATTTGTAGAGAATAATTTGAAATTGTTTGGAGTAATGGATGAAATTGCAAAAGAACAAAACAAACTAATTGCCTTTGCAGAAACTGGTTATGAAGCCATTCCATATGATAAATTTTGGACAAAAACACTTTTAGAATCCATCGGGAATTATAAAATATCTTATGTTTTGGCTTGGCGAAATCACGGTTGGCAAGAACAAGAAAAGAAAATGCATTACTACGCACCATATAAAGGACAAGTGAGCGAAAAAGATTTTATAGATTTCTTCAACTTAAAACAAACACTTTTCCAAAAAGACGTAACCAAAGAAAAACTTTATAAATAACCCAAATTCAACACCAAAATACAATTAATGAAACTCTCAACAATAGATATAACAATAATAATAGCCTACTTCATTTTGATGATTGTCATTGGGTTTGTCATGAAAAACAGAGCCAAAAAAAGCAAAGACAATTACTTAATGGCAGGAAAAAAACTACCTTGGTACATGCTTGGGTTAAGCGATGCCAGCGACATGTTTGACATTTCTGGAACCATGCTTTTAGTAAGTATGGCATTTCTCTATGGATTTAAAAGTATTTGGATTCCATGGATGTGGCCTGTTTTTAATCAAGTGTTTTTGATGGTTTTCTTAAGTAAATGGCTAAGACGAAGTAACGCAACAACTGGTGCCGAATGGCTTGGAACACGTTTCGGATTAACCGATAAAGGTGTAAAACAAAGTCATGCCATTGTGGTAGTTTTTGCCTTGATGCTTTGCATCGGATACATGGCATACGCTTTTGTTGGTGTTGGTGAATTTCTAGAAATTTTTATTCCTTATGAAACCATAAAAGAAGTTGTTCCTTTCTTAAATCACAATCTGGAAACCTTAACCGCTGGAAGTTCAGAATATACATCAGCTTTAATTGATGCCAAAAATGCAACAGCTCAATTTTATGGAGTTTCCATATGTATAGTGGCTACTTTCTATAGTATTGTTGGTGGAATGCACGGAATTGTTCTTGCCGATTTCATAAAATACATGATTATGATTGTGTGTTCTATTTTTGTTGGAACGATCGCAATGCAACACTTAGCAAGTTCTGGAATTGTAATTACCGACAGAATGCCGTTAGGTTGGGACAATCCAATTTTCGGAAAAGAATTAGGCTTAGACTGGAGTAAAATTCTACCCGAAGCAACCAAAAAATTACAATCAGACGGATATAAATTATTCTCGGCTATTGTAAGTATGATGTTCTTTTCTGGAGTTTTAAAATCATTAGCTGGACCAGCACCAAACTACGATTGTCAGAAAATATTAAGTACAAAATCGCCAGAAGAAGCCAGTAAAATGAGCGGATTTATTTCTATTATTTTACTTCCAATAAGATATTTTATGGTAATGGGATTGTGCATTTTAGGAATATTATTCTTCAAAGATTTGAGTTTGCATCAAACAGCTGACGGAATCAATTTTGAAAGTATTATGCCAGCAGTAATTAATAAATACCTTCCAGTTGGATTGGTAGGATTAGTCCTTGCCGGATTTTTGGGTGCGTTTATGAGTAACTTCTCAGGAACTTTAAATGCAGGTCAAGCCTATATTGTAAATGATATTTATCTAAAATATTTCAATCCAAATGCCGATAGAAAACAAATCATCAACATGGGTTATCTTTCGGGAATTGTAATGGTAATTCTAGGTGTTGGTTTAGGTCTTTTAATTAAAGATGTAAACATGATTTTCAATATTATCACAGCTGGATTGTATGGCGGATTTGTTTGTGCCAACGTCCTAAAATGGTATTGGTGGCGATTCAATGCCAACGGATATTTCTACGGAATGCTATTCGGAATCATCGCAAGTGCCATTCCACCAGCATTATCCGTTTCTGGAATCACAACCTATTTTGACGGAACTCGAATGTTGTATTTCTTCCCAGTATTTATTTTAATTCAATTAATAGCTTGTATTGTAGGTTCGTATGCTGCGCCACCAACAGAAAAAGCAGTTTTACTAAGTTTCTACAAAAACGTTCGTCCATGGGGATTTTGGAAACCAATTCACGATGAATTACTACTAGAAGATCCAACTTTAGAAAAAAATAAAAATTTCAAACTCAATATGTTCAATGTCTTTCTTGGCATTACAGGACAAATTTTACTAACATTAGTTCCCATGTATTTAATACTTTCCAGATGGTTTGCACTCGGAATCGTTTTCGGATTATTTGTAATAATTGCTTTCATAATGAAACGCACTTGGTGGAACAGATTAACTGATTTTTAAATTAAATTTATAATATAATACGCATCGTATGATAACGGAAAACATAACCAAAATTCACAATTTCGATACTTTAATGGCGAGTCATTTGGAATTTATTCAACAGCCAAATAGCCCAGTTTCAGAAAACAACGGAATTTATTCAAGATATACAAATCCTGTAGTTACAGCCAAACATGTTCCATTGCATTGGCGTTACGATTTTAATGCCGAAACCAATCCGCTTGGTATAGAACGCATTGGTTTTAATGCCACTTTCAACGCTGGAGCAATGAAATTTAACGGTAACTATGTGCTTTGTCTTCGTGTGGAAGGCAACGACAGAAAATCATTTTTTGCAATTGCAGAAAGTCCGAATGGTGTTGATAATTTTCAGTTTTGGGACAAACCTTGTATCATTCCACAAATTGAAGGAAATCCAGATACCAATGCCTATGATATGCGTTTAGTACAACACGAAGACGGTTGGATTTACGGAATTTATTGTACCGAAAGAAAAGATCCAAGTGCTCCAAAAAGCGATACAAGTACAGCAATTGCAAATGCAGGTTTAGTGCGTACCAAAGATTTAATAAATTTTGAACGTTTGCCCGACCTGATTTCAAATACTGGTCAGCAACGAAATGTAGTACTTCATCCAGAATTTGTAAATGGAAAATACGCAGTTTACACACGTCCGCAAGACGGATTTATTGATGTTGGAAATGGAGGCGGAATTGGGCTGGGTTACATCGACAAAATGGAAAATCCAATTGTAAAAGACGAAAAAATCATTTTCGGAAAAGTCTATCATACCATCTACGAACTTAAAAACGGACTTGGTCCAGCTCCAATAAAAACGGATAAAGGTTGGTTGCATTTGGCGCACGGTGTTAGAAATACTGCTGCAGGTTTGCGTTACACTTTATATGTTTTCATGACCGATTTGAATGATATATCTAAAGTTATTCACACGCCAGCAGGACATTTTATGGCGCCAGAAAATGACGAACGTGTTGGTGATGTTTCTAATGTTTTGTTTTCAAATGGTTGGATTGCCGACGATAACGGAAATGTATTTATTTATTACGCATCGTCAGACACGAAAATGCATGTTGCAACTTCAACTGTTGAAAAACTGTTAGATTATGCCATGAATTCTCCTGAAGATACCTTTACATCAGCTGGTTCGGTAAATACAATTATCCAATTAATTGATAGAAATAAATCGATTTAAAAATATGAAAAGGCTACTACTAATTTTACTACTCACAACTGCTTTTGCAAACGCTCAAGTAGTAAAAAACAATGGTAACCTTCAAGTTATTGGAACACAATTGTGCAACCAAAAAGGAAACCCAATTACACTTCACGGAATGAGTTATGGTTGGAGTTGTTTTCATCCATCGTTTTACAATAAACAAACTGTAAAATGGCTTAAAAAAGATTGGAATTGCACTGTTATCAGAGCCGCAATGGGCATCGAACCAGATAACGGCTATTTGCAAAATACGAAAGTTTCTGAGAAATTAATTACCGATGTTGTTGATGCTGCTATTGCAAATAATATCTATGTTATCATCGATTGGCACAGTCACAACTTGAACCTAAAAGAAGCCAAAGATTTCTTTGATAGAATGTCTAAAAAATATGGAAAATTTCCAAACGTAATTTACGAAGTGGTAAACGAACCAGATCAAGAATCTTGGGAAGAAGTAAAAGCCTATTCAGAAGAAATTATTGCCACAATTCGTAAAAATGATGCCGATAATATTATTTTAGTTGGTTCGCCACATTGGGATCAAGATGTGAATTTACCTGCCGAAAATCCGATAAAAAATGTTACTAATGTGATGTACACAATGCATTTTTATGCAGGAACACACAAACAATGGTTGCGCGATAGAACCGATGAAGCCATCCAAAAAGGATTACCAATTTTTGTTTCAGAATGCGCCGGAATGGAAGCTACTGGCGATGCAGCAATGGATTATGTAGAATGGCAAAAATTCATTGATTGGATGGATAAAAACAAAATAAGTTGGGTTACTTGGTCGGTTTCCGATAAAGATGAAACGTGTTCTGTATTGAAAAAAGGAGCTTCTGCAACTGGAAATTGGAAAACATCAGATTTAAAAGAATCGGGCATCAAAACCAGAGAATATTTAAAATCATACAATGAAGATGGCACTGTAAAAACTGCTTCAAAAAACTAAAGTACAAGGAAAATGATTTATGAAAAGGAGACGATAAAATTCAATAATTTTTTAGATAAAATCACTGCCGAGTTGCATTCGATTTTAGACTATTGGGAAACCAATGCCATCGATGAAAGATTTGGAGGTTTTATTGGGGAAATTGATTTTAAAGAAGAAAAAAAGGATTTGGCAGACAAAGGTTCGGTTTTAAATGCCCGAATTCTTTGGTCGTTTGCTGCAGCATATCCTGTGACTAAAAATCCGAATCATTTGGCTATTGCCGAAAGAGCTTTTCAGTACATTAATAAGTATTTTTATGATAAAGAATTTGGTGGCATCTTCTGGTCAGTAAACCACGATGGAACTCCAAAAGATACCAAAAATCAAATTTACGCATTGGCTTTTACAATCTACGGATTAACCGAATTTTACAAAATTTCCCAAAATCAAGAAGCACTTCAACTGGCAATAAATCTGTATAATACAATAGAAAAATACAGTTACGATAGAGAAAACGAAGGTTATTTTGAAGCATTTACTCGCGATTGGAAACCCATAGAAGATTTGCGTTTGAGCGATAAAGATGCCAACGAAAAGAAAACAATGAACACGCATTTGCACATTGTAGAAGCTTATGCAAATTTATACCAAGTTTGGCCCGACTTAGAACTGAAAGACAAAATAAAAAAACTGCTTTACGTAATTAGTATTTATTTTATTGATAAAAATACGTGGCATTTAAAACTATTTTTCAATGAAAATTGGGTAGAAAAACCAGATGTAATTTCGTACGGTCACGATATCGAAGCGGCTTGGTTATTGCAATGGTGCGCCGAAGTTATTGAAGACAAAGTGTTGATTGAAAAATACCGAAAATATGCCGTAGAAATTGCCAAAGTAACCAAAGAAGGAATTGATGGTGATGGTGGATTATGGTACGAATTTAATCCAGAAGAAAATGAATTAATTGCCGAAAAACATTGGTGGCCACAATCGGAATTGTGGATTGGAATGGTAAATGCTTGGCAATTGACCAACGACGAAGAATACCTAAAAATCACCGAAAAAAACTTTGAGTTTGTACAAAAATACATTCTAGACAAACAAAACGGTGAATGGATTTGGGGAATAAACCGTGATTATTCTAAAATTGAAAAGGACAAAGCTGGTTTCTGGAAATGTCCGTATCACAATTCACGTGCTTGTTTAGAATTGCTTAAACGTTTGAAAATTAAATAATTATGAAAAAAATATTTATACTATTTGTTTTAGTCATCGGCATGAATTGTTTTGCTCAAAAAAACATGGTCGCTAATGGCGGATTTGAAATGGAGCTTAACAATTGGCGTGGTGATGTGGCGCAATTATCAACTTTTGATAAAAAAGCAGGAAAAGCTAGCGCAATAATCACACAATATACTGGTGCCGAATGGAAAGCAATAGATCAAATTGTAAGCATTCCAAAGAATGCTGTAGCAATAGAATTGAGTGGTTGGATAAAATCGGATGGTATTGAAAAAGGTAAAAATGCTTGGAATACTGGAAAGTTTGACATCGAATTTTTAAACGCTGGAGAAAAAGGAATTCAGAACGAAAGTGTAGCCTCAATTTTAGGAACAACATCTTGGATGTTTTATAAAAAGATAATTAATGTTCCAACTTCTGCATCCAAATTGAGAATTATGTTGGCTTTAGGTCAAACCAACGGAACGATAGTATTTGACGAAATAAAAGCGATTGCAATCTCACAAGATGAACTTACAAAAATGCATGAAGAAGAAAACGCAAAACGAAATCCAATAGCAATTTCAAGTACTTCCACAAATAAACCTATGGAATTAACCAACGGAAATTTCGAAAACGGAACCAATTCATGGCGCGGAACTGCAGCAACTTCAAGCACAATTTTCAAAGAAGGAAAAGCATCATTAGTATTAAATTCGACAACTTTCGATTGGACAGGAATGGATCAAATTGCTGATGTTCCAGAAAATGTGAATTCAATAACTATTTCGGGTTGGTTAAAATCAGATAACATCAAACAAGGAAGAGAAATCTGGAACAACGGCTTACTAAACGTTGAATTTACTGGAAACGACAATCAAAAAACTAGTGACGATCAAAGTGTAACTTTCGTGACTGGAACAACAGATTGGACTTTTTACACTAAAACTTTTCCGCTTCCAAAAGGAACAAAAAAATACAGAATAATGCTTGCTTTAGGTTTTGCATCAGGCACTTTATATGCCGATGACATTACTGTTAGTTTCAAATAAATGTTTAACAAAAAATGAAAATCGCTATGAAAAAAATTTTTATTTCTATCATTACGTCAGCAGTTTTAACGCTGACTTCATGTTCTAAAGACGACGGAACAACTTCGGAAACACCAGCGATAATTCCGCCAGTAGCAGTTGTTGATCCAGTTACACCACAAAATGTTAGAACGTTTATGGTTGATCCAAATGCTACAGATGAAACTGTTGCGCTTTTTTACAACTTACGAAAATTATCTCAAACCAAATTTGCCATTGGTCATCAGGACGCATTTGCAGGTTTTTATACTTCAAGTGGCGATTCTGATATTAAGAAAACCACTGGTCATGATCCAGCACTTTTAGGTTCCGATTTTATGTTTATTACCGATAAAAACAATAACGGTCAAGCAAGCAATTGGTTTTTCCAACAAGAAACTAATATCATTGATGATGCCAAAGAAGCTAAATCTAAAGGTATGATAAATGTTTTTTGTTGGCATTTGCGTGAACCTAACAATGAAGATAGCTTCTATGCTGCCGATATCACAGCAGCCCAACAACAAACTGCTTTTAGAAGTATTATGCCCGGCGGAGCAAAACACGAATGGTACAAAACAAAATTAGACAAAGTGGCTTCGATAGTTTCAAATATGAGAGATGCCAACAACAAATTAATACCAATAATTTTCCGTCCGTTTCATGAATTTGATGGAAGTTGGTTTTGGTGGGGTTCCAATTATTGTGCTCCAGATGAATACAAAGCTGTTTTCCAATTCACAGTTGATTACTTAAAAAATACTAAAAATGTCCACAATCTTTTGTATTCATTTTCTCCAGACAACACTTACACAACTTCTTCAAGTTATTTAAATCGCTATCCTGGTGATGCTTATGTAGATGTTTTGGGAATGGATAATTATGGCGATTTAAACAATCAAGGGACATCTGGAGCAACGAATGCCAACAATAAATTAAAATACTTATCGGATTTAGCTATTTCCAAAAAGAAAATTGCTGCTTTAACCGAAACTGGATATCGTGTAACCAATACAACGCCTGCGGTTCCAAATTGGTTTTCGACTTATTTATACGATGCAATAACTAATAATGGAGTTCAAATTGGTTTTGTAATGTTTTGGGCAAACGGAAATGGCGGTTATTATGTGCCAACTCCTACAACTTCCAATGCAGCCGATTTCAATAGTTTTGTAATCAAACCCAAATCGGTTTTACAGAATACATTGCCCAATATGTACGTTTTGCCAAATTAATTTCAACATGAAAAAATCAATTCTTTTAGCGTTTTTAATCATTTTTACTACTTCTTGTTCGTCTCAGAAATTTATTTCTGTAAAAGATTCTAAGTTTATAAAAGACGGAAAATCATATCATTATATTGGAACAAATTATTGGTACGGCGCAATGATTGGAGCTAAAAACGGAGACAGGACACGACTTTTAAAAGAATTGGATGAACTAAAAGCCAACGGAATTACCAACCTAAGAATTCTAGTTGGTGCAGAAGGTGGCGATCAAGATTTTACAGTTACGCCAGCATTACAAACCGAAAAAGGAAAGTACAATAAGGAATTATTAGATGGTTTGGATTTTGTTTTAGCCGAAATGGGCAAACGCGATTTAAACGCCATTTTATATTTAAATAACAACTGGGAATGGTCTGGAGGAATGGCAAAATACTTGGAATGGAACGGTTATGGAAAAGTTCCTAATCCGAATATCGCTCCAAATACATGGCCACAATTTATGAATTATACCACGCAATTTCATTCATGCGAACCTTGTAAAGACGATTTCAAAAAGCACATGCAATTTATTATCGGAAGAACAAATTCGTACACCAAAAAGAAATATACCGAAGACAAAGCAATCATGGCTTGGGAAGTTGCTAATGAACCTCGAGTTTTTACCAAAGAAAATGAAGCGGCTTTCACCAAATGGTTGAACGAAACGGTTGACGAAATTAATCGTTTGGATAAAAATCATTTAATCACAACTGGTTCTGAAGGAAAAGCTGGTTCTAATGACGATTTGGCAACTTTTGAACGAACGCATACCAATAAAAACATCGATTATTTAACGATGCACATTTGGCCAAAAAATTGGAGTTGGTATAAAATGGATGACGAAAAAGGCTCGACACCAATTGCCATTGAAAAAACAATTGCCTACATCGACGAACATATTGAAGTTGCCAAAAGATTACAAAAACCAATTATTTTGGAAGAATTTGGTTATCCAAGAAGTCAAGAAAGTTTAGACAGAAACGCTTCAGTCGAATTTAGAAATCAATTTTATAAAGCCGTTTTTGAACGATTGGAAAAAGCAATTAAAGAAAATGAACCATTCGTAGCCTTAAACTTTTGGGGTTACGCCGGAATCGCAAAAAACAATCCCAAAGATGGAAAATGGAAAGTTGGTGTAGATTTCACAACCGATCCGCCACAAGAACCACAAGGTTTGAACTCGGTTTTTTCTAGTGAAACTTCTACTATGAATTTGATTAAGGAATACAACTTAAAAATTAATCAATAAAACCCTCAATTATGAAAAAAACTTTACACTTTATTTCTGTAGTTTTTTGTTTACTTAGCTTTACTGCTTTTGGACAAACGCTCACACCAAATGTTGTTCCAAGCGTTCAAGTTGGAACTACGGTAAACATTTCGTTTACCTACACATCTACAGTTTCGTGCGCAGTTTACGCCGAACTAAGAATCGCCAACATCGATGGAAGCAACGTAATCACACAAGACTACAGCGTTGGAACGAACTACATTGTTGGAGCTTTTTCTAGCGCATTGCCAGCAAGTGCAACTTCAGCTTCCGGAACTGTTTCAGTAACTGTTCCATCAAATGCGGTTCCTTCTGCAAGTTTACCATCGGGAAAAACTTACAGCTGGGTTTATAAATTAACCCAAGGAGTTGGAAATTACAATGATGTAGGAAATACTTTTCAATTTACGAGCGCGACAATCACAGCTTCTAATAATGTTGTCGATACACTTGTCCTAGATAATCCTCCGTTAGAAATTGTTGCTGGTTCAAATGTAACGATCACTGTAAATTACACTTGTCCAGCATCTAGATTAGTAAAATTTGGTATTGCAATTTACAATGCAAGTGGATTTGTTAGTGATTTAGTTGGAATTGGTGTAGACAATTTACCTGCAACAACTGCAACAGCAGTTTCATTATCGCAACAATTAACAATTCCTGCCAATGCTACACCAAGTGCCAATTTACCAGCAGGACAATTCTACAAAGTTGACTCGGCATTGTTCACGCCAGGTTACGCAAGTTATATATTGGGAACAAGTAACAATGTAAATTTAAATGGACCATTAGCAATAAATAATTTTAATAGAGATTTAATAAAAGTATATCCAAACCCTGCATCGAACGAAATAAACATTACAGATATTTCAGAAGTTACTTCGTATGAAATTTATAATATTATTGGAAAACTTGTTTTAAAATCGGATAAATTATTTTCAAATACTATTGATATTTCTACTCTAAACAATGGCGTTTACTTCTTAAAATTGGATGCTGTAAAAACAATTAAATTTATTAAAATTTAATAACTGTTATATTTTTTTTAAAAAGGCGATTTAATTATCGCCTTTTTCTATTTCAAAATCTTTACTAACATAAAATGTATTTTTCTTACAAATACTATCGTATTTTGAAAATATACTATTACGTTATCTTACCTGTATAATTTAATTTTAGATTAATTATTAACAACTGCCTATGAGTATATAAAAGAAAAAAAATACCGCTTTAAAAAAGTTTAACCATTAAAAAAAAATAAAAATTATGACAAAAAAAACAATACCCATTTTAATATGCTTGCTTCTCGCTTTAATTTCTAATGCCCAAATTACAAAAGGTAATTGGATGGTTGGCGGAAGTGGATATTTTAATAATTCTAATGCAAAAAATTCTAATGGTGACGAAATTCAAAGTAGCACAGGTTTTGCAGTTCAACCAAATTTAGGCTATTTTTTTTATAACCGATTTGCTGGAGGATTAATGGCAAGCTATAGTTATGGAAAAACTAAAGGAGGCAACTCTAATTCTGGTTTGGGCGTCGGACCTTTCATTAGGTATTATATCTTAAAGCCAGAGAAGATAATAAATTTTCTGTTAGAAGCAAATTATTACTATGGAAAAGATTTCAATAAATCTGATTATGTTACCAATTATGGTTTTAAAGCTGGACCAGTAATATATTTCAATAGCAGTGTTGGTTTGGAATTGTTAGCTAAATATCAACATGTTTTTTATAGTTCAGACTCATTTACATCAAATAGTTTTCAAATTGGACTAGGTTTCCAAATACATTTAGAAAAATAACTACTAACCAATTATTTCAAAATCTTCTCAATTTCTTCCAATTCATCCTCAGAAAAATTCAAATTATTTAAACTTTCAATATTATTATGCAATTGATTTACAGAACTTGCACCAATTAAAACCGACGTAACTCGATTGTCTTTTAATAACCAAGAAAGCGCCATTTGTGCTAAAGATTGATTGCGTTGTTTTGCAATTTCATTCAGAGCACTAATTTTTTGAATTTTTTCTTCCGATATTTCTTCCAATTGCAAATGCCCATTTGGGTTGAAAGCACGCGAATTTTCGGGAATTCCTTTCAGATATTTATCGGTTAACAATCCTTGTGCCAATGGAGAAAAAGCAATGCAACCAACACCTTTTTCTTCTAAAACCTCCAACAATCCATTTTCTGGTTCGCGAACAAACATCGAATATTTCACTTGATGAATCAAACATGGCGTTCCTAATTGCTTGAGAATTTCGGTAGCTTTTGCAGTTTGCTCTGCATTGTAATTAGAAATTCCGGCATAAAGCGCTTTTCCGCTTCTCACGGCATAATCCAAAGCCATCATTGTTTCTTCCAATGGTGTTTCGGGATCAAATCGATGTGAATAAAAAATATCGACATACTCTAAATCCATTCGTTTCAAACTTTGATCTAAACTGGATAGTAAATATTTTCTCGAACCCCAATCGCCATAAGGTCCATCCCACATTTTATAACCAGCTTTGGTAGAAATTACAAGTTCGTCGCGAAGATTGCCTTGAAAATTATTTTTAAGAATTTTGCCAAAATTACTTTCTGCCGAACCTGGAATTGGTCCGTAATTATTAGCTAAATCAAAATGCGTAATTCCTTTATCAAATGCTGCTTTTACAATGTTTTCACCATTTTTAAAATCATCAACCGAGCCAAAATTATGCCATAATCCTAACGATATTTGTGGCAATAATAAACCGCTTTTTCCTGTTCTGTTGTATTTCATTATTTCTATTTCAACTCAAAACTTCCTTCCAAACCATTTTCAGAACTTCCGCCAACCATAATTTTGAAAGTCCCAGATTCTACCAGATAGTTTCCATCATTATCAAAAAATCCAAGTTCTTTATCGGACAATGTTAAAGTAATGGTTTTTGTTTCACCTTTTTTCAATTCGACCAATTCAAATCCTTTTAACTCTTTTACTGGTCGAGCCAAACTTGCAGCAACATCGTGAATGTACAATTGAACAACTTCCTTTCCGTCGTAATTTCCAGAATTTGTCACTTCAACAGAAACCGAAACCACTTCACCTTTATTGAATTCCGATTTATTAATTTTTAAATTTTTATAATCAAATTTTGAGTAACTCAATCCAAATCCAAACGGAAATAAAGGTGTTTTTTCCACGTCTGTATAATGCGACCAAAATACATTTTTATCAGAATTTATAGGTCTTCCAGTAGTATAATTATTATAATAAATTGGACATTGACCCACATTTCTTGGAAAACTCATTGGCAATTTTCCACTCGGATTGTAATCGCCATAAAGCACTTGTGCCACAGCATTTCCTGTTTGTGTTCCAAGTTGCCAAGCTTCAACAATGGCTGGAATTTTTTCGGCTGCCCAAGGCAAAGCCAATGGTCGTCCATTATTTAAAACTAAAACTATATTCGGATTTACTTTATAAATTTCTTCCAATAATTCTTGCTGATTTCCTGGTAAATTCAAGTCGGTTCGGCTTCGTCCTTCGCCAGTTTGAAATCCGTGTTCGCCCAAAACCATAACTACAACATCGGCAGTTTTGGCTACATTTTTAGCTGCTTCAAATCCGCTTTTATCCGTTGTATTAAAGACTAATTCGTCAACAAAAGTGGTTTTTCCAATGGTTACATCAGTTCCTTTTTCAAACGTTAACTGATTGTCTTTATAGTGTTGCATTCCTTCTAGAACAGAAACCGCTGTATTATCATCTGAAGCAATTCTCCAACTTCCAAGCGGACTCGTTTTATCATTTGCCAAAGCACCAATCAAAGCTATCTTTTGACCTGATTTTTTTAATGGTAATAAATTCTTGTCATTTTTTAAAAGTACAATCGATTTTTTAGCCATATCCAAAACAGCATCATTATTGGCTTTGCTTCCAATTACCGCTTTTTCTCTAGCTTCATCACAGTATTTATAAGGATCATCAAACAAGCCTAATTCAAATTTTACACGAAGAATTCTGCGTACCGCATCATCAACCAAACGCTCTTTTACTTTGCCCGATTTTACCAAATTCACTAATTCTGCAACATAATAATGTGCTTCCATATCCATATCGGAACCAGCAATTACGGCTTTTGCAGTAGCATCGGCAGCATCTTTTGCAAAACCATGATTCACCATTTCACGAACCGATGCCCAATCGGAAACTACAAATCCGTCAAATTTCCATTTTCCTTTTAAAATATCTCTTTGCAAAAACGAACTTCCAGTGGCAGGAACGCCATTTAAAATATTAAACGAATTCATGTAAGTGCGAACTCCAGCATCATTGGCAGCTTTAAACGGTGGCAAAACAATATTATAAAGTGTCGAATTACTAATATCAACTGTGTTGTATTCCTTTCCTGCTTCGGCAAATCCGTAGGCGGCAAAATGTTTGGCGCAAGCCGCAATGGTAGTAACTTTCAATAAATCTTCTTTTGTTTCGCCTTGGAAACCTTTCACTCTAGCGTAAGCAATTTTACTTCCAAGGAATGGATCTTCGCCCGAACCTTCCATAACTCTACCCCAACGTGCATCGCGTGCAACATCCATCATAGGTCCAAAAGTCCAGTTAATTCCAACTGCCGACGCTTCGTCTGCAGCTACTTGTGCCGATTTTTTTATGGCTTCCAAATCCCAACTTGCTGCTTCCGCCAACGGAATCGGACTCAAAGTTTTGTATCCATGAATCACATCAAAACCAATTATTAACGGAATTCCCAAACGTGTTTCTTCAACTGCAATTTTTTGAACAGCACGAACATTTTTTACGCCACGAACCGTTAGCATCGAACCAACCCAACCTTTTCGCAAATGTTCATATTTGGTTTCGGCATCGCCTCCTTTTGGAGCTGGACCAGTTACTTCCCAAAAGCCGTTGTATTGATTCATCTGTCCTACTTTTTCTTCAAGTGTCATTTGTTTCATCAATAAATCAATGCGCTCTTCTGTGGGTTTTGTCTTGTCTAAATGAGGTTTTTTCTGTGCGTTCATAGTTGTGATTGCAAAAAGAGTAAATAGTGTAATGGTGGTTATTTTCATGGTTTTTATTCTGAAATAAAGGTTGATGCTGGTAAATTGGCTTTATTGAACAAGTACGATTGTGCAATATTTGTCCAAGCAAACCGTACTTTTTTTGGATTTTTTACCTTATTAGAAGTCAAAATTACTGTATTGTTTTTGATTTCGGCTTTCGCCAAATAATAGACATCATCCGAACCTGCAATTTCAAATTGATCGGATCTTTTATCTTTAAAATACAATCCGTCTGAGTAATCAAAACGTACTGCAATTCTATTTTTATCGATTGTAATGTCCTTAAAAAGTGGTCCGTTTACTAGATTCGAATTGGTTTTGTAGGTATTTGCTAAAGCCAAATTTGCCAATCGAATTCCAACCGATTTTTTGTTTTTGGGATGAATATCATCTGTTGTCGAAATATCACTCGTAACTGCCATTCCTGTTTTTGGAACTTGTAATGTTCGTCTTTGAAAATCCCTTACTTGCGCGCCACCAAAATGATTTTCACCATAGTTATAAGGTGCAATTTGAACAAAATAAAACGGAAAATCATCGTTCCAAAGTGTGCGCCACGACGAAATTAAGGTCGAAAAAGTTTTGTCATAAATTGCTGAACCGACATTGCTTTCGCCTTGATACCAAATCGTTCCAGCAATTTTAAAACCTACCAATGGATTAATCATAGCATTAAAAACACGTGATGGTTCAACCGGACAATATTCGTTGGGTTTATAATCGGCGGTTGCTTTTAACAATTCTGGTTCTTTTTTAAAAACCGTTTCAGGCATCCAAACTTCGGCAGACGTTCCACCCCAATTGGAAGAAATCAATCCGATGGGAACATTTTTTAAATCTTCTTGCAATCGTTTAGCAAAGAAATAACCTACAGCACTAAAATTCTTCATGGTTTCCGGTGAACATTCGATCCAGTTTCCTGATAAATTATTTTGTGGAGTTGTAGCCGTTTGTTTTGGAACTGTAAAAAATCTTATTTTGGAATTATTTGCATTTTTCACTACTTCATCGCCATTTTCAATTCCCCAATTTGCCGACATTTCCATATTGGATTGACCAGAACAAAGCCAAACTTCGCCAATTAAAATATTATTTAAAACTACTTCATTATAACCTTTAAAAAGTATCGAAAATGGTCCGCCTTCTTTTGGTGTCGGAATTGTAATTTGCCAATAAGCATAGCTATCGGCAGTGATTTTGTATTCTTGATTGTTCCAACTTGGAGTAATTTTTACTTCTTCTTTAGGATTTGCCCAACCCCAAAATTTTACTTCAGAATTTCGTTGCAAAACCATATTATCAGAGAAAATAGTTGGTAAAGTAACGTTCGCCATTATCGAATTTGAAATTATAAATACCAATAAAGAAAGTCTATTTTTCATCTAATAATTTTTTAAAAAATGATTCAAGTTGTTGCGCCATAACTTTATGATCTTCAATGTCTGGATGCGAGCCACAACCTTTTGGTTGCATGGGTTGGTATTCAAACAAAGCTATTTTTTTATGTTTTTTATCCTTCTTGAAAGCGGCAATTACTTGTTTCAAGCATTTTACCAAAGTTATATTTCGCTCACCAGAAACCATTGGACTGTTTAGCAAAACGATTCGGGCATTTGGTGAATGTTTGTAAACTGTTTTAATAAATTTAATGTAATTCGAAACGTATTTTTCTTCATTAAAAGGTAGTCTAGGTTTAACGCCATCGCCATCAGACAAATCATTTGTACCTAAACAAATACTTACTAAATCAGGTTGGAATTTAAAATCATAAGGTTTAGCATCGTTTTTATTTAAGTATAATTTTTCATAAACATCTGGCATTATAGCTTCGTCTTTGTGCTCATCGTTCCAGTTGCGGTACATGCCAATTCCAGAAACCGAACTTAATAAATAATCGGCGTTTAAGGTTCTTGACAAAATTGGTCCGTATGCCCAATAGGCGTTATGTTGGTCGTACCATTCGCCTGTGCCACACGGAATTTCTTTGGTGTCATTTCCCATACCGCAAGTGATGGAATTTCCAATAAATTCGATTTTCTTTTTCTTGATGTGCTTAATTTCTGATAAAACTGCTGTTGTGCCGTCAAATAAAATACCTCCATTTGATGCTTCGGTTGCTTTATAAATAGTGAGATTATGTTCTTTTAAATCTCTTGAAATTGTTATTGGATAGGATTTTGTTTCGCCTTTTTCAACTTTTAATCGTCCAATATAGTCGCCATCTAAAACCAAAGAAACATAGTTGTGATGTTCATAGGAATCGACACTTTTTAAAGATACAGCACATTTTGCTCCAGTAAAATTGAATGAAATTGAAGAAGCCGAACCAATAAGAGTAGTTTTATTATTTCCAAGATGTTCCATGCGTCCGGCGTAATCATAAACCTGAATTTCTTGAACAAGTTGCTGTGCAGAACCAATTGAAATTGATAAAAAGAAAATTAAAAGGTATTTATTTTTGAAATTCATAATTTTAAAAGTATATAAATAATACAATCGTAAAATTACAACTTAATAGTCAAGCACACTTATACAATAATGTCAAATGATGGTAAAAAAAAACTGTAAACAAATTAAAATCCATTAAATTTACAGTGCTAAAATTGCAACCTATGAAAACCCAATCCTATAAAAATCACATCAGATATTACACACCGCATCATTTTGTTTTTTATCCAATACTACTAGCATTTCTATGTTTTTCAATTTACTTCAGTTTCACTAAACCCGAAAAAGCACTTTGGATTTTCATTAGTGTCTTATTTATATTTATGTTTTGCTTGGCGTTTATGCTGCGACAACATTATGCCATGACGCTTCAAAATAGAATTGTAAGATTAGAAGTAAAATATACTTATTTCACATTAACAGGTAAGCGATTTGAAGAAATAGAACATCATTTTACTGACAGTCAAATTTTCGCTTTAAGGTTTGCATCTGATAAAGAATTTCCAATACTAATTGAAAAATGCCTGCATGAAAAATGGTCTGGTGACGAAATAAAAAAAGCAATACTAAACTGGAAAGCCGACAAGCATCGCGTTTAAATTATATAAAAAAAACAATCATTTTCACTTTCTCAGTGCAACACCAAAAGGAAGATTTGGTTAAGTTCGTAAATTCGTTATAGGAACTTTATCCTAACCTGATTTGTCTAACGGTTATACCTATCCAGCCATAAGTACGTCTTGGGCAAGGAACATCTGGACACCACAAACAGGCAAAAATGGCGATGGCTGGCAATACACTTTCACCGCAGATAAAATAAAAGGATTCAAACAAACGCACCAGCCATCGTCTTGGATACTTGATGGACGGTTTTGTTTTAAATGCCTAACCATAAATTCTTATTCTCATTTCTGAAGTTAAAATTTTAATCTTAACTCCTATTGAAAGCCAAACTAAATATCCAATCTCAAAATCTAATTTCCTATTTAAAACATCCTTTTAAAAAGCACTAAAAGACTCTAAATTTGTAAGGAATTCAAATTTTTTATCCTAGTGTTACAAAGCAAGAGACATAACTTCTAGTGTCTTTATATGTTTTAACAGCTTAAATAGTACAACAATAAAAAGCATTTTTAAAACTATAACTCTAAAAATCAAACAACTAACACGTTATGTGGAATAATAATTATACGATAGTAGTAGGTTTATGATTCAAACTATCGATTAATAGTACATTTACACGATAAAAGGCGCATTTTGTATTTTTTTGTAAGATAAAGTATCTAAAAGACAAAGCCTGCATCGCGCTTAATACTCCCCAATCTATTATGAGAACACTAGTACATCTTTTGATCAAAGGACGGTCAATTAGCGCTCTATTGCGAGCTAAAATGCTTGTTTCTTCCTATACCATCTTGTTTCTTTTTTCAATTGCTGCGATTTCTGCAAATGGGATGCGAAAAACCAATAATCTAAAACCCTTAAAATTGTTTAAAACTTCGGTCTTGCTATCTAATGCAACAGTAGGTTCAGGAGGCAATTATGCCACTTTAAAAGCAGCTTTTGATGCAATTAATGCCGGAAGTATTACTGGAGCAATTACAATTCAAATTGTAAGCAGCACAATAGAACCTGCTATGGCTAGTTTAAACGCTAGCGGTACTGGATTGGCTAATTACAATTCGGTTTTAATTTATGCAACAGGAACTGGCTATTCAATTGGTGGCAATATAGCCAATCCTCTTATCAATTTAAATGGTGCTGACAATGTGATTATTGACGGAAGAGTTAACGCTACAGGCACAACAGCCGATTTATTGTTTACAAACAGCAATACTGGAGTCAACGCTTGTGCTTTAAGGTTTACCAATTCTGCAGAAAACAATAGCATTAAATATGCGGCTCTTGCGGCTTCTGGTCTAAGTTTAGGAACGGCTGTCATTACGTTTTCAACTTCGGCGTCTGGGAATGGAAATGATACCAATATCGTAGAATTTTGCAACGTAACTAATGCAGGTGGAAATAGACCTTTTAACGCCATCTTAAGCATAGGAAGTGCAGGTCGTGAAAACAGCGGAAACAGCATTCGGAATAATGCGCTGTTTAATTTTATGAACAACAATAATAATTCCTTTGGTGTAAATATTTCTATCTATAGTTCCGATTGGAATATTATCAACAATAGTATTTATGATTCTGCTGCACTGGCACCAACCGGCAGTTATACCTATGGAGGAATTCGTATTGCCACACCCAATATGCATACCGTGAGTGGAAATTATATTGGAGGAAGTCAACCTTTTTGTGGCGGAACGCCGTTAACAATGAACTCGAGTTACGATACCTATTTCAGCGGTATTTTTATAACCGGAAATACTACAACACCTCCTTTAATTCAAAACAACACCATTCAGAATTTTAATTATAGTAGTACAAGTGCCAATCCTTGGGATGGTCTTTACTTATCATCGGGTAATGTTTCTTTTCTAGGAAATACAATTGGTGCACCTACAGGAACAAATGCTATTGTTGTTACAACACCAAATGCTACAGCAACTGCTACAATAACGGCTGGTGTTTTAACAGCGATTAACTTGGTTGGTGGAGGTAGTGGGTTTTTAACAGCGCCTACAATTACTTTTACACTTTCTGGAAGCACAACTCAAGCTTCGGCTACTGCTATTATTTCTGGCGGAGTCGTTACAGGATTCACAATTACTAACGGAGGTGCAGGCTATACTAGTACGCCCAATGTAAACGTGAATGGTTCTGGTTATTCAACCACACATGGCATACGTTGCTTAAACAGTGGGAATGTTACTATTGAAAACAATACTATTGGTTCTATTACCACAATTGGAAATGTTGCCTACTCGCATTGTTTCGAAGGTATTGTCATTAGTGGTTTTCCAACCTCTATTATAACCATCAGTAATAATTTAATTGGAAGTCTTAGCACCGCCAATAATATTAAAACAAGTTCGCCAGCAACCAATTCTGTTTTTAAACAAGACCTTCGTGGTATATTTGTAAATTCTGCTGTAAATCTTGTCACAGCTTCCGGAAATACCATAGCCAATATGACAAGTGCTTACAACGGAATCTCAACTTCTAAAGCAGATGGTATTTGCTCTAATGGCGATAACAATGTCATTCAAAACAATACCATTAGAGACATTACTGCTTGTATGAATAGTATAACTGTAAGAGGAATTCAGCAATACGTTACTACCGCTGGCACCAACCAAACCTTAACAGGCAATACCATATATAATTTATCAAACACCCATCCAACGGCTTCTTCAGTAGTGATTGGAATTGATTATAATGGTCCAACTACAGGAAACAATATTGTTTCGGGAAATTTTATATATGGGCTATCGGCTACTTCTTCTAACGTCCTGTGTGAGATGGATGGCATTATGCTAGGCAATGGACTTACTACTGCTGCCAATAACATTATCAATCTTGGCTCTAATCTAACTGTAGGCTATAAGATTTATGGAATTAATGACAACAGTTCGCCCACTGCAACAAATAACAACAGTATTTACTTCAATTCGGTTTATTTATCAGGTTCACTATCGTCTGGGGTTACTTCCGCAACGGCAGCTTTATGGAATACCAATTCAACTGCAACCAGAAACTATAGAAATAATATTCTAATGAATGTTCGCTCTGGTGGCACAACTGGTAAACATTATGCCATTCGAATAGCAGGCTTAAGTGGTTTAACTATTGATTACAATGACTATTACGCTACAGCAGGTTCTTTTGCAGGTTCTTTTGCAGGTAGCGACAAGACTACTTTGGCTGCCTGGAAATTGGCAACACTACAAGATGCCAATAGTTTAAATACCAATCCTCTTTTTAACAATCCCGGAAGTGCCAATCCCTTAAACTATTATACTTCTGCTATTTTGACTGGTGCAAACGGAACAGGTGTAACAAACGATTTTACAGGACTTGCCAGAAGTGCTACGCCAAAAATGGGTGCGCTAGAAATAACTGCTTACGTATGGTCGGGAGCAACAAGTACAAATTTTGCAACAGCATCAAACTGGCAAAATGGCTTGGTTCCTCCCAATGGTTCTGACATCTCATTTGCCGCTGCACCTTTTAACAATTGCATGCTAGATCAAAACAGGACACTTAGAAATATTACCAATACCCAAGCAACTTACAAACTGTTACTTAATGGAAATCAACTTACGCTTCTCGGGTCTCTAATTTTTTCAAATAATGCTAAGTTAGAGGCAATAACTACTTCTTCTAGACTAGTTTTTGAAGGAACGGCTTCTCAAAATATTCCTTCCGGTGCCTTAGTCAGCAACACAATGAACAGTTGCACACTAAACAATACTAACGGATTAACGCTAAATGATGACATCACTATAGCTCAAACAGCAACACTAACCAATGGTGCCTTAGCAATAGGAACGCACTCGCTTACCTTGAATGGAGACATAAACAGCACAGCAGGATCCTTAACTGGCGGAAGCTCAAGTAGTATTGTTGTTGGCGGAAATGGAACAGCCAATTTTCCTTCAGTCATTCTAAATAGTTTAACGGTAAATAGAGCATCAGGAATCAACCTTATAGGTTCGGTTTCAGTGCTAGGCACTTTGGCTTTAACTTCAGGAACAATTGCCATTGGAGCAAACACCTTGACAATTTCTGGCAATTCACCAACGCGCGTAAATGGTGCTATTGATGCAAGCAACAGCGATGCAACTTTGCTTTTTTTAAATACAGTTCCCATTTTACTTCCTCCATCAATTTTTGCAACAGCGGTAAACAATCTAACCCTAATTGGTTCTGGAGGCATAACTTCACAAGGCGATTTTGCGCTTAATGGTGTTTTAAATTTGGCAAGCATTAACCCTTCGGCTACTAAAGGGCTTTTGGATATGTGGGATGGAACAACAGCTAAAACTATTACGTTGGGTATTAACGCTATTAATATCGGACCTGGTGACACCACTGGAATTAATGCCCGAACTTCTTTTACTCCTGGAGTGAACTATACTTTGGGAAGTCCGTTTATGAAAGTCTATTTCAATAACATTGGTACGTTACCAAGTCAATTGAGCTTAAAATTAAGCATCGGAACAAATCCTTCATGGAGAACTGGCGCAATAAATCGCGAGATAGAAGTGATTCAAACTGGTGCTGTAGCAACAAGCGGTATTGTTTCTTTTCATTATCTAGATAGCGAACTAAACGGTAACAATGAAGAAAACATGGTGTTGTGGGTCAAAATAGGAAATATAGAATATGGCAGTTCTGCTTTTAATGCAGTGGACAACTGGAACTCACTTTCAAATGTAAATGTCGCCTTCTTTTCATCCTCTTTTGATGAAACTAAAAATGTAACCTTAGATGAATTCAGCACTACTAATACCTTAACTTGGAATGGATCGGTATCTACATCTTGGACAACAGTTCAAAATTGGACACCAAACGTCGGACCATCAGCTACAAAAAACATAGTAATACCTGATACAGCCACCACAACTTATGCACCTATTGTACCTTCAATAACCGATGTAAAATCGATTACCATAAGTACCGGAGGCGTTTTGAATTCAGTCGCTGCTGCACAATTAACACTTGAAGGAACCAATGCCTGGAATAATAATGGTGGAACTTTTAATGCGAGTACAAGTACTGTTATTTTTAATAACGTTGCAGCAACCATGTCGGGAACAACAAATTTTTACAACTTAACCATCAACAGCGGAAAGTCACTTGCTATGACTCAGGATTGTAATATCCGTATTGCAGGAGCTATGATCAACAATGGTGTATGGAATACCTTGGCATCGGGTTCGGCTTTCGTTGAATACAATGGAGCAGCCCAAACTATTGTCAACCCAAATGGAGCCATAGCAGGTTACTCTAATCTTATTCTTAGTGGTAGTGGTACTAAAACTATGGCATCAGCACTAGGAAACATACATGGTAATTTTAGCCTTGCCGATACAGTAACAACATCTGCTGCATCTGCTTTAACTATTGGTGGAAATGTCGCTATCGGACAAAACGCAACCTTTAATACAGGTAATTTCGACCATATCATTGCCGGTAATTTTGATGATAGTGGTACTTTCAACGCTGCACTAGGCCATACTATTTCCTTAAACGGAACTTCGCCACAATCAATATTAGGAACATCGGTAACTACTTTTGATCAGCTAACCATCAATAACAACAGTGGCGTCACCATGGATGAACCCACAAATGTGAACACTTTGCTTACACTTACAAACGGAGTCTTCAAAATTGACAACACACTCGGAATTTTGGGAACTATAACAAAAATTTCAGGTTCTCTTGAAGTGAGTCCAGTTTCGTCTCTGAATATCGGCGGTAGTGGCGCGATGGTTTTTGCAAATGATTTATTTAGTACGCAACCAGCTTTAAACAATCTTACAATCAACCGTTCAGGCGGACTTACTTTGGGTCAAGATATGACTGTAAATGGGGTATTAAATTTAACATCAGGCAATCTAACTATTGGCAACAATAACCTAATAATAGAAGCCACAGGTTCTATCGCGGTAGTTGCTCCAAGTGCTTCAAAAATGATTATAGCCAGTGGTTTGGGAGAAGTAAGAAAGATGATGATTACAGGAAGTTCATTTACGTATCCAATTGGGGATAATACAGGAACCTCCGAATATTCTCCGATTACAATTACACTCGCTGACGATGGCGCGGCAAATAATTATTATGGCGTAAAAGTGACCAATGCAAAACATCCAAATAATGCCAGCACCACAGATTATTTAAACCGATATTGGAGCTTGACACGATCTGGAAACAATCCTCATATAGCAAATGTCGCTGCTACCTATACTTCATCAGATAGTGTAGGGATTCAAACAAGTATTTCAGGAGCAAGCATTACAGGTAATTTTAACCAATTAAATAATCCATGGATTAAATACAATGCTTTGTCGGGAAACACTATTACTATAAATAACATTTCTTTAGCGTCAAGCCAAACTACAGTATTCTCAGGAATTAAAGGTGCCAATCCAACAGTTAGCATATTGGGAACTGGAATAGTTTGCAGTAACGCTAATGTACCTTTGGATACTTCTGTTACAACCGACACACCAGTTGTTTACAATTGGTCTCCTCCCAATTTTTTAAGCAGCACTACCAGTGCCAACCCTAGTGCAACTAACATTACTGCAACAACTAATTATACAGTTACAGTAAGAGATGGTAATGGTAGCACCGCAAGCGCCAACGGCACAATAAGTATGGGAAATACAACCACTTGGACAGGAACATGGGACAATGGTATTCCCACAAGCACTAGTACTACTGTAATAGCGGCCAATTATACTGCGCCAACTTCTATTACATGTTGCTCCTTAACAGTCAATAATAATGCTATCGTTGTAATTCCATCTGGATTTACAGTAACTATTAATGGTGCTCTAACTGTGAATTCGGGTAGTTTTACACTTGAAAATAATGCCAATCTAATGCAAACCTCCAATACAGCAAATTCTGGAAACATCATACTGAAACGCTCCAGCTCAGCACTAAAAAGATTAGATTACACCTTATGGGCAGCACCAGTAGATGGGCAACAATTGCAAGCGTTTTCGCCATTAACATTAGCAAATCGTTTTTACAATTATGATTCATTAACTAATTTATATTCCGTTACGGTTCCCACAGCTAATTTTGAAACAGCCAAAGGATACCTAATACGACTGCCCAACAATCATCCTCTTGCAGCAACACTATGGAACGGTGTCTTTACCGGCGTTCCTCACAACGGAAATTATTCCTATCCTATGAATGCCGGAGACGCAACACACCGCTTTAATTTAGTGGGAAATCCCTACCCTTCACCCATAAGCATTGCTGATTTTGTAGCGGCCAACACTAGTACTATTACTGGAACATTATATTTTTGGAGAAAAACTAACAATGCCGCTAGTCCATCCTATTGCTCCTGGACAGGTGGAACTTTTGTAAACAATGGAGAAGCTCAAGTAGTCGATCCAAATGGCATTATTAGAACAGGACAAGGGTTCTTTGTAGAAGCTAAAGCTTTGGCTAATGCAGTTACTTTCACTAATGCACAAAGAACGTCTAATACATCCAATCAATTTTTTAAAAATTCTAACGAAGAACTAAACAGAATTTGGCTGAATGCAACCGATACCTCAGGCGCTTATTCACAAATGGAAGTGGGTTATGTTACTAATGCTACCCAAGGTCTTGATTATTATGATGGCAAATATATTAATGATGGTGCTATTGAATTTTATAGTTTAATAGACAATGAAAAATTAGTCATTCAAGGACGTGCGCTACCATTTGGCGCAAGTGACATTGTTCCGTTAGGTTTTAAAACCAGTACAGCAGGTATATACACAATTACTTTGGATCATGTTGACGGATTGTTTTTAGGAAACCAGACTATTTTTATTAAAGACAACTTAACAGGAACACTGCAGGATATAAAATCGGGATCCTATTCATTTTCTTCTCAAACAGGTGTTTTTGAAAATCGTTTCGAAATTATTTATACAACCCCATTAGCCAGTCCAACCATACCACAATTAGAAAATCAAGTGATTGCTTTTAAAAGCAATGATAAATTAATCATCAAAAGTGCCTCTATAGCCTTGGAATCTGTCAAAGTTTTTGATAGTAGAGGACGCATGCTAGCAGATGAAAAATCGATTAATGCAACAGA
Organism: Flavobacterium sp.; assembly: GCF_043778725.1. Classification (GTDB taxonomy): domain Bacteria; phylum Bacteroidota; class Bacteroidia; order Flavobacteriales; family Flavobacteriaceae; genus Flavobacterium. The sequence goes on along the minus strand of NZ_JAYWFT010000095.1, from coordinate 30,470 downwards.
AATTCATTTAAATGGAAAATGGGCTAACAGTGTTTTAATTGTACATATAAAATCGGTCGATGGAAATAGTGTAGTAAAGAAAGTGTTATGGTAATAAAACTAGTTCCTTTGGTAATATATCAAAGCTGGTAACGCATCACCTCTTATTATTTAACTATTTGAAAAACAAAAATTAAAGTAAATTTAAAAGTAAAAGGCAAGCTCTATAGTTTGCCTTTTTTATTTGAAAGTATCTTAAAGCGAAAAATAATTAACAAATTAAACACCAATTTCACAAGCCTTCACCATATAAAAACATTCCCTTCCAACCCCAAAACGCACTATTAAATTCCCGAATCCAACACCATTACATTAGTTTCAATAAATTTTATACAATACGTTTGCGAGTCAAATCCTTCATTACACAACCGCAATGAACCAGCAACAAAACCAACAACGGATAAAATCCATTTACCGCATGCTGTTAGAAATCGCAAATGGAAATCTCACCTATCGAATAGTAGTGGAGCGAGATGATCCGCAGTTTGAGGAACTAGCAAAACTGCTCAACCAGGTAGCCGAAAAATTACAGCTATTCGAATACTCAAGTCCCTACAAGAATAGTAAATTTGATATAGTAGCATCAAACGATACTGCAGTCCTCATTGTTCAAAAAGTAATTGATTACATTCAAAATCATTTAGAAGAGCCGTTGCCTTCTTCCAGAATGCTATCAAAAATGTTCGGCACAAACGAATTCACTTTAAAAGATAACTTTCGAAAACTTGTAAAAACCAGTATTTATCAATTCTATAATGAAGAAAGACTTAAAAAGTCCCATGTTTTAATAGAGAAAACCACCATTCCTTTAAAAGAAATTGCCCTACTAAGCGGCTTCACTAATTACACCAACTTCTACAAAGCATTCAAAAAAAAATTCAATTATCCTCCCAGCGAACTCAACCGCAAGAATGCCGATTTATAATAATATTCCGTTTTTTACTTACAAATATTCCCAAATTGAAATACCATAAAGATTTCATTTATAGAATTTTACACTACTAAAAATTCACATAATGAAAGCGAAACCTTCTTTTAAAAAGTATTTTATTGAGATTACTACTTACCTTTACATACTTCTTTTTACTTATGCTGCCGTTAGTAAAGTGTTAGATTTTCAAGTCTTTCAAATCCAATTAAGACAATCGCCATTACTAAGCTCCTTCGCCGATTGGGTTTCTTGGTCAGTTCCAATGATAGAAATAGGCATTGCAGTACTACTATTCTTTCCTAAAACAAAATACGTAGCACTTCATGGCGCCTTTGTACTTATGATAATGTTCTGTGCTTACATCTACATCATAATAAATTACAGTGCTTTTATTCCTTGTTCATGTGGAGGAATTCTTGAAAAAATGAACTGGGAGCAACACCTAATTTTTAATGTATTTTTTGTTCTTATAGCTGCAATAGCAATTGTATTTTATACTAAAACCACCACTAAAACCTTAATAATAGTAGTTAGTAGTGCAGCAACAGCTATAGGAGTGATGACGCTACTCTTCGTAGTTTCAGAAAACAAATTGCATTACAATAACAACTTCACAAGAAGATTTCAGCAACATCCTATAAAACAAGTAGCCGACATTGACCTAGAGGTCAATTCGTACTATTTCGCAGGAACAGATAAAGACAAAATATATTTAGGGAATACAACCACGCCTTCTTTAATGACCGTGATAGACACAGCTCTCAAAGTAAAAAAGAAATATGTAATCCAATTAGACAACAGCAAACAACCGTTTCGCTCCATTCAAATAAGAGTTAAGCCACCATACTTCTTTGTCCTTGACGGAACAGTACCTTGCATCTATAGAGGGAACATAAACGACTGGAAAGCCAATCTTATTTTTAAAGGAAAGGCCTACTTTGATTTGCCAATAATAATAGACATTACGCACATAGCTTTTAGAACCATTAATCCCAAAACAAAAATCAATATTTTAGGAAGCCTTGCATTAGAAAATCCTAAAACAACAAAATACAATGCAAAACTTTTACAAAAACAAATCGACGGTATTTTTGATACCGATGGCACCTTAAGTTACAGCGAAGAACTTCATAAAATAGTGTATACCTACTACTACAGAAACCAATTTATAGTTGCTGACAAAAATCTAAAATTAGACTATCGCGGCAAAACAATTGACACAACTCAACGGGCAAACATCAAAGTAGCCACGCTTCGAAAACAACAAGAAACCAAATTAGAAACTCCTGCTAGTATTGTCAATAAAAATAGCGCAATATGCAAGAACCTCCTTTTTATTAATTCCGATGTGCCAGGACGTCACGAATCTCAAGCAATGTGGAAGCAAGCAACAGTGGTCGACGTATATAATATTTCCGACAAAGCCTACTTATTCAGTACTTACGTCTACAATGTTGACAGAAAAAAAATGAAAAGTTTTGCAGTTACCAACAACCACCTATTTGCATTAATCGGAAACCATCTAGTAGCCTACCGCTTAATGCCTGCTGTCAAAAAAGAATTTCAATCTAAATAATATACTTGGCCAGTATCAGGATGCCGATCGAAAACCTGTAGAAAAAAGTAGATCACTTTATTTAATTTAATATTTCGTATTATGAAAAGTAGATTTTCAAAATGGATGATCTTGCCAGTGCTTGTTTTTACATTCGCTATCGCAAGTGCTTTTACTACCAATGCAGCGCACAATAGTAAAGCAAAAACAATGGCGGTTCAAGGATGGATTCAACATCCCGGTAACCCATGTACAAGTTCTATTGAGTGTAGTGACGTCGTAGATGTTATTTGTACCGCACCAACTGGAGAACAACTGTTCGCTAAAGACGAAACAGGAGATTGTCCAACACTTTTGTACAGACAAAAATAGCTTTAAGCTAAAAAAAGCAACGCAGTCCAAATGACTGCGTTGTCTTTTTATTCAATACCTTCTTTAATCCATCCAGCTAAGGGCTCATTTTTCAAATAATAACCAAACCAATCAGTTATCCTACTCGTTAAATCCTGCTGATGTGCTGCAATTCCCAATACATGAGCCTCTTTTGGATAAATCAGCAGTATATTGGGCTTATTAAGTCTTCTCAAAGCCAAATGAAAAGCAATACTTTGATAATAATGCACCTGCCTGTCTTCTTCGCCAACCCAAGAAAACAAGGGAGTTTCAACTTTTTCGGCATGCCATAATGGAGAATTGGCTACATAAGCTTCTTTATCTTCATAAAACGATTTGCCAATACGCAATTGTTGCTTTTCATACCGCCAAAACTCTGGAGTGCCTCTATTCCATCCAACACTAAAATAACCACTTACCAAGTCGGTAAATCCCGAACTTGAAATAGCAGCAGCAAACAGTGACGTTTGTGTTATAATAAAATTGGTCTCATAACCTCCAAAAGAATGACCTATCAAACCTATCCTGCTTCGTTCTACCAAGCCGCGCTCAATGATAGCATTTGTTGCAGAAACCACACAATCTACAGCGGAATTTCCTGCCTTTCCTTGTTCATAAACAATATCAGGCAACAATACAAAGTAACCTTTAGTTACCAAATTAGTAATATTAAAACCAATCAAATTATACTCTGATGGATTCTGATACACAGAAACAAAGTGAGATTGCAATTGATAAATAGAAACAATCATAGGATACTTTTTAGTAGCATCATAACCTGCTGGATAAAAAAGTGCTCCTTTAAGTTTTGTTCCTTTGGAATTAGTATAATAAACAAGCTCCGATTTACCCCATAAATAATGGGCTTGTTGTGTATTACTTTGTACAATCACTTGGGCAGGAACAGTTATATCACTTTTCAAGACCAACCTTGGCGAAACATCATAGTACTGTTCTCTATAAACATAAACAGGAGCATCACAAGCTTTTACCAATTGGTCAGCAGTCAGTAAACCATACACCAATGGCTGAACACCTCTTTTTGCTTGCCATGTAAAATAACCTGAGGACAAATCTGTACCACAACTAGCCTTAAGAAGCATACCTTCTTTCAAAGATACAACAGGACTAATTCCACCATCATAACTCGACAGAACTCCTTTAGCATCCTTATCAAAAACAACTTGAAACTTCAACTGTTTTGCGCTACCATCAGTAATTCTCTCACTGGTTTTTCCGGGTACAATATTCCATAAATCAAAAGAATCATAAATCAAAACCGAAGCATCGTTTTCAGTCCAACCTGCAACACCACTAGCTTCAGTTTCAAAAAACTGATTCTCAGCATCAACAAAAGAAACAGGCAACTTTTTGGTTAAAGCTACATGTGTATTTGTAGCTATAACATAAGCATACCATTGAGAGTCTCTAAAATACAGAACGTACTTGCCACCAGGGGAAATCAGAAGGGAATGCAAAGCAATAGTCTGTTGAGGTAAAAACAACGTCTTAACTCCTGTAGCCAAATCAGTAATATAATAATCTGATAATGCATCATAAGACCCTAAAGTTTTTCCCTGATAAGGATTAAAAGTAATGGCATATTTTTGGTCGCCATTCAATACAAACTTAGGCAGCAAATTAGTAGTTATAGGCAGAAATTTTTGCTCCATCGGAAACCAAACGCCAGCTTTCTCAATCTTCTTCCAACCATCTAATTTATGCTTTAAAGGATATAAAAGGGTGTCATTAGCATTCCACTGTTGTACATCACTTTGCTTAATTGCTTCTTTTACAATGAGCATAATTCCAAAAAATACGCGCGCACCATCATCCGAAATAGACAAAGCTACCTTGCCATCACTCGACACAAACATATCTTGTGGAAAAGTATCAAATTCATCAGAATCAAATTTATAAAGGCGATGCATTTTAAAGGAATAATAACAAACACTACGCTTAACGTTTGCCAAAGTAGAATCCTTTTTTATCTGAATAAAAGCAACAGCCGTTCCGTTTTTATCCCAAACAGCCTTAGTATAGACAGCTTGAGAATCTTCAAGAAGCACCTGCGACTGCAACGCCTTCAAATCAAAAACAAAAACAGCAGACAATCCATCAGAAGAAAAACACAAAACCTGCGTGCCCATCGAATTTAAGACAGCTTTATAAACACCTTTCAGAGCTCCAAGCAACAAACCATCAAGGGTTCTTATTTCAACCCAACTTCTTTGGCTATTTTTACATTGCAATACCAAACAATCAAGTTTTTTAGACAAAAAATAAGACGTTACATTCTCCAATAAATGCTGACTTCCATCCTTCAAATTCTGAATTTGCAAACGATTATCTGGCAACATACAAACAAAATACTGCTCCTTTTTAAAACTCGAATCATAACCTTTAACAAAGGAATAAAGTCTAGAACCTTTAGTTTGTTTTACAAACAAAGTATCGTTTCCAGAAGCATACTTCATTTTATAGCTTACCCAACCTCCAACATCAGAAATACCTTCTGTTTGTAAGGTACTCCACAAGGAATAATCTTTTACCTCAAGTGGTTTTTTTGTCAAAACCTGCCCCATTACAGGGCAGGCAACTAACACAAAAAGTAGTCCGAAATTTCGGAACATTACTGTCTTTAAGGCAAAAATTAAGGAACTTATTTTTGAGACTATTGTTGTTTCCATTCTAATAGCCTGGATTTTGCGGAGTAAGATTTGGGTTTGCCAACAATTCTGTCTGCGGCAACGGAAACAATACGTCCGTACTATTCCAACCAAGCTTAGCAGGCGTTAAAGCGGCATCAATAGTTCCTGTGCGTTTCAAATCAAAAAAACGATGACCTATTTCAGTAAAAAACTCCAACCTTCGTTCGGCTATAACAGCAGTAATAATATCGGGAGCATTTACCGCTGTCGTGTTAGCAAGTCCTGCTCTAGTTCGAACCACATTTAAATCTTGGGAAGCGCCTATCAAATCGCCTTGTTGCGCTCTTGCCTCAGCACGTATCAAATACTGCTCTTCCAATCTAAATAAAATAGTATACTCCAAAGAAGTGGCAGTATTGGCATTCTTTTTATATTTATAAGCATGATACCAAGTGTTAACTCCTGATGTTACTGCTTTTGTCCAATGAATCTTTCGTTGGTCTAAAGGTGAAAAAGCACCTATCAAACCACTACTTAAAGCTACCAATGGCGGTGGTCCTGTTACAAAAATAAACGCCTGCCCATCATCAGTATTCTTGCCGTCCACAGTAGGCTTCAACTGCCATAACGTTGAAGTGCTTCCTTTCAAAAAAACATTGTCCAAATTAGTCTCAATGGCATAACCTGTAGTATTTAGTACTGCCGATGCCTCATTTGCTGAAGCAGCCCAATCTTGAGTGTACAAATAAACGCTTGCTAACAAGGCGTGAGCAGTAATTTGTGTGGGACGAACACGCTCCAAACTACTAGCTGGCAATAACAAAAGTGCTGCGTCCAAATCCGCTTTAATAGACCCATAAACAAATGGTATCGGCATTCGAGCTACAAGACTGTTTTGGGTATAATCAGTAGTAGTGATGTAAGGAACAGCACCATACAAGTTAACCAAATAAAAGTGCAACAAAGCTCTAACAAACAAAGCTTCGCCTTTCAATTGATTCTTTTGAACTTGGGTCAAACCTGTAGAATTTGCTACGCCTGCCAAAACAGAATTAGCAGAATAAATCTGATTATAAGTGGCGTTCCAGTAAGTAGCCATTTCGTTGGTTGTAGGCAACAAAACATTATTATAAAAAGTGTTCGACGAATTACCGCTTGTACCATAAAACTGCAATTCATCAGCATAGCATCCCAGTTGATTAGAAAGTCCAAAAGAAGTACCAGTCAACAAGCCTGCATCTCTAATCTTAGAGTAAATAGAAACCATAGCAGCATCAGCCGTGGTATAATTTTCAAATACCGATTGCGAAGTCAATTGCGAATTAGGAAGCGATACTTCCACAAAACCATCACAGGAAACACCTGCAACAAGCAGGAATCCTAGGGCTATAATATTTTTTAAAGTTTTCATAGTTCTAGTTTTTAAAAATTAAACTGAGCACCAACTGTAATAATGCGAAGTGGTGGCAAGTAACCACCAATAGTAAACTCTGGATCAGCTCCTTTATACGGTGTTATAATCAATAGATTCTGTCCTTGCAACGACAGTTTACAATCCAAACCTTTCGTCCAGTTCTTAGGCAGCTGATAAGACAAAGAGACATTTTTTAACCGAACATAAGAAGCATCCACTACAGCTTTATCACTTTGGATATAGTTATAATAAGCGGCTACCGCAGCACTATTAACTCCAGTTGTAAACAATTGATAAGGCGCTACATTACCTGCTTGGCTCCAACTGTTAACAGCTTCAGCCGACATATTTGATGCTATTCCTGGAAGTCCCAACAAGTAAGTCCAATTCCAGTTTTCTTGCTTCACAAATTGAAATAGAAAATCCAATTGCAAGCCTTTATAAGTAATAGTATTTTGCAATCCTCCATAATACTTCGGATTAAAATCTTTTATAATTTGACGGTCATTAACAGATGAAATGATGCCATCGCCATTAAAATCGGTAAACCCATAAAGTCCTGTCAACGGATTAACTCCTGTAGATTGATAAAGCTTTTTGATGTTCACAGACGAACCTACAACATACTGGTTCGCATAAGTCGAGCCAGACAAACCGGGAAAGGAAATCAGTTTATTTCTCGGAACTGTCAAATTAAAACTCGTACTCCAAGTAAAGTCTTTCTTCGCTATAGTTTCAGTACGCAAAGTCAACTCCAACCCTGAGTTCTCAACCGTAGCATCAAGATTAGCTTGCAAAGAAGTAAATCCAGTGGTGCCGGGCAAAGGAATCCCAACCAACTGGTTAGACGAACGATTGCTGTAATAAGCAGTGGTCAGAAATATACGGTCGTTTACAAAGCCTGTTTCAAGAGCAATCTCAAGCTTAGTATTACTTTCCCATCCAAAATTAGGATTAAACAAACGAGTAGGGTCAAGACCAGTAGTGCCTTGATAAGTAGAAGAAGACAAACTATAGGTGTCCAAAAACTGATAATCACCTATCTGATCATTTCCTGCTGTTCCATAACTAGCACGCAACTTCCCAAAACTCAAAAAAGGAACATGAGCTTGAATCCAATCTTCATTGCCAAACAACCATGCAGCACCAAAAGCACCAAAAACAGCAAACTGATTGCCTGGTCCAAAACGACTAGAACCATCTCTTCGCCCAGTCAAATTCAAGAGATACTTCTTGTCCCAATTAAAATTCAACCTACCAAAAAACGCTTGGTATTTATATTCAGTTTGCTCGTTACCATACACAAAGCGTGTTTTAGCAGCAGCCATGTTTTCAATCAAACTGTTACTGGTAAAGCCTACACCGCGTTCCACCATTCTATAATTGGTTTGGTCTTGAAAAGTACCTCCCAACAAAAAATCAAACTTCGCTTTGCCAAACGCTTTTTTATAAGTCACTTGAGGCTCAACAATCCAAGATTGTCTATTAGTAGTATTCAAGTAAAAAGCAGACGAAGCACTAGTCAATCCCAATGAAGGATTAAACATCGTCGAAGGCAAAATACGACGCTCAGCAAAGCGCAAATCTGTAAACCCAAAACTCGATTTTACCTCAAGTCCTTCAAGCAATTGGTACGACAGTAAAGTGTTAGCAACAAAATCTCCAGATTTAGTTTTATACTTGGTCTCCAAATTGCGCAACGGATTGTTAAAAGTATTATTTTCCCAATTCAAAGAACCATCAGCATTGTAAAGCGATGGTGCATTGGGTGCTAATGACACAGCCTCACGAGTAAAGTCCGTAGCAGGTTGATTATTGTTTTGTACCGTATAGCCTCCGGTCAGTGAAAATCTAAAACGCTTGTTTTCCGATTGATGATTAATATTAAAATGTACATTCGTTTTTCTGTAAATAAAATCACCTTTAAAAACTGTGCCCTCACTGTAGTGAGTCACACCTGCCAAAAACTGCGTAGCTCCTGTGCCTCCAGATACAGAGGCCTGCACATTCGAAATTTCAGCCGTACCGCCCAAAAGTGTTTGCTGCCAGTCAGTATAACGGTTTTGATCCCAAGTACCATTTACATCATAGGCAGTAGCAGGATAGGTAGTAATACCATCATTAATAAAAGCTTGCCTGCGCATTTTCAAATACTGCTCCGTATTCATCAAATCAAAAAAACGAGTAACCTTACCCCAACCGCTAGAAGCATTTACATTAAAAGTAGTTTTGCCAGCTTTTCCTTTTTTAGTAGTGATCAAGACCACACCATTAGCACCACGAGAGCCATAGATAGCCGTAGCATCGGCATCCTTTAGAACTTCTATACTTTCTATATCACTCGGATTGATGTTACTCAAGGGGCTTACAGTTGCAGTAGGGGTCACAGTTGAGGTTTGACTAGCGCCAACAGTCTCCGTAGAATAAGGAACTCCATCTATAACATATAGCGGAGTATTACCATCAGCTCGCAAACTATTAATACCTCTTATCTTGATGGCAAAGCCTCCACCAGGAACTCCAGTTTCTTGAGTAATTTCTACGCCTGCCATCCTGCCTTGCATAGCTGCAAGCACATTAGTAACAGGTTGTTTAGCAATGTCTTTAGCACTCAATTTAGCAATACTCCCAGTACGCTCTTTATCTTTTACAGTATAATACCCAGCATTCACAACTACTTCCTTCAAAGTAGTAGCAACTTCCTGCATAGTTAAATTAATAACACTGCTTGTTGAGACTGAGACTGCAACCTCTTCATAACCCATAAAGCTGAAAACAAGCACATCGCCTTCAGCAGCAGCTATTGTAAATTGACCATTCTCGTTTGTTATAGTGTTAATTGGCTTACCTTTAATCGTTACAGTAACACCAGTCAATACGCCATTAGCATCACTTACAGTTCCTTTGATTTGTTGTTGTGTTGTTTGCACAGTAGCCACTGAATACTGAACACTGAGCACTGAATACTCAAGATTTGTCATCCCGAGCGCAGTCGAGGGACTTCCTTTAAGACTTTCGTCTTTTGTCATTCCGACGAAGGAGGAATCGCATTCAATATTCAAAGTGTAGAAAGTCTTGCATCTTGCATATTTCTTCTTGTTTCCAATGTCGCTCCCATAAGAAAAAGCAACTTGAATATAAAAACAGCATACCACTATAATACACCTATCCTTGTACAATGAAAATTTATTCATAATTTTGGTTGAGTTAAATGAAACATTTGTTTTGTTTGTCCAGTCCTCTAGTCTAGTTTGCCGACGAGCTAGAGGGCTTTTTTTTGTGATGTTAGTTTAGTCTTTTATTCCATAGGCGATTGATTTAGTTGTTTACACTTCTACCGTCACTTCGAGTGATTTTCTATACCTAAAACGCAAGTTTTAAGTATAGAAAATTATATCGAGAACTTTTGAAAACAATTCGCAAAACCAAGAAAAATAGAAACAGTGCTAAGAATAAAGTTGAGGAAACCTTTGGGTATAAAAAAAGGCATGGAACTCATCTTATTGCCTTAGAGGTACTGGTATACCGGGGAACAATAAGTGAGCCCACACCCTAGAGCGTGAGCATCATACTTATCATCTCGTTCCCAATTAAATTACCAGTTTTCTAAGGAGAGATTCAAAGCGAATGCTTCAATATTGTATTTGAAGAATCGCAAATTTAGTTAATCAAAAGCAAATATATATAAATTATTTTAATAGTGGTACAAGTGCCATTGATATTTTATTAAAATAAGATGCTCTTTGTAATAATTTTATTAAATAAAAATTTTGACTACAATTGAGCAATATATAATTGAAAAAATTAGAACTATGCGGAAAGAGCATGGACTTTCTCAATTGGAATTATCACAAAAGATGGAAATGAGTGATAGTTTTATTTCACATGTAGAGGCACCATCAAAAAGAGCAAAATATAATATCAATCATCTAAATAAGATTGCTGAAATATTCAATTGTTCTCCGAAAGACTTTTGGCCAGATAAACCATTATAGAAAAATAAAATTTAAAGATGCTGAATAGCATCTTTTTTTTGTTTGAATAAGTTAGAATACAGTTATGTATATTTGATACTTGAAAATAATAAATTTATGAGGGTATCTAATTCGGTAATAAAAACAACATCTCCAAGTAGTATTCAGTATATTTTAATAACAGATACGATGTCATATAGTAGTAATGAATTTTATTGCACTGCTTTAAACCTATTACGCGTACTTCCTATAGATTTGTCTCAATTACAAAATTCGATAAATAATTTTGAATTTAATTTTAGATTTAATTCTAGGAGATCATTTGAAATATTTACATTTCCTTCATTTTTTTTTACTGATGATAGTGAGGATGATTTATCCAAATTCAATGAATATATAAATCTTTATAAAATCATTTCAAACTTAAACGTTTTTATAATTGACAGCTCATTAAAAAATCATCAGCAAATTTCTCAATTTTTAGAAATTTCTGAACATTCTTACTTTACAATTTTACCAAGTTCAGAGGATTACAAAAATCAATACAATACAAAAAATTATTTTCAATCGGAACATGATTTTATTGATTTGATAAACAGAGATAGTTCCAAAATTAATCAGTCAATAATTGATTATTACAAAAAGCAAGGTGAAAATATCGATTTAGGTATCGATTTTTCTATAAATCCAAATGGTACCTTTATTAATTCAAATGATTTCCCAGGCTCAAATATTGCACAAAACAATTACTTTGTACTAAATCAAATTATTGGTAATATATGGGTTAACAAGTTGAAAAAACCTGATAACCTAATAACGAATCATGCTGAACGAACACAAGAAATAATTAATCAATCACAAAAAATTGATAATATTTCAATGATAATGTATAATGATGTTAAGGTGAAACCAACTGATCCATTTCAACCCTTACTTTCAACAATTGTTATTGTAGCTCCTTATCATTTTCCAAGAACAGAGAAGATTTATGGTGCTATATCCAATAAAAAGGAAAAGACTTGGCTTTCAATTTCTCGTGCTGAACAGAATTTAAATTACGAACATCAATTTAATCCCGATGATATAAGCAAAGTGTCGCATGAAGAATTTCATTTTATCATGAATAATGCTTCTTTGAGATTAAAATATCTTGATTGCGTTGCATTTTTACATGCGAGATTTGATTTTTCTCCTGTAATAAGGCTACCTCAAATAGGAGCTTCAATTAACATGGAGCTGTCACATCTTGAAAAAATATCTTTAAAGAAATCAAGTACAATATCTAATATTAAAAAATTTGGTAATAAATTAAGAAACCTAATAATTGCTGAACCATTAGTCGAGTATCTACAGCAAAGAAATGGTCAAGTATTTGCAATCAGTGATTTACCGTTTGAATGGTTATTTTTAGATGAATATCCTTTGTGTTTTACACATGATGTATGCCGACTTCCAGAATTCAATTTAAATGGTATCGTAAATTCAGCAGTACATGCTTCAAGATTTTTATATGAAATCCCAACTAATTTAATCAACAAGACATTAGTAATACATTGTTCGTCAAAAAATGATAATATGATGAACAGTATGTTTGATCTAATAGATAATTTTAAATCTTCTCTAGGATTTCAAAGTGCAAGATGTTCAAGTATTGAAGAAATTAAGAAAGCGATTGATGAATGCAAACCTGACTTGCTGATTTTTGATTGCCATGGAGGATCTAGCAAAAATGATTTATCGTCTTTTCTTGTGATTAATGCTGAAGAAAAACTTTTTTTAACTGGTGATGATATTGTTAAACATGAACTAACCGCACCACTAGTTATATTATCTGCTTGTGAAACTATGCCTAACTATGGTTATGTCAAACTAATATCCGATGCATTTATGGAAGTTGGTGCATACAGCGTAACTACAACATTTCTTCCTATTAAGATTATAGACGCTGCAAGTTTGATAATAAGAATACTCAATAATTTAGGTCAACTTAAAACGAATAGTTATCATAATAATTGGTTAAATTTCATGTCTCACATACTTAGAACAACTCTTATCTATGAAACGATAAATAAATCTCGAAATTTTTTAAAGGAGGAAATCACCAATGATGAAATTGCCATTATAATAACTAAAAGTATGAAATTTGAAAACAGAATTTTGGCTCTAAAAGATTTAGACAAACTCATCTCTAGAAAATCAAACTCACAACAATTAAAATTTACTGATCTTGATAATGAATGGTTGTCATACTCAATAATTGGTAGAGCAGATTTATTATACTTCAGTAGTTGGCTGAAAAATTATCGTGAGTTAAACTTAGATATGGATAAAATAGATAGTAAATTTATATAATTTCATTTTAACATACTTTTTGAAACATTTTACAATTTTGTACGTTTAATAAACAAACTAAATTAAGTTTCAAATCAGTCAATTCAATCGGTTTTAGTCCTTATCTATTGTTATATTAATTAGAATAACTATATTTGGAACGTAATTTGCATTACAATTACTATATGTATTTAAGTATTGACATACAAGACATGGCACAACCAATAGTAAGTGATACTAAAAAAGTATCATTCATTGTTCGGTTTTTGTATTTTATTAAAAATAAAATGGTCACTAAATACAACAACCATCTCACTACATTTAACTTAGCGTTAGAAGGTGCCATAAATCGCATTGAAGATCTCAGTATAGAAAAATCAAAATCATTACTTTCAGAAATGAAAGGAATTATAACATCTTTAGAAAATGTTGAAGTCGATTTAGCCAAAGCTAACTATTTAGACAGTGATGATGTTAAACAAAATATCAAATATTCGCTTGAATGTCTATACAAATTGGAAAGTAAGCTCCACAAAAATGTGTACAAATCAGCTCCAATAATTGAAACTGATAAAGAGTTTAAAGAAGGCTTTTCTAAAATGAAAGCAGCTTCTCTAGACAAACTACTTTCTTGTTAATGAGTTTCCAAAAAGGCGATATTATTGAGGTATTTTTTAATTTACCATACTCAAAGGAAACAAAAACACATCCTGCAATCATAATTTCAAACGAAGACGTTTACGATAAAGACGAACTTTATGTATGTGTAATGATGACCTCATCAACTGAAACTGATTTATTTACTTTCGAAGTAACTCAAGACATGTTAGTTCAAAAAAACAATAAAGACTTCAGTCAAGCAAGATGCCACTTGATTTCCTATGTCATGGAAAAACATATTGTGGGTAAAACTCTCAAAAACACCTTAAAAGAAAATGCATTAAAGCGTTTATTAATTAAAATTAATGATACTGTATTTTAATTAATCACTTCAAACATAAAAATTACAATTCAAGATGCTTCCGGCATCTTTTTTATACTACATATTCAAAAATATAGTATTCAATTCCGGAATCACACACTACACTTCTTGCTAAAATAGTTATAGCGCATTAGGTTTGCAAATTAATCAAATTTATAATCAACATGCAATGGTATGAAATTCTATTAGCTGTTCCAGTTATAATAATTGGTGCTTACATTCGCGGTAAAATTTATGAGAATAAAAGAAACTACTTTAAAAATGATAGTTGGAAAGATAGAAAGAAATGAAAATTTGTTAAGCATCTTTATTCTCATTTGTTTACTCCACAATAAGTTATATATATTTGTTAATTAAATACTTTTAGGCAAAATATATAAAACAATTATTATGAATATAAATCAGTCTTGGTTCGAAATGCTAGATCTCAGAAATAAGAATCTAGATAATTCAGTTTGGATTCCACTTCGATCTGAAAAAACTATTAGAAATAATATTGAATCGAGATTTTATGGTCATCAGGAAGATTTTTTTGGAAGTGGCTCCTTAATGATTGCTAAAAAAGATAAAGCACATTCCAAAAAATTAGATTGGATGGATATAGGAATAATGCCCATACATAATAGTCATTACAGAGAAGGACAATATTTTCCATCAGATATCTTCATAAGTGAAAATAGTAATTTCAAAGGAACTAATTTAATATTAAATCAATCATTTGACAATAACTATGACAATAACGAATGGCATTTACATCAAGATTTGGTAATAAGCCTTGGTTTAAAAAGAGAAGGAGATATATGGGTGTGTCCACAAGAAGGCTACGTTGAAGTAGCAAAGCTTGAGAGAGATAAAGAAGGAAATCCTGTTGTTATGCTTATTAAAAATCAATTTTTGAAGGATTACCTTAGCGCCAGAGACTCGGGACTCTATGTGAGTTCTTATTATAGTCGAGTATATATTTATGATAAATCAGACATAGTATCATGGAACGAAAAATCCAAAGAAGAGAAAAAAGGGAAAGACATATGGGAATATAGAATTATGGAGATTCATGAAGGAGGTTTTCCTTTTGGGCAAAAAATTGCAATATCTCATGCAGGTAGAATTGATATATTTGAAAATGAAGACATTCCTGATATATCCAAATTTCCAACAAACGATAACGTAAAATCAGAATTTTACGAAAAGGAGTTTGAAGGAAAAAAATTGTTTAGAATAATGGCAGAACTTTGGAAATATGATTGGATAAATCCTGCTAAAAAAAGTTCAATTGTTTTGGGTCAGAAAGACAAAACGAAGATATATTTTACGATAGATGCAGAAGGCAGGAAAGAAAGCGGCTATAATCTTAGAAAAGGTGGAAAATGGCTATGGTTTAAACCTGATTTAGTAAGCAATTTACTAACAAACAGAGGCAGCAATTTATCTTGGTATACTCAAGATACAGGTAGCATTGCATGTGGTCCAAATGGAGCTATCCATTTCGGAATAAATGAATTGGGTTTAATAACTGTATATGCAAAAGATATTGGGTATTTACCAATTTGGCAATAACAGATATGGGCAGGATTTAATATTTCTCCAGAAGGTGGCATATCGAGAGAACTACACGACTCTCAAGTAAAATCAGAACCTGCTTCTACTCTTGCACCAGAAGATTTTTTTGGCAGCGTTATAAATAATTTAAACAATGAGTTTACAAAACAATTGGGTTTTAAACTATTTCGCGAGCATCAAAGCATAAAGGAAATTTTACCTTCAATTAATAGATTTAAGGCCACCGACAATAAAGGATTATTCTCACTAGCAAAAGACATAGCAAGGGTTATTATTGATGATATCAATACAGAAGAAATTCAAAAAATTGCAATTCCACCAAAAGGAACAAAATGGGGTTCAATAAAGTCTCTTGAAAATCTATTAAGTATTAAAATTAAGGAGGAATATGCACGAAAAATATTAAGTCCAATAGTAGGCGTATATGAGTTGAGACATGGAGATGCACATCTGCCTAGTAGTAATATTATTGAATCATTTAAATTAGTAGGAGTTGATAGCAATTATCCACATGTTATTCAAGGGTTTCAAATGTTGTATGCTTGCGTTGACCACTTACATATGATTTTAGCTGTAATTAAAAAATGGAAATAAAAACATAACAAGTTTATTTACTTAGAGAGACTAAATATTTATACTATATGGAAAAATGGATTTAAACTTGAGCTAAAATTAAAATAGGATTGCTAAAAATGAAATCAAGACTAATACAAAAAATGATGAAAAGATGCCAGGATATATTATAGACCGCAAAAGAGTTCTTATCTCAGATGATAAACACAAAGAAATTTATTGGACAGAACTATCGAAATACATAAAAAATAAATATTTCACAGACGCTACTGAAATACGAGAACCAGAAAAAGTACAAGAAATTTTAAAAGATTGCTTTACTTTTCTTTGTAATAAACTCAGTCAACTAATTGAAAATGAAAAAAGATTCTCTTTTTATTTATTCTGCCATAATTTACACGAAGACTCTATAGACATCCATTTAAAGTTAACTGTAGGTTTTAAGCTTCCTTTTAATGAGGAGAAATTTGCTGCATCAAGAAGAATCATTAAGATAATTTTAGAGCAATCAACAAAATATGATTTAAAGGGTTGCCCAAATTTCTCCATGGAAATGAAAAACAATTGGCTTGAGTATTGTGAACTGTTGGAAAAAATGATTTATGTTGGCCAATGGGCATTTATAACTAGTGAATATATAGCTAGAAGTCAACTTTTTCCTAAAGCAATTGGCATAATTATAAATAATGGTGAACTTACATATTTAACATATCAACCCTACCCTCATTTTTTTTCTCACATTTTTAATGAATTACCAAAACATGATTCAAATGTAGTTTTATCAGATTGCATAGATGATTTTAAAAATTTAATTGAAGATAAATACAATATTTCTTATGACAATTTGTGTTATTTCATTACAGAAATTATAAATAATCCTGCAAATAAATTAGGAGTAACAATAATGCCAACAATAATTGAAAATATTAAAAACAACTCCAATGTTAATCACGATTTTATAGATAGTTTTTACAAAGGGCTAACGGTTAGCAAAGAAAATGTTCTTGAAATAGAAAAATGTTTTTACAATAATCAAGATTTAAGTAGGCATATTTACAGACCTATACTAGAATATACAATTGACAAAAAAACGTTTCATGTTATTGGCCCTAATAAATGGGGAGAAAGTCTTTATCTTTTAACAACAAACTGCTTTCCTTTTGGTTTATTCCCTGTAGAATGGAAAAAAAACATCGAATTAAAGAAATTCATCGAAAAAATTGACACAACACACGATAAAATATTACAAGAGCCAATTATTAATAAGCTAATTGAAAAATCATTTCCTTACAAAATTGATATTAAAAGTTTTCAAACTCACAAAAAGCAATTTATAAACATAAATGACAGTATTGGAGATATAGATGTTTTATTTTTAGATACTTCAAAAAAGGTAATTTATGTTTGTGAATGTAAGCACAATAGATCTAGATTTGATTATAATAATTGGAAAAGAGATTACTCCAATTTCAAAGATAAATATGAAAAACAGTTAGAGCGAAAAGTCAATTGGGCAATTAAAAACATTGAAATGATTGAAAACCACTTTAAACTAAGAAAAGACAAACCAATATCAAATATTGATTTATCAAAATTCACTGTTGAAGGTATTTTTCTAATAAATGCGCCAACTTTATACATGTTTAATAGTAAATACAAGTGCTATACAGTTTATGACTTTTCAAGAATCACAAATAATGAACAAGTTTTTATGGATTTTAATTTATTTGTTGAAGATCAAAATAAAACTTATGTAATTAAACATCCTTACTTTGACAGCATTGATAAGGTAAGGAAATAATGTATATTTAATGTTACTCAAAACTTTAATACAAATATTTTGATTTATATAGAAAAAGTTAAAAAACGATTGATTTTAAAATATTCCTCAGATTTTCAGCCAACAATTTGGCTCGATAAATTATTAAAAACGGATAAAGAATTCACTTTGGCAGGTGTTTTTCATTTAGATAAATCAAATTTTATAAGAAGATTGATGACGAATTTGAAGAGCCTGTATTTTTGTTTGTGATAGGGAATTTAGTTGGCGAATATTATAAAATTCATAGATTCAATTAATAAATGCGAAAATTAGGAATCGCATAGTAAGATTAAATATTTTTTCAGAACAAAGAAAAGAAAATTAATTCTTTTCCCTGTTTGCTGAAATGGAAAAATTTGTTTTACTTGCTCCTCGCCTAAAATTCGCAAAAGTATGAACCATTTTACCGTTGAACAAAGATACAAATTAGAAGTTCTTTTGCAACAAAACGTATCTAAACCACAAATATCTATAGAATTAAATAAACATATTTCATCAATTTATAGAGAAATTAATCGTAATTCAGACGCTCGTAGTACTGTTTACAAAGGCAATTTAGCCATTCGGAAATGCAGCAAAAGACACAAAGAAAAGCCTAAAAACCAATGCTTTACTGATGAAATTAAAATTTACGTTAAAAGTTTAATTATTGAAGATCTTTCTCCAGAGCAAATAGTTGGAAAAGCCTTAAAAGACAATGTTAATTGTGTTTGTATTGAAACAATATATAAATATGTTTGGAACGATAAAAAGCAAAATGGAAACCTATATTGTCATCTTCGAAACCAAGGTAAAACTTATCGAAAAAGAGGTGCGTCAAAAGATAAAAGAGGACAAATAGTTGGAAGAATTGGAATAGAAAACCGTCCAAAAGAAGTAGAAGAAAAACTGAGATTTGGAGATTTAGAAATAGATTTAGTGATTGGAAAAGACCATAAAGGAGCATTACTAACAATAAACGATAGAGCAACAGGAATGTTACAAATGAAAAAAATAGAAAGTAAAGATGCCGAAATTGTCAAGAATGCAACTATTGAATTATTAGAAAACTGGAAGCCGTTTCTACAAACAATAACATCAGATAATGGAAAAAAATTTGCAAAGCACCAGTCAATAGCTACTGCGTTAGAAATTGATTATTATTTTGCTAACCCTTATTGTAGTTGGGAAAGAGGTGCAAACGAAAATTTAAATGGATTAATAAGACAATACTTTCCAAAAGGTTCAGACTTCAGTTTAATAACTGCGGAACAAGTTGAAACTGTAATAGAAAAATTAAATAATCGTCCTAGAAAAAGACATCAATTTAATTCTCCAAATGAAGTATATTTACAAAAATTAAGTAACCAAAAGGCCTTCGCATTTATTAATTGAATCCACCATTGATAATTCTGTATTTGGATTAAAAAATGATTTTTATTTTTATAAAAACCTAAACTTAAACGAAACTACTTTCGTAGCCAAATCAAAAATATCGCTATTATATCAGATAGATTCACTTCTCAAAAAAGACCTCTATATTGGAGGTGCAGTTGATAAAAATTTGCCATATATTGACTTTATTAATTTGATTAAAATATTTCCAACAACTCAAGAAATAAAACTTTACCGCCAGGCAAAAGTTACTTCAATTTTAAAGAATTATTTTAAGAATGTTGATGATAAGGAGCTAGCGTATAATGATTATATGAATAAAAAAGTTCCTCTCATTGAAAGCAAAATTAGAAAGACCTTTAAGGAATCTGAAATTATTAAGTACCAGACCTTAGTTGAACGTTTAGAATCAATGCTAAATAATGAAATAAATTACAATGAAAACCAATGGCAATCTGAAATAATTCAAATCATACTTTTACTTTTCCCTAAGTACATAGCTGTATTTAAAGAAGTGCATTTCCTTGATATTTACAGCAATAAAAATCGTAGATTAGATTATGGTTTGATAGATTTTATGGGCAATCTAGATATAGTTGAAATAAAAATTCCTTTTGAAAAAAATATTGTTTCAGATATAACATATAGAGATAATCACATTCCTAATAGGGACTTATCTGGCACTATAATGCAAATTGAAAAATATATTTTTTACTTAAATAAATCAGGAAAAGAAATAGAAAACAAGCTTACTAAAAAATATAAAGATGAATTGCCCGATAATTTGGAAATCAGGATAACAAATCCAAGCGCCATAATTATTATGGGAAGAGATAACAAAATGGATAAAAATCAACTTCATGATTTTGAAATTATTAAACGAAAGTATAAGAATGTAATTGATATATTTACTTACGATGATTTAATCAGAAGGCTTAAAATGATTATTACTCAACTTAAAAAAATTTAAATATAAATCCGAAATCATTTAACTAAAAAAAACTTTAAATGTATATATCAAAACTTACAATAAAAAACTATAGAAGTTTTAGGGACTTTACAATTGAACTAAAACCCCTTACTCTAATAATTGGCGAAAACAACGTTGGTAAATCTAATTTGTTGGATTCACTAGGCTTAATCTTTGGGCAAGATGTATCGTTCTTCAAAAAAAGATTTCTAGAGGTGGCAGATTTTAATTATGATACATTATTAGATTTTAAAAGACAAGTACTAGATTTTACAGTTTCAATTGAAACTATAGAATTTCCAGAAATCATCATTGAAGCAACATTAAAGGATTGGGATGATGACCAAGAATCTGTTATATCAGATTGGTACAGTAATCCGAAGTTCAGTGAAGCAACTATATCTTATGTATTTGCACCAGTAACTAATTTTAATAAACAAGAGGAACTTCAACAACAGCGAAATTTTATAACAAAATTTAAAAATGAAAATACTGAAGCTGTATATGAAAAACTTCCTGAAAGTGCCAAGCTTGATTTAATCAACTTTCCTATCTCAAAATACCATTATAGCATTTATGGTGGATTAGGAAAAAGTACCCAAGCAAATACTTATCACCTAAACCAATTACGGTTTGAGCTTCTCGATGCGCTTAGGGATGCCGGTACTGAATTAGTAGCAAGTCATAATAATAAATTACTTTTTAGAATTTTAAATTCAAAAGAAGAAAAAGAATACCAAGATTTAAAAGGTCAACTTGTAGGTTTACAACAGGCAATAAATGAAAATAGAGCATTACAGGAAATAAAAAAAGGTATTTCTGTTCAATTGGATAAAATATCATTAGCTACTGATGATACAACAAATATTGTTGATTTAATATTTACACTTCCTGATGTTTCAGATTTACTAAAAAAAATCAGTTTAATATATGGCGATAATCCAATAAAAATAGAACGAAATGGTACTGGAAGAAATAACCTTTTATTTATTTCTCTGGTTTTATCATATATCGAAGATGTAACTAGAGCGCAAAGCTCTTTTTTCAGAGTAGTTGGACTTGAAGAACCTGAATCACATTTACATCCAAACCTTCAAGACCATTTAGCACACAACATTGAATCTTTAATAAAAACAGCAAATCAAAAAGAGTATAGAAAAGATATTCAACTACTTATCACTTCTCATTCAACACATATTACTACTAAAATTGATTTTGAAAATACAGTCGTACTTTATAGAAAGGATAATCAAATAGTATCACATTATATTCTTGACGGATTCAGTGCTGATGCTCTGGGTAAAAAACAAATTAAATATCTAAATAAATACTTGGATGCAGTAAATACTAACTTTTTCTATTCTAGAAAAGTAATTTTAGTTGAGGGCAT
Source organism: Flavobacterium sp. (assembly GCF_043778725.1). GTDB lineage: Bacteria > Bacteroidota > Bacteroidia > Flavobacteriales > Flavobacteriaceae > Flavobacterium. The sequence continues at coordinate 8,511 of NZ_JAYWFT010000095.1, read as the reverse complement.
ATCTGAAAAATTATTATTGCCTATCTTTTTTGAAAAAATAATTAAGCATTCAACTGAAAAATCAAGTTGCTGTGTAATTAGTGTAAACGGTTTGGCATTCAGTTATTTTTTAGAAATTATTAAAAATGGCTATTTTCAAAAGTGTCTAGTCTTAACGGATCGTGACTCAGATACAAAAGCAAAAGATCGGGCTGATAATTTGGCCGCCAAATATTCTGGAGTTTCAGAAATACATGTTGGCATTACCACAGAATCAACTTTTGAGAAAGATTTAATTTCAGTTAATACGAGTGGTAAAGGGAGAGATATTCTTTTACAAGTAATTCAGGAAGTAAGACCTAACAGTGGTAAATCATATTTTACTAATATTGGAAGCAATCCTATAATAGTTGATGAATATTTTGCACTTATTGAACAATACAAATCAGAATTTGCATATAGCCTAATGCTTAATCTAATCGAATCCAATGATGAATTTGTAATACCTACTTACATAAGTGATGGTGTAAAATTCTTAGCATAAACGAACAACAATGGCAATTAAAAAAGTGCAGGGAGAATTAATTATAGCTGGACCAGGTGCTGGTAAAACCTATAATATGGTTGAATCCATAATTGTAGCACTTCAAGATTTATCTCCAAGTAGATACTTAGCGGTAATTACTTATACTAATTCTGCAACTAATAACATTTACAACAGACTTTCTAAAAGAATAATTATACCTGAAAACCTTTTTATAGGTACAATGCATTCATTCTTAAATCGCTTCATAATAATACCTTTTTCATCGCATGGTATTGAAGAAGTTGGCAAAGAAAAGCTTTTCATACAATGTGGAATTGATGACGTCTTTAAAAAAGTTGAAAAAATGAAAGACAAAAGCAAAAGAAGTAAGAACATTCAAGATGCTGCAGTTATTAAATCAAATATCAAAAAAAAACTCAATAAACGAGGATATATAACATATGACCAGACCTTATCTCTTTCTAAAGAATGTATGTCAAAAACTGAAATATGCAGAATAATAAGTAATCGACTGCAATATCTATTTATAGATGAATTTCAAGATTCTGGAAATGAAGTATTCAGCATAATTGAAAACATTAGAAAAATTAATAAAACAAAAATTTATTGTGTCGGCGACCCTGAACAGTATATTCAAAGTTTTGATTCATCGATCAGGGAATTTAAAAACATCCCTATTCTAAAAGCATCCGAAAGTAATAGTTATAATGTAAAAATTAATGATAAAAATTATAGGTCAACATCTAAGATTGTTAAATTTTTAAATCATTTTAATGGAAGAACTTTTAAAAATCAAAAGTTTGAGCAAAAGTCTATATCAAAAGAACTTAATTCATTAACTGAACAAGATTCTAGTGAAGAAATAGTATTTATTCCGCAATGGGAAACAGTAAAACCAATAATTGAGACTTTCTATACTAGGTGCGAAAACATTGCAATTCCTATGACGAACAGGTGCATTTTAGCTAAAAAAAATGATGTTATTAGTCGTATAAAATCAGCAGTAAATAATCAATATATGGATCCTAAAAAGAATTCTAGTTTGCTCCCAATAAAAGTCATTCAGGATACTTTACTTTCTACTTTACAAATGAATCAGACACAATTCTGTACTAAGTATGAAACGAATATATTTACACTTAGAAAACATGCAGTTGCAATATTCAAAGCTATAAATTCTGGGGTTATAACAAATGAAAACACTTTTGGAGTATTTGTTAAAAATGTCCTTAATTTAGAAATCAAAGAGGGATTGCCAGTAAAAATTGAAAATCTGAAATTCGATTTTAATAATAAAGAAGTTGGTAATTATGTTACTGTTGCCAATATACATACTATTAAGGGTTTGGAATCCGAAGCGGTGCTTGCAATTGCTAAAACAGAAGAAGAACTTTTATTATGGTTAGAAACAGACCGATCCATAAGAGAAAGTAAACGCGACAATGAAAAAACTGATTATCCACGCCTTGGTTATGTTGCTTTTAGTCGTACAGAGAGATTATTATGTATAGCCTGTCTCGAAAAAGTATCTGATACTACAATAACAAGACTGGGCAGTTTAGGCGTAATTTCAATTTAAGACTTTCAAAGTTTGACATTATACAAAGGTTCATTTATTTCAAAACTTATCATAGTAAGTAAATCCGAGATTTAATTATGTTCTTGGTACATTTCAAATGCTTTTTTACTTGATTCGTCTAAATCAATTTCAAGAGATTCTAGTCGTATCAATTTAAAGAGATTTTTAAAATTCTTTTCTAATTCCAACCTTACTTTCAATAGATAATTATAGTCTGAAAAAGCTTCTGCATGATCAGGTTTATCATGACAAGGTATATAAAATTTGTAATTATTACCAATTCTTTCAGAATCATAGTGCTTGCCATATGATAATATTATTTTCCAATTATTGTTTAAGTCTATTAATAATTTAAGTAGTTTTTTATCATATATGTGAAATGAATTACTTTCTAAAAATTCTCTAAATCTTTCTTGATAGTAAAATATTTCATCAATTACTGTCGATGGCACATCTTCAAGAAACAAATCTACTGTAGGTACATGAACATAATTTAATAATGTTTTCAAATTTTCTACATCCTTTTTTCTTTTAATCTCAGTAGGTGAAAGTTTTTTTAGTTCATTTGGTTTTAAAGGTGCAGCTTTTATAATGGCTTCAATAGCATTTTTTAAAACTGACGATAATTGACTTTTCCCAACTTTATCAGTTTTATCTTTTATTGAAAACACTGTAGCTCTATGTCTATCAACATCAAACGGAAGGTCATTTGGAAAACTACCATAATTAGTATTGAAAACCATAATAATTCTTGACCATCCAAGTGCAGAAATGGCATAACCTAACTCTATCAATACATTAGGATTAGGCATTTTTCGATTATCTGAATTTTCAGAATTGATAGTTGTAACATCGCAAATAAATACATCACAAGAATCTATTTTATCAAAAATAGTTAAAGGAATATTTGGACTTCCAGATGTGTTTCTTGTAGCCTCGTCCAAATCAATTCTTATTTCATTATTATTATTTTCAATTTCATTTGCGGCATTTCTTAACGATTGTCTAATACCATTAAGATTATTATCCTTTGGTAAATCCGATTGCCATGAATAAAATATTTTTTGTTCAGTTTTCAATTTAAAATCTTTTAGGAAATGCATATTTAAAGATTTTTCGTGAGAAAACGCTTGATAATTTGGATTTTTTAATAACTTCGTATAATACAAACCAACAATTAATTATTGAAACACCATGAAACAAAAATTACTATTCGCTACTTTTTTTTTCTTCCAATTCTTCAAAAATCAATAATCATCAATCCACTTACTTGGATTCATTTTGACATAAAATTTCTAATAATTAGCTTACTATTTTTATCAGCTTTACTGATAATCACAATAATCTATTTTTGTATTGCTGTAATCAGCTGGATAAATTCTGATTTCAAATGGAGAAAACTTCTTCCGTGTTTAATTAGCTTAATAGCTGTTTTTTGTATTTACTTTTCTATAAAATCAATTATCAATAGCAAAATAAGAAGAGTTAAAAGCACACTCCTCAACATTCCTAATACGTTGTTAAAAAGAAATATGGAGTTAATTTAATCAATTTCAATCCTGCTCTTTACAGCACACTATAGTAAAGAGCAAATTAAATGCGGATAATATTTTTTCTAAGTAAGTTTAAAATATTGAAATAATAATGACAACCTTTGAAGTTTATATTAAATATCAAGATAAAATATGGGTAGAAATTTTATAAAAAAGTAAAACAAATTTTATAAACATTTTTTTTGAACAAATCTAATTTTATTACTTAGAGTGCGGAACTCCTAAAGGCTGAATCCGTAAAATTCAAAAGAAAAAGACACTAGAAGTGTATTTTTATACGGAATTAGGATTCAGCCTTTAGGACTTCCGCACTCTGTAAAGCTAGTCTTTTTTTCGAAATGTCAAGCATCATAGTAAACACATCCATTTACTTTAATTATAATTTATCAACTTATATGTTTACTTTTATAAAAAATAGTATACGTATAAGTTTACTTTTATTTTGTTTTGTAAATATATAGGTTTACTTTTGACAAAATTTGTAAACGTAATAGTGATGCGAAGTACTAAAAAACTACTGATAGAACAGCTTGACAAAAAGCTAAAACCTTTCCAAGGTACAGAAAAAGTAATTGTACCACAACAAGGTTGGATTTATACCATCCGGACTTCACTAAATATGACTTTGGAACAATTAGGAGCAAAACTCCAAATGACAAAACAAGGCATTAAAAAAATCGAAGAACGAGAAGCAACCGAATCAATCTCTATCAAATCCCTCAAGGAAATGGGGAAAGCTTTAGACATGCACTTTGTCTATGGTTTTGTTCCCAAATACAATTCCGTTGACGAAATGATAACAGCTAAAGCCACGAAAATTGCCCAAAGAATTGTTTTGCGAACAAATCAAAATATGAAATTGGAAAACCAAGGCAACAGTCCCGAACAAATAAACAACGCCATCATGGAATTGGCAAACGAATTAAAACGTGAAATGCACAAATCATTATGGGATTAGAGTTTGTATATGAGGAGGGGCAAACGCCATTAAGCGAGGAAGAAAAAGAAGGATTGCTTATCAAGACCATTACTACACATGGAGAACTGGACGAATACGAGCAACTTAATATAGAGAAGGCGATACAATGGCTTATGCGTCAAAAACTAAAAAAAGAAACCATACTTTCCGAAGAATTCATCAAAGCGTTACATAAAAGAATGCTGGGCGAAGTTTGGAATTGGGCTGGCGAATTCAGAAGATCAGAAAAAAATATTGGAGTACCATGGATAAGAATAGGTATGGATGTAAAGGTTTTATTGGATGATACCCTCTATTGGATTGAAAACAACACTTACACTCCAGATGAAATTGCCATAAGATTTAAGCATAGATTGGTAAATATCCACTGCTTCCCAAATGGTAATGGTAGGCACTCAAGAATTATGGCAGATAGTATTATTGAGTCTATTTTTGAAGCTCCTATTTTTTCATGGAATCATTCCAATAAGATAAAGGCTAACGAAACCAGAAAATCATATATAAATGCCATTCGTGAAGCAGACAAAGGAAATATCGAACCTCTAATGTTCTTCGCACGGAATTAGCTAATGAACTGAAAAACTATAAATAAAAAATTAAATGCAGTGATTATCTAAATTTATCTCCGCATTTATCCGGAAAAAATAAAGTATAACCACCGCTACAACAAAAAAAACTGCATACCTTTCGATACTAATTTATCAAAAATGAAACGACACACTATACTATTGCTGACCTTCTTTACAATTTTTCAATCTACAACTTCATTTGCCTGGGGCAAAAAGGCCACGCTATAGTAGCAGAGGTCGCCTTTAATTTTTTAGATCCAGCCAAAAGAAAAGTGCTTACTGAGTATCTTGATGGTATGACAATCCAAGATGCCACCAACTGGATGAATGAAATTAAAAGCGACAAAACCTACGATTATCTTAGAAAGCTACACTACATCAATGCAGAGAGAGGTCAAAAAATAACACTAAATAATGAAGAAAATAGTATTGGTGCACTCACCAAAACCATCGAAGAGCTAAAAAATTACAAAGCACTTACAAAAGCAGAAGTCAAAATCAAGCTTTGCATTCTTTTTCATTTAGTAGGTGATTTACATCAACCATTACATGTTGGTTACGGCGAAGATAAAGGCGGAAACAATTACCAAATAAACTTTTATGGTAGAGGTACCAACCTCCACTCCTTTTACGATTCGGGTATTTTAGAATATAAAAACCTAACACTTCCACAATGCATTAAGGCAAAGAGTTACATAAAAGAAGAATTACTCCAAGTAGAAAAAATTGATGTTGTAGAATGGGCAAACCAGACGATTTCAATAACTTAATTCAACAAATGATAAATTTTATCTTTGTTGAATTATGGAAAAACTACGTAGAAGATTAACCTTAAATGAACGGATTGTTATTGAGGCTTTACTCAAAGAAAACAAGACCAAAAGTTACATTGCCAAACATCTAAATAGAAACAGATCTACAATTACTCGTGAAGTCAATAATTGGGTTAGAAAACCTACAGATATATACAATGCTGCTAACGCTCATTTCTTTACTAAACAGGACTATTTAAAGAAGAGGAATAAAGACAAAATCAATACTTACAAAAGACTTAAACTATTTGTATACAAAGGATTATTGTCCGGTTTTAGCCCTGAACAAATTGGTGGTAGAATCAAAGTTCTATATCCAAATGACCCAGTAATGTCAATATCATACGAAGCTATTTATCAGCCTATTTATAGGCACAGACAATCCTATTTAGGCAAAAAACTAATCAAGCTTCTTCCCTATCATCATCACAAAAGAAGAGAGAATAGAAAGTTTGGAAAAAACAGAGTCCGAATTAAAGACCAAGTCAATATTAGTCAAAGACCACAACACGTTGAACTATGCCTTGAAGTCGGACACTGGGAAGGAGATTTAATGATTGGTCTAGGACAAAAAAGTGCAATTGGAACTATCGTAGAAAGAAAAACAAGATACACTTTTATTGTCAAAATCCAGAACAGAAAATCAATAACTGTAACACAACAATTTGCACAAATATTAAACACTTTACCTAAATACATCAGAAAAACAATGACTTACGACAACGGATTGGAAATGGCAAATCACAAATGGCTCACAGAAATAACTGGAATGGATATCTTTTTTGCTAATCCATATTTATCATGGGAAAGAGGAACTAACGAAAATACAAACGGTTTAATTAGACGATTTTTTCCAAAAGGAACTGACTTCAACAATATAGTAGTGAACAGCTTAAACATGCGCAAAACAGCTTAAACAACAGACCTAGAAAGATTTTAGCATACAAAACTCCTAATGAAATTATGAACCAAGAAATAACTAATCATGCTGCTTAAACCAAGCCTATTTCGGAAATAACTTTTGGCTCTTTAAAAAAGCCAAAAAAGTTATTCTGAAATGATGCCGATTTGAAATAAAAAACTAAATTTGATTATTAAAATATTAACTGACCTTGTTGCATTAAGGTCTTGAATCCGCCCAGAGATGAATACAAACACCAACAAGACATCTGAAAATAAAAGTAGAGTTCAAGAGAACAATTTACCCATAATAAATAATAGCCGACTTGCTATACAGGTGGCTCAAGTACAAAAAGCAGAAGTCAACCAAAAAAAGAAAAACAATACAGATTTACCAGACAACCTAAAATCAGGTATTGAAAACCTATCGGATATAGCTATGGACGATGTCAAAGTGCATTACGACTCTAAAAAACCTGCCCAACTACAAGCACAGGCTTATGCTCAAGGTACTGACATTAATTTTGGTACAGGTCAAGAAAAACACCTCTCTCACGAAGCTTTTCATATAGTACAACAAAAACAAGGAAGAGTAAAGCCCACCAAGCAAATAAAAGATAATACAACCATAAAGAAGGATACTAGTCTAGAAAAAGAAGCGAATGTTATGGGGTTAAGAGCTTTAAAAACAAAGTAAAATAGACAGTACTCTTTCTTTACCTTCAAATGCAACACCTTGACGGCGCATATTCAAAATAAATACAAATAAATTAAACTGTAGAATTTTATAAAAAAACTTATTGTTTGACCTAATTAACTTCATTAAAAATAAGTATTTACACTTACAATCAACTCCAACTTATTTAATAAATTAGCACATAAATTATTACGACAGTAAAACCTAAAATAGATATAAAAATAATTATTAAGACAACCCGTTGGGTGTAATTATTTAAAGTAAAATAAATTGATTAGATACTGGTCAAGATACTGAAATTCAGTATCTTGAAGTCGCTAAACAACCAATATCTATGTCAAATATAGTAAAAAATTATTTTAGAGTTTTAGAAGTTATAAGTTCTTTGAATTGCGAATTAGAATATAAATCAGATGTTGGTAGAAAACAAAAAATGTCTGATTTAGAAGTAGTTGCATTGAGCCTAACTGCTGAATTTATGTCAATTGATAGTGAAAATGCTCTTTTTAAACAGATAACTTCCAATGAAATTTTCAATCTAATTGATAGAAGTCAGTTTAATAAAAGGCGAAGAAAACTGTTCTTTTTTTCCGAAGAAATCAGAACCAAATTAGCTTCTTTTTTTCTTGAATTTGAAGATTATTTTATTGTTGACAGTATGCCTTTAGAAATATGTAAATTTTCTCGTCATAATAGAGTTAAAATCTGTAAAGATGAATTTGAAACTGCTCCATCAAAAGGATTTTGTGCTTCTCAAAACAACTGGTTTTATGGATATAAACTTCATGGAGTTTGTTCAATTTCAGGAGTTTTTCATTCATTAGATATTACAAAAGCCGAAGTTCATGACATTCATTTTTTGAAAAATATAAAACAACAAATGTCTGATTGTGTGG